>DASVEG010000065.1:0-8221 GCA_036380695.1 Acidimicrobiales bacterium
CCGGGGCCCCCCACCGCCGGATGCTGTGGAGTCCCTAGATCGGGCGATCCGTGATGATCGTGATCGAGGCGACACTCAGGTCGGGCAGCTGGAAGCCGCCGCCGACCACCTCGGCCAGCGTGTCGTCATCGAGATCTGCGATTTCGGTGACCCCCGCGTCGTAGTCCTTTGCCATGTTTCCCCCCCTCACATGCCGGGTCCCTGGGTCCGGGACCGGTCACCGAGAGAATTCGCCGCCTGCGTGCGCTATTCCTGCACGTCAGACGGCATTTCCGGGCATTCGGAGCCCGGTGTTCCGGCCCGTTCGCAGGGCGGGACGAGGACGCCGGACGCGATGACCGCTAGGCCCAAAGCTGGAATGAGGAGGACGCACGCGACGGCGATGGCGATCCGGCGCGTGAACACGTGTCGTAGGCGGCTGCGGGCGACCGCGGCCTCTGGCAGCTTCGCCGTCACCGCCTTCATCGTTGCGCCCTGACCAGCTCGGCGTAGCGGCCGTCACGCGCGAGCAGCTCGTGGTGGTTGCCCATCTCGACGGCGCGGCCCGCGTGCATGACGACGATGACGTCGCTGTCGGCGACGGTGCTCAACCGGTGCGCCACGACGATCCGGGTGAGCCCGCGCTCGCGTACGTGGGCGAAGATCCGCGCCTCGACGACGCTGTCGAGCGCGCTCGTCGCCTCGTCGAGCACGAGCAGCACCGGGTGCCGGAGGAACGTGCGGGCCAACGCGATGCGCTGTCGCTGGCCACCGGAGACCGTCGTGCCGCCGTCGGACACGATCGTGTCGTAACCCATGGGCATCGCCACGATCTCGTCGTGGATGCACGCGGCCCTCGCCGCGTCCTCGATCTCGGACAGCGGCACGTCGTCGTCGCCGAGCGTGATGTTCGACCGGATCGTCCCCGCGAAGACGTACGACTGCTGGCTCACGACGGCGATCTGACGCCGGACCGTGTCGAGGTCGGTGACGGCGAGGTCTTGGCCGTCGTACAGCACGCGGCCAACCGCGGGGACGTGAAGCCCCGCGACGATCATCGCGAGCGTCGACTTGCCCGACCCGGACGCGCCAACGATCCCGAGGGACGCGCCGGGTTTCACCGTCAACGAGATGTCCTCGAGTACGAGCGGGGAGGTCGGGCCGTAACGATGCGACACACGGTCGACGACGACGGTGCCGGTGAAACGGTCGAGCGGCGTCGCGTGTCCGAGGTCGCGCTCGCGCGGCGTCGCGAGGATGTCTTGCATGCGCTGCAGGTAGCCGTAGACGACCGAGAACCGGAGCACGGTCGTCACGAGCGACGCGACCGGGTTCAAGAACGCGGCGCCGAGGGTCACGATGGCCAGCAGCGTCCCGAGCGACATCGACCCGTCGAGCAACCGGTGCGTCCCGTAGAGCAGCACCACGAGCGGCGCGATGGTGCGGACCCCGGTGACGAGCGAGTCCGACACGGCGTCGAGGTTGCCGCGCCGGATCTCGACGTTGACCTCGCGCGCGAAGAAGTTCGACCACCGCTCGGCGCCCCGGCTCGCGGCGCCGGCGATCTTCAACGTCTCGACGCCAGCGAGCATCTCCATCATCACGCCGTACGACCGCGACTGCGCCTCGAGCATCTCGGTGGTCAACGACTGGTAGGGCGTCCACGCGGCGACGAGCACGGTCGTCTGCACGACCGCGAGCCCGAGCACCACCAGCCCGACCGGCCAGTCGACGACGAGGATCACGGCGAGCGACCCGAGCACCATGGTCCCGTCGAGCAGCCCGGACACGGTGGTGCTGGTGAAGAGCTCGCGGACGACCGAGCTGGACCGCAGGCGCATGAACAGGTCGCCGGCCGAGCGCGATTGGAAGAAGGCGTAGGGCAGCTCGAACAGGTGTGACGTCAGGCGGGTGACGAGCGAGAAGTCGAGGTGCGCCTGGAGGATCACGAGCGCGCTCGCTCGGAGCGCCGAGACGACGACGAACAGGAACAGGAACGGGATCGCCACCAAGGCGAGGACCCGCAACACCGTGTAGTCCTGGTTCGGAACCGCGCGATCGACCACCACCCGGGTCGCGAGTGGCACGGCGATCGCCGCGAGCTGCAACAGCAACGACAGCGCCAGCACCATCACCCAGCGCCGCCGTGGACGCGTCATGCCCGAGAGCAGGCTCCACGGGCTCGTTCGCGACCCAGCCGACGGTGCGTCGCGGTCGATCCCCTCGAACAGCAACGCGACGCCGGTGAACGCGCGATCAACGTCGTCCCGCTCCACCTCGCGCCTCCCGAGCGCGGGGTCGACGATCGTCACCGACCCGTTTCTCCCGCACGACTCCAAGACGACGAAGTGGTTCAGGTTCCAGTGCAGGATCGCCGGCGTCGGCAGGTTCACGAGCCCGTCGAGCGGCGAGCGCACGCCCCTCGCGCGCAGGCCGAGCGAGCGCGCCGCGGTGACGATGGCGCGAGCCGTCACCCCGTCGCGATTCGCGCCCGTCATCGCGCGGATCCGGCTCATGTCGAACTCGACCCGGTGGTACGCGAACACCATCGCCAGGCAAGCGGCCCCGCAGTCCGCCAGCTCGATCTGCGGCACGAACGGCACCTTGCGACCGCGCCGTGCGATGGCGGTCGCGCTCAACCCAACGCGACCAGCGGCGCGAGCGAGCGCGCCGAGGAGGCTGCGAACGACCCTCTTGCGCGGGATGTGCAGCGGCTCGCCGAGCTGGTCGAAGGATGCGTTGGCGTCCACCGCCGACTGGCGGTATCGCAGCCCCGCCCGGCCGCTACCGTCGGGGCCGTCGTTCTCCTCCGCAGTCGCGGGGGCCTCGTCGCCCGACGTCGATCCACCCACGCCGTCAGGATAGAAGCGCGATGCCGCCGATCCGGGCGGGCGACGAACAGCTCCGTGCCCGGCGGTGGAAATACCATCGGCGCATGCCGCCCGACACGGACGTCGCCACCGACGAGGTGCTGACCCGGGTGCGCACGATCGTCGAGGAGAGCGTCGACCTGCTGGTGCCGTTCGACGAGGTCGGCGACGACGACGACCTCTTCGCCGCCGGCCTCACGTCGCTCGCGCTCGTACGCCTGCTGATGGTGGTCGAGGACGCCTTCGACGCGGAGTTCCCGGACGAGGTTCTCGCCGGCGACACGTTCTCGACGATCAACTCGATCGCGGCGACGGTGGCCGCGGTGCGCGCCGTCGGGTGACGGGACCCGCCGCGACGAGCCGGCCCGCCCTCGCGGTGGCGATGACGGTGGCGCGATAGCGCAGGAACCGCTCGACGATCGGCAACGACCGCACCGAGTCGGGCAGGTGCGCCATCCCGCTCGCGACGAGCGCGACGGTCGCGGAACCGTCGCGGCGGTTGAAGCCGCAGAAGGTGGTGAACCCCGGGCTGCCCCCCGTGTGCCACACGAGGCCGTCGTGCTCGATGCGCCACGCGAGCCCGATGGCGCGGCGACCGGGCAGCGACGGCAGCCGCCAGGTGAACGGCACGCCTGCAAACGGTGGCAGCCGCACCTGTGGTTGCAGTGCGAGGTCCATCGCGTCGGCGAGCGACGGCGGTGGGTCGACCCACGCGGTCGCCCATCGGAGCAGGTCGGTCGGCGTCGTCCAGAGGTTCCCGGCGCCCGGGAGCGGCACCGGGTCACGCGGGCCCACGGGTTCGCCGGTGTCGGCGCGCGCGCCCTTCGCCAAGACGCGCCCGTCGAGGTCGCTCTCGAACGCCGTCGAGGTCATCCCGAGGGGGATGAGGATGCGCTCCGTTGCGAACGAGGGGAACGGCATCGAGGCGGCCGTCGAGATCACGTGTCCGAGCAACGTGTACGCGAGGTTCGAGTACCGGTACTGACCTCGGGGCGACAGCGGCGCCGAGGCCAGCGCGTCCAGCACCTCGTCGAGCGTCGCCAGCGGGCCGCCCGCGGGCAGGCCCGCCGTGTGAGACGCCAGGGCGCGGAGAGTCACGTCGGTCGGCCCGCGTTGGTCGCGCGGCACGAAGCGCGACAAGGGATCGTCGAGGTCGACGACGCCGCCGGCGGCGAGGTCCGCGAGGAGCGTGGCCGTGAACGTCTTGGTCACCGAGCTGAGGTCGAACAGCTCGTCGACCGCGCTCCGGACTGGCATCGCGGTCGAGACGACGACGGCGCGTGTCACCGTCGCCGATGATACGTAGATACCCGACCCGGGAACCCCTGCCCCGACGCTCTTCTCCGCCGCCGCGCCGTTCGTCGGCGCGGCGGAGACGCAGCTGCGCGAGACGTTCCCGTCCGCGACGGTGACGATCCTCGAGCCCGAGCTCGGCGCGATAGCCGGGCCCGACGTCGCCGCAGTCGCGGACGCGTGCGCGTCCTCGCAGGTGACGTTCGTCCGGCATTTGGCGGCGAGCGTGGCGACGGTCACCGAGCCGGACGTCGTCGCGGTCGCGGAGGCCGCCCGCCGCGCCGTCGGCGAGCGCGGTCTGCGTTCGGTCGCGCTGCAAGCGTGGCGCGCGGGCGACCACGACCTCGCGGCCGAAGACGTCAGGGCGGCGGCCGCGCGCCACCTCGCCGACGACGGCGTCGACGTGCGGCGGAGCGGCTGTGCCGTCAACGTCGGCTTGTGCCTCGCGGCATCGGGCGCGCACGTGTGCGTCACGCCGGCGCACCTCGCGCTCTCCGACTGGCCGGGGGGCCGCATCCGCCTCGCACGGCGGGCGGAGCGGATCTCCCGCTCGGAGTTCAAGCTGGAGGAGCTGTTCACCCTCGTCCCGCCACCCGACGGCCGCGGCCGTCGCGCGCTCGACCTCGGCGCGAGCCCCGGCGGCTGGACGCGCGTGCTGCGTGCGCGGGGGTTCGAGGTGTGGGCCGTCGACACCGGCGCGCTCCACCCGTCGCTCGCGTCGGACCCCCTCGTCCGCCCGTTCGCGAAGACCGCGGGCCGGTTCCTCGCGGAGACCGACGTCGGTGAGGGTTTCGACGTGATCGTCAACGACATGCGGATGGTGCCCGCGACCTCTTGCGACTTGATGGTCGCGGCCGCCCGACGCGTGGTCCCTGGCGGGACGATCGTCGTGACGTTGAAGGTCGACTCGCGATCGCCCGTACGCGACGTGCGCCGCTCGCTCGGGTCGCTCGGCCGCGCCTACGAGGTGGTGTTCGCTCGCCAGCTGTTCCACAACCGCAACGAGGTGACGGTCGTCGCTCAGCGACCGTCGGACGCGGCGGGTCAGCCCAGGATCACGACGAGATGAAGTACTGCTCCGGGCTGCTCGGCCCTGGCTGCGGATACATGAAGCCGCCCGGCATCGGGCTCATCACGTTCTTGAAGTCGTTCTTCACGATCCCGAAGTCGCCGGTGCGGAGAACTGTGCCGATCGCGTAGAACTCCTCCTTCGCGATCTCGAGGATCGACTTCATGAGCCTCGCCCGCTCGGCGTCCTCCGACGTGCTCTTCAGCTGGTCGTAGAGCTCCATCTGCCGCTTCGGGCCTGCCGGCGGCACCTGGTCGGCGTACGCGGGGTCGCCGTTGTACCAGAGCCCCCACCCGACGGCGTAGTACGAGAAGCGCCCGAAGGGCATGTACCAACGCGGGTCGAGGTACGCATCGAGCAGGCCCGCGTCGCCCGACCACACCGCCGCGTCGTGGCTGTTCGACGACGTCCGCTCGACGAGCAGCGTGTTGTCGACCGAGTTCACCCGCATCTCGACGCCTACCTCGCGCCAGTACCCCGCGATGAGCGCGGCGGCGTCCCCCCACGACGCGACGACGCTGGATGCGACGTCGAGCAGGAACGAGATCCGCTTGCCGTCGGGGCCGAGGCGGAAGCCGTCGCCGTCGCGCTGCCGGAACGCGCGATCGAGGTGCTGGTTCGCGAGGTCGAGGTCGAACTCGGTGTACTGCTTCGCCAGCTCCTCGTCGAAGAACGGAGCCTCCCGCTTCGGTGCCAGCTGCCACGGCTCGCCCTGCCTGGCCCACACGGCCTTGATGAGGTCGTCGCGATTGACCGCGTGGGAGAGCCCGATGCGGAAGTTGCGGTTCCGGAAGATCTCGCGCTTGACGGGATCCTTGTGCGTGAGGTTGAGCGAGATGATCATCTGGTTCATCCCGCTGTCGTTGATGTCGAAGAACTTGTAGCCACCCGACTCGCGACTGCGCGCCAGCACCGGCTTGTTCGTCGCGTCGGCCAGGGAGTCGGCGCCGGTCGACAGCGACAGCTCGCCGTTCGTGGCCTTCAGCAGGGCGACCGACGGCTCGTCGACGATGTCGAACACGACGCGGTCGATGTACGGCAGCTGGCGGCCCTCGGTGTCGACCTTCCAGTAGTACGGGTTGCGCTCTGCGACGACGCGGTTGCCCGCTCCGAGCGCCTGGGTGATCTTCCACGCACGGAGGGTCGGGACGTCGGCATTCGTCGCGACGCCCGCGCCGCCGATGCCCGCCTTCTCCAAGAACACCTCGCCCGAGGTGACGGAGCTGTTGTGCGCGGGGTGGAACTGCTCGAAGTAGTGCCGCGGGTAGACCACGAGGTCGTTGCCGAACGGGCTGCAGAGGCGGTACGGGAAGATGCCGTTGGCCGCGGCGAAGGTCACTCGGACCGTGGCGTCGTCGACCGCCTCGAACGTGGCCGGCTTGCCGCCTGCGACGAGCCAGAAGGGCGCCTTCGCCCCGGTGAGGCTCTCGTTGTTGAGCACGTCGTTGTACGCGAACGCGACGTCGTGCGCGGTGAACGGCTCGCCGTCCGACCACTTCACGCCCGGTCGCAGCCGGAGGGTGAACGTCGTCGCGTCGTCGCTGACGTCGATCGACTCCGCCAGGTTGGGAACCGTGCGCGTGAACGTCCGGTCCCAGTTCAGCAACATGTCGTACGCGATCGTGCGCACGAACAAGTAGGGGTTCGTGGTGCCTCCGGCGACGATCCCTGTCCAGGTGCCGCCGTACTCCCCCAGCTCGTCGACCGGTTCGACGACGAGCGGGTTCTCGGGCAGGCGCTCCTCGAGCGGTGGAAGGTCGCCGGCCTTGACTCGCTCGGCGAGCATCGGCGCTTCCTTCGCTCCCTTCGAGCCCCCGCCCGCCTTGCCATCCGACTTCCTGTCGCACGCCGGACCCACCGCGGTGACGACGAGCGTCGCCGCGCCGAGCTGCAAGAAGCGACGTCGCGACAACCCCACGGGCCGCAGCACGAGGTTCGAACGCCTCGCGAAGCCGACCGGCTCCCACCCTGCGACGGGTGCGCCGCCACCCCGCTCGTCGGAGCCCATGCCCGCCATATGACGTTCCCCCCTGAATCGCAACACGCCGTCGTGCCTGCCGATGGTCGGCGCACGCTAACCGGTCGGAACGCCAGCGGCGGCGGCATTCGCGCCGGCGGAGGGCGGGCGGACGGGGACTGCCGGTCGCTTGTGGTCACAAACTGGGCCAGGAGCCCACTTCGTGACCAGAAGCGGAGCGCGCGGTGACCAAAAGCGGCGTGGCCGCGGCGCCCGCAACTGCCCGGCGGGCGCGCAGGCCGGGTGGTATCAATGCCACGGGATGTCTCTCTCGAGAGCCGCCGGCCCGGGAGACCAACGACGGCGAGGCGAGCGGGTCGGCGTACAGCGATGTTGAGCTACATCGGCCGGAGACTCGTCGTCATGATCCCGACGTTGATCGTCATCTCGATGGTCGCGTTCGCGATCATCCAACTGCCCCCGGGCGACTACCTCACGACGCTCGTCGCGCGGCTCTCGGCCCAAGGCGATCAAGTGAGCCAGGCCCACCTCGACGCGTTGTCGTCGAAGTACGGGCTGAACGAACCGGTCTGGGTGCAGTACGTCAAGTGGATCGGCGGCGTACTTCGCGGCGACTTCGGCATGTCGTTCTCGTGGGGGAAGCCGGTCTCGACGCTGCTCGCGCAGCGCCTGCCGATGACGGTCGCTCTCGGCGTGCTCAGCCTCGCGTTCACGTGGGCCGTCGGGTTCCCGGCCGGCGTCTACGCCGCGGTCAGGCAGCGGTCGATCGGCGACTACGCCGTCACCGTCGCCGGGCTCGTCGGCGTTGCCGTCCCTGGCTTTCTCGTCGCGCTCGTCGTGATGTGGCTGCAGCTGCGGTGGTTCGGGCTGAGCCCCGGCGGGGTGTTCTCGCCCGAGTACGTCGACGCGCCGTGGAGCGTCGCCAAGGTCGTCGACCTCGTCCGTCACATGGCTGCGCCCGTCGTCGTGCTTGGCGCGGCCGGGACGGCGGCGACGATCCGCTACACCCGGTCGAACCTGCTCGACGAACTG
>DASVEG010000066.1:0-12226 GCA_036380695.1 Acidimicrobiales bacterium
GATGAACCGGTTCGAGGATCGCGTGCACACCGCCCGCCGCACCGAGGGTGAGCTGTCGGTCGAGCGCTTCGGCGAGCTGTGGGCCGAGACGCAGACCGACATGATGGGGCCCGCGGTCGAGATCACCGACGGCTACCGCAGCTGGTGGAGCTACATCCCGCACTTCATCGGCACGCCCGGCTACGTCTACGCGTACGCCTATGGGCAACTGCTCGCGCTCAGCGTCTACCGGCAGTACGAAGAGCAGGGCTCCGACTTCGTGCCCCGCTACCTGCACATGCTGTCGTCGGGTGGATCGATGGCGCCCGAGGATCTCGGCCGCATCGTCGGCTGCGACCTCGCCGATCCCCACTTCTGGGACGGCGGCATCGACATCGTCGAGAAGCAGCTCGAAGCCGCGGAGGCCGCGGCGTTCGAGGCCGGCCGCCTCAAGGACTGACCCCGCTAGACCTCGCCGCCGTACAGGTCGAGCGTGCGGGACATGCCGCCGTCGACCGCGATCGTCTCGCCGGTGACGAAGCGCGCTGCGTCGGAGGCGAGGAAGGCGATCACGTCCGCGATGTCTTCGGGCGTCGCCCATCGACGCAACGGCGTCTGCTCCTCGATGCGCTCGACGACGCCGGGGACGGCCTTGTTGCGCGCCCACAACGCGGTGTCGACGACACCGGGCGCGACCGAATTGACGCGGATCCCCATCGGACCGAGCTCGATCGCGAGCGAGCGCGTCATCGCGTCGATGGCACCCTTCGTAGCCGCGTAGGCAGCGCGCCGCGGCGTGCCGACGACCCCGGACACCGACGACAGGTTGACGATCGACCCACCGCCCCGCTCGCGCATCGTCGGGACGAGCGCGGCGACGAGCAGCAGGGGCGCGCGCACGTTGACCGCGAGCAACCCGTCGATCACGTTCGCGTCGGTGTCGACGGTCGACAAACGAGCGGCTGCGGCGGCGTTGTTCACGAGCACGTCGACGCCACCGAGCACGGTGCACACGCCGTCGGCCAACGCGGCAGGCGCATCCCGGTCGGACAGGTCGATGTCGAAGACGACGGGGTCGTTGTCGAGCTGCTTGGCAACGAGCTGCATGTCCTCGACCGACCGCGCCGCGAGCGCGACGCGGAAGCCATCACGGTCGAGGGCGCGGGCGGTGGCCTCTCCGATGCCGCGCGACGCGCCGGTGACGAGCGCGATCTTGCGCCCGCTCACCAACCACCCCACTTCTCGTTCAACGCTGCGCTCGGCAGCACTGGTCCCAGTTCGGATCTCATGACTTCGACGGTATCGCCAGGCCGTACGACGCCTCCCTGAATTACCGCGGCGTACATGCGTGACCAACCTGGGTGCTTGTCGTGGAGGATGCGCGTGAAGTCGCCGTCGCGAAACCACTGCGCGTTCTTCTTGCACGGGATCGCGAACGCGGTGATCTCCGCCACGACGGCGTCGTCGCCCGAACCGATCCGCAGTTGGACGCCCGGCAGGATCGTCGCCCAGTCGAGGCCCTCGATGGTGACGTTCTCGCCCGCGGCTCCCGCGCCGATCGGATGACCCTCGTCGTACAGCGCGTCGATGACCTCGATCGACCACAGGCACAACGCCTGCCACGGTCGGCCGTGGTGCTTGCGCTCGTTTTGCACGTCGCCGACGACGCCCGTCACCGGCTCGACCACGATCTCCGGGACCGGCAGCTTCGGGACGCCGCCGCCGGAGACGTTCAGCTGGACGACGGACGCCACTCTTCCACCAGCCCTTTCATATCGGGTGCCTTGGGGTCCTTCCATCCGCCCTCGAGCGGCGTGCCGAGGTAGACGAACCCGACGATGGCGTCGTGCTCGCCGAGCCCGATGGCGCGCTTCACGTTGTCGTCGAAGGCTGGGTCGCCCGTTCGCCACATCGAGCCGTATCCGAGCGCCGTGGCCGCGAGCAGCAGGTTCTGCGTCGCCGCGTATGCCGCGCCGAGCTGGTCTGCCCACGGGATCTTCTCGTCGTGCCGGTGCACCGCCGCGACGATGACGACGAGCGGCGCGCGCCCGAGCTTCGTGCGCTCCTTCTCGAGCTTGGCGGGCACGGGTTCGGCGCCGGCGCGCTCGACGCGCCGCAGGTAGGCGTCGGCGAGCACCGCCCCGAACGCGTCCTTGCCCTCGCCCCGCAGGACGACGAACCGCCACGGGCGCAGCTCGCCGTGGTCGGGAGCGGCGGCCGCGGCGCGCAGGATCGCCGCGAGCTCGTCGTCGTCCGGTGCAGGCTCGGTCAGCCTGCCGATCGACCTCCGCGCGAACAGGAGGTCGAGGCCATCGGTCACCATCCCCGGTCGACCCACTCCTGCAGGTGCGGGCGTTCGTTGCCGAGGGTGGTGTCGTCGCCGTGGCCGGGCATGACGATCGTGTCGGGGTCGAGCGGTGCGAACAGCCGGCGTTCGATCGACTCGATGATCTGCGGGAAGTTGCCCCCGGGGAACTTGGTCGCGCCCGGGCCGCCGGGGAAGAGCGTGTCGCCCGACAGCAGCACAGGAGATCCCTCGATCCGGAAGCACATCGACCCTGCCGTGTGACCGGGCGTGTGGATCGTGTGGAGCCGAACGCGACCGACCTCGACGACGCTGTCGTCCTCGAGCACGTAGTCGTACGACGGGAGCATGGACGCGTCCTCCGCCGTGATGCCAACGCGGTACCCGGCGTCGCGAATCGCTGGCACGGCCTGGATGTGGTCCCAGTGGCCGTGCGTCTCGAGCACGGTGCGCACGCCGAGCTCGGTGCACAGCTCGAGCAGTCGCTCGTGCTCGTTCGCCGCGTCGACGAGCGCGGCTTCGCCCGTCTGCTTGCAACGCACGACGAACACGTTGTTGTCGACAGGCCCGACGACGAGCTTGTGGATCGCGACCTGGGTGTCCTCGTAGTGCAGCGGCGCGGGCATGGGGCGATTCTCTCAGGCGGCGACGGGCGACACGACGTCGAAGCCCAGGGCGGCCGCGGTCGGTATCTGGCGGCGGTCGAAGGTGACGTACCGCAGCGGCCGGGGCAGGCGATCCGCGGCGGCGAGGTGCATCGCGTGCACGACGTGCAACGAGAACCGCGCGCCGAGCTCGACGGCACGCGCCAGGCACCGGTCGTCGACCGGGACGACGGCGAACGCGTCCCAGTCGTCCCTGAACGCGTGCCAGAGGCGCGCTTGGGAGTGGCGGCCAGGGGCGAGCTGGTGGAGGGCGAGCATCACTTCGGTGCGGGCGACGGCGGACGCGACCCAAACGTCGTCCGCAGCCATGGCCTCGATCACGAGGGAGCGATCGGGGTGGGCGACGTAGCGCTTCACGAGTGCGGACGTGTCGACGAAGACGGCCACGTCACTCGCCCCGGATGTCCGCGAGCACGCGGTCGACGCGGACGTCGACGGGGAGGACGGTCGCGTCCGGCGCGTCGGGGCGATCCTGCCGGCCCGCGGGCCGGACGAGACCCGCGGCGACGAGGTCGTCCATCGTCACGCCGGTCGCCGGTTCGACGGGGCCGAGCATCGCCACGGGCTTGCCGTCGGAGGTGACGAGGATGCGTTCGCCGTTGGCCGCGCGCCGCACCACCGCGGCCACGTTGTTGCGCAGCTCCCGGATGCCCACCGCGCTCAACCCCTCCACACGCCGGACCGTAGCACGCGTGTACACATCTCGATATGCGGGCGTGAGCCGACGTGCGTAGGGTCGGCGCATGAACTTCGCCTTCAGCGAGGAGCAGGAAGAGCTCCGCAAGAGCGTCCGCAAGTTCCTCGAGACCAAGTCGGCAGAGACCGAGGTTCGGCGCCTCATGGAGACGACGGAGGGCTACGACCCCGACGTCTGGAACCAGATGGGCCAGCAGCTCGGCCTGCAGGGCCTCGCCATCCCGGAGGAGTACGGCGGCTCGGGCTACGGCTACGTCGAGCTCATCATCATCTTCGAGGAGATGGGCCGGTCGTTGCTCGCTGCCCCGTACTTCTCGACGGTGGCGCTCGCCGCCAACGCACTCCTCGCCATCGGCGACGACGCGGCTAAGAAGGAGTACCTCCCGGGCATCGCGAGCGGCGAGACGATCGCCACGCTCGCGTTCACCGAGGACAACGGGCGGTGGGACGTCGACGGCATCCAGCTCGAGGCGACCAAGTCGGGCGACGGCTACACGCTCGACGGCCACAAGATGTTCGTGCTCGACGGCCACGTCGCCAACCTGATCATCGTGGCGGCGCGCACGGCCGGCGGCATCAGCTTCTTCGCCGTCGACGGCGACGCTTCCGGGCTCACCCGCACGCCGCTCGCGACGATGGACCAGACGCGCAAGCAGGCGCGGCTCGAGTTCGCGGGCACGCCTGCTCGCCTCATCGGCACCGAGGGCGGCGGCGAGCAGGCGCTCGTCAAGACGCTCGACCTCGCAGCCGTGGCGCTCGCCGCCGAGCAGGTCGGTGGCGCGCAGAAGTGCCTCGAGATGTCGGTCGAGTACGCCAAGGTGCGCGTGCAGTTCGGCCGCCCCATCGGCTCGTTCCAGGCGATCAAGCACAAGTGCGCCGACATGCTGCTCGAGGTCGAGTCCGCCAAGTCCGCTGCGTACTACGCGGGTTGGGCGGCGGCCGACGACAGCGAGGAGCTGCCCGTCGTCGCCTCGCTCGCCAAGGCGTACTGCTCGGAGGCGTACTTCCACGCCGCGGCCGAGAACATCCAGATCCACGGCGGCATCGGCTTCACCTGGGAGCACCCCGCGCACCTCTACTTCAAGCGGGCCAAGTCGTCCGAGCTGCTCCTCGGCGACCCTGCGTACCACCGCGAGCTCCTCGCGCAGCGCATCGGCCTCTAGGTCTTCGGCTTTTGTGCACCGTTGGCATCAAATGAGATGCCAACGGGTGCACAAAACGGATCGCGGTCGTCGTCGTAAGGTCGCGGGGTGGTCGTCGTCTACATCCTCGTCGCCCTCGGCATCGCGTTCGCGATCGCCGCGGTCGTCGTAGGACGCGAGGCGCGCCGGCTCGATGCGGAGCCGCCGCGACCGGTGTTCGACCCCGACGAGGCCGTCGAGTACGTCGCCAACCACCTGCCCTTCGAGATTCGCGCCGTGCTGTCGCACGACGACGTCCGCCAGATCCTCGACTGGAACCTCCAGTTCTTCCGCTCGAAGGGATTGGCCCCGAACAATGGGTCGTCGATGCAGGCTGACGCGCCGATCGTCGTGCTCGCGGGCGAGACCGTCGCCTGGGTGATGGAGCGCGCCGAACAGGCGGGCAGGGACTACACCGCCGAGCAGATCCACGCCGTGCTCGAAGCGCAGATGAAGTACCTCGAAGCGATTGGGGCCATCGGCCCGGAGGCTCCCCCCGATCGACTCTGACGCGGCCATCCGGCTCGTCCGCCGCGTCGTGCTCCGGTGGACGGCGCGGGCGTTCGGCATCCTCGTGGGCGTCGTGCTGTTCGTCCTCGGCGCGACGTGGTTGTGGTGGATCCCCGGCGCCAACGACGCGACGCGCAGCTCCGGCCCGAACGCCACATGGGCGAAGCACGCGTGGGTGGGCGAGGCGCAGACGGGCGCGGCGTACGACCGCCTCGCGAAGCTGATCGCGGACAACCGGCTGACCGACGTCTTCTTCCACGTCGGCCCGCTGGACGCCGACGGCAGCATCCCGCCGGAGCGGTACGAGCACGCGACGACGTTGCTCGCGGCGTTGGCCGACCGATCGCCAGACGTCCGCGCCCAGGCGTGGGTGGGCCAGGTGACCGAACGCGGCGGCGGGCCGCTGCACCACGAGGACGACGGCGCTCGCACCGAGATCGTGCGCACGGCGGAGGCGCTGCTCGACGTCGGCTTCGAGGGCATCCACTACGACCTCGAGCCGATCTATCCGGGCGACGACGCCTTCCTCGACCTGCTCGACCGGACGCGGGCGGTCACCGAGCCGCGCGACGCCGTCCTGTCCGTCGCGATGGAGCAGATGGAGCTGGTTGGCGGCTCGCAGCGCGTCGTCAGCAAGGTCGTCCGGCGCTATCACGACCCGACCCGCGTCTACCTGCGGGAGGTCGCCGAACGGGTCGACCAGCTGGCGATCATGACGTACGACACCGGGATGCCGACCGACTGGACGTTCGGTGCCTTCACCGCTTGGCAGACCGAGCACGTCGTCGAGGCCGTCCCTGCGGACACAACCGTCTTCATGGGCGTGCCGAGCTACAGCGACGGCCACTTCTTCGGCTTCCACCCGTGGGCCGAGAACGTGCGCGCCGGGGTCCGCGGCGTCCGCAAGGGAATCGCTCGGGTTCCGTCGGCCCGGCGGGGTTCGGTGGGGGTCGCGATCTACGCGGAATGGACGACCCAGCCGAAGGAGTGGGCCGACTACCGCCGCGGCTGGCTGCCGCGACCCGACCCCTCGGACGACCGCGAGGAATAGCGCCGCATTCGCGCGGATCTTGGGTACCATCGGCGGCACCAGAGAAAGGAGGTGGTCCAACTGAGTAGTGAAAGTTTGGGGACCCTGGAGGTGGCTGGCCGCTAGATCGGCTAGCTGGACCACCTGGCGGAAATCCACCAGTTCACCGCCTGGGATCGGTTCGTCGGGAACTCGTCCCGCCCGACGTAGTAGGACCACCCAGGTTCTTTCAGCTGAGGTTCTGTGCGAGGCCCCGCCGAACTGGCGGGGCCTCGCCGCGTCCGGCCTAACCTGCGCCCATGTCGCGCCCGGTCCGCTTCGAGCACTACCGCTACCTCGGTGACAAGCGCTCCCAGGTCGTCCACGACCTCGACAACACCGGCGACGCATGCGCGCTCGACGACCTGCTCGCATCGGAGGAGTTCCTCGCGATCGCGCCGGAGTCGCTGTCGGAAGCCCGCAACCGCGGGTTCAAGCCGTGCCGGCACTGCGTCGTCGTCGAGACCGCGGACGCGGACTAGCGCGGGGCAATGCCTCGCGCGATCGACGTCCACGTCCACCCCTCCACGGCCGAAGGCCTCGCGGGATGGGGTGAGCTGCTGGCCGCGACCGAGCGCCACTTCCGGACGACGATCCCGGTGCGGTCCGCGGACGAGATGGCGGCGGAGTTCGCGGCCGACGACGTCGTGGCCGTGCTGCTGGCGTGGGACGCCGAGACGGCGAGCGGCATCGCGCCGGTGACGAACGACGCCGTGGCCGCGCTCGTCGAGCGGCACCCCGACCGCTTCCTCGGCTTCGCGTCGGTCGACCCGTGGAAGGGCAAGGCCGCCATCGCGGAGCTGAGGCGGGCCGTGGAAGACCTCGGGCTCAAGGGCCTCAAGCTGCACCCGAGCGCGCAGTTGTTCGCGCCGAACGACACGCGGTTCTACGGCCTGTACGAGACGGCCGCGTCGCTCGGGATCCCCGTCCTGTTCCACACGGGGACGACCGGCCTCGGCGCGGGCACGCCCGGCGGGGGCGGAATCAAGCTCGGGTACTCCCGGCCGATCTTCCTCGACGACGTCGCGGCCGACTTCCCCGACTTGACGATCATCGGAGCGCACCCGTCGTGGCCATGGCAGGACGAGATGCTCGCGGTCGCGCAACACAAGACGAACGTGTGGATCGACCTGTCGGGTTGGTCGCCGCGACGTTGGTCGCCCGAGCTCACGAAGGCCGTCCTCGGGCCGCTGCAGGACCGCTCGCTGTTCGGCACCGACTACCCGTTCATCACCTTCTCGAAGTGGTTGGAAGCGTTCCGGACGCACGATCCTTCGCCCGAGATCGAACAAAAGGTGCTGCTCGGCAACGCGTGTCGCCTGTTGGGACTCTGACCCCGGTACCGTCGGCATCGTGCGGGACGAGTTCATCGAGTCGGACGGGTTTCGCCTGTGGGCCCACACGGCGAGGCCCCCTCGCCGCGGCAACGACACGGCGGCCAAGAAGGGGCTCGTGCTCTGCCACGGGTTCCCGACCGGACCGCAATGGGCCGAGAGCTCGGGCAAGACGTATCCCGAGTTCGCCGACCGGCTCGCGCACGACGCGGGGTGGGCCGTCCTCGCCTTCAACTACCGCGGCACCGGTGAGTCGGAGGGCGACTTCTCGCTCGGCGGTTGGGCGCGCGACCTGCGGGCCGCCATCGACCATCTCTACGAGCAGCCGGGCGTCGAGGGCGTGTGGCTCGTCGGTTTCCGAACCGGCGGCGCGCTCGCGATCTGCGTCGCCGCCGACGACGACCGCGTGCGGGGCGTCGCCACCTTCGGCGCACCCGCGGACTTCGACTCGTGGTCGCAAGAGCCGCGGCGCTTCCTCGAGACGGCCCGTGCGCGCGGCGTCGTGCGCTCGCCCGACTTCCCCGACGACCTCGCGGCATGGACGCAGGAGATCAAGGCGACTCGCGCGCTCGACTGCGTCGACAAGGTGCCGCCGCGCCCCCTGATGATCGTGCACGGCTCGATCGACGACGTCGTGCCCTTGTCGGACGCACGCGTCCTCGCCGACTCGGCGCCAGGATCGGAGTTGCGCGTCATCACCGGCGCCGGCCACCGTCTGCGCCACGACCCGCGCGCCGTGGCCGTGCTGCTCGGCTGGATGGATCGTCAGACGCTGTAGCGGTCGATCGCGGCGCGCAGCTCCCTGGCGTTCGCTTCGGGGTCGGCGGCTTCGGTGAGCCATCGCACGACGACGAACCGCCGCGCACCCGCGTCGAGCATCGCCCCGACGGTCGACGGTGTCACGCCTCCTGTCACGAACCACGGCCGCGTCGTCGTCGACGCCGCATACGAGAGGTAGTCGAGCCCCGTGCCGGCCCTGCCCGGCTTCGTCGGCGTCGGCGCGACCGGGCCGGCCGACACGTAGTCGACGGGCTCGACGTCGCTGGCCTGCAACTCGGCCGGCGCGTGGGTGCTCAGGCCGACGATGGCGCCCTCGCCGAGGATGCGGCGCGCGAGGGACGGCGGTGCGTCGTCCTGGCCGACGTGCACGCCGTCGGCGCCGGCCTCGAGCGCGAGGTCGGGCCGGTCGTTGAGGACGAAGGGCACGCCGGCGTCACGGCAAACGTTGGCGACGACGCGCGCGCGATCGAGGACGCGCCTGGCGTCGAGCGACTTGTCGCGAAGCTGCACGACGTCGACGCCCCCGCGTACGCACGCCGCGACGAACTCGGCCAGGTCGGGGCGGTCGGGGGTGCACAGGTACAGCCGCCTGTCGCCGATGGTCGCGTTCATGCGGTGTCCGCGGTCATCCGCCGGCCACGGCGCGCACCAGCTCCAACCGGTCGCCGTCGGCGAGCTCCGTCGTCGGGATGTCGGCGCGCGCGAGGGGCTCGCCGTTGCGCTCCACGATCACCCACTTCGCACCAAGCCCGAGGTGCACGAGCAGGTCGCCGACGGTCGCGCCGTCGCGGACCTCGACCTCGTCGCCGTTCGCGATGACGATCACGGTTCAGGGGATGACCACGGTGACGTAGTTGACGGGCGGGAGGCTCGTCGTCAGCCTCCTCGACATCTGCAGCGTCGAGTTGTTCCGGGGCGTGATCACGATGCGCTCCTGGTGAAGCGTCACCTTGAACTTTTCGTTGCCAGGCGCCGCCATGCCCGTCCGGCGCGACTCGACCGGTGTCGGAGCCGGAACCAGGGCACTCCCCGCCGTCATCGCATAGTCGTTGCCGTAAGTGACGAACACGACCGCCTCTTCGCCGTCGGTGGCAACGAGCTCCGCGCCGACGGCGGGGACGGGCGGGCGCAGCGCGTTGCCGCCGCTGTCGACGAGCGTGAGCTCGCTGTTGGCCTGGATCCAGAGGTTGCCCGACGCCGTCACCACCGCGCGGTAGCCGGGTCGCTCCCACGCAGGCGTGCCGGCCCGGTCGATGTCGAACGCGACGATGCGATCGCGGCAGACGATCGCGAACGCCTGGCGCAGGCCGACCATCTCCCCGCAGAAGCGCGTCTCCTCTTCGCCGAGGTCGTGCGACGAGACGTGGTCGCGGTCGACGTCGACGACATGCAACCGCGGCCCAGCGCGCGCCACCAGCACCAAGCCCGTCGTGTCCGCGTCGGTGACCGCTCGCAGCCGGTTGACGAGGTCGGTCGCGCGGTGCAGCGCGGTTCCTGCCGGCGCCTCGCGACGCTCGAGTCCCCTCCGACGCATCTCGCGGTCGAGCCGAGCCTCGACCGACGTGAGTGTCTCGTCGTTCGCGAGCGACGTGCTGCGCCGCAGCAGCTCTCGCCGCTCGGCGATGGCGCGAAGCATCGCGGCGCGGAGCGCGTCCAACCGCCCGTCGTCGGCATCGACGCCGGCAACCTCGGTCGCCAACTCTCGGAGGACATCGCGCTCGGCCCGGTGCAGGTGGTACCGCTCGCGCCGTGCGAACGTGCCGTCGCCTGCCGCCGTCGCGACCTCGGTGACGCGCTGGTCGGCGGCCACCCGGTCGGCGTCGACCTTCACGACGATCCGCCACGCCCGTTCCAGGTCGCGCACGTCGCGTTCGTCGCTCTGGGCTTCGTTCACGTAGGTGGCCGCGCCGAGGCTCGCGACGCTGAACATCCCGAGCACGACCGCGGCCCGGCGAGCCCGCCGCGCGCGAGGGTCGCGCGGACTTGCGCGCTTCAGCCGCGGTACTCGCGGTTCGTGTCGCGCAGAATCGCCGTGGGCCGGTTCGAGGTCGACGACCTCGACCGGTTCGAGCGAGTGGACGTCAGCCATCGGGGGCGGCCGCCGCTTTCGCCCTGGCCTTCATGTCCTTCTTGTAGGCGCGCACGCGCCCGAGCGACTCCGGGCCGTCGATGTCGGCGACGCTCTTGAAGCTGCCAGCGACGCCGTACTCGCCCGCAGCCTTCTCCCAGCCCGCCGGTGCGACGCCGAGACGCTTGCCGAGCAACGCGACGAAGATCCGCGCCTTCTGCTCGCCGAAGCCCGGCATCGCCTTGACCCGCCTGTAGAGGTCGTGTCCGTCGGCCGCCGAGGTCCACACGGCTGCGGCGTCGCCGGCGTACTCGTCGACGAGATGCCTGCACACCTCCTGCACGCGCTTGGCCATCGAACCAGGGAAGCGATGCAACGCCGGAGGGGTCGCGAACACGGCGGCGAGCTGCTCGGGGTCCGCGTTCGCGATGTCGTTGACGTCGAGCGTCCCGCCCCTCCGCTCCTTCAGGTCGTACGGGCTCCGGAACGCGCGCTCGAGCGGGATCTGCTGGTCGAGCACCATCCCGATCACCAACGCGAGCGGGTCGTCCTCGAGCAGGCGGTCGGCCGCCACGTCGCCGGACAGGGGGAGCTTCAACGCACCAGGCACGGGCGAGAAGGTACTCCCGCCCTCGACGTCGTACCTTTTCCGTATGCGGCGGATCCGGCGGTTCGCGCACACCCGGCAGCCTGCGCTGACGGCGACGGTGCTCGTAGCTATAGGTCTCGTGGTCGGGGCGGGGATCGTCTCGACCCAGAACCCTGGCGTCACCCTCAATACGTCCCTTTCGAACGGTTCGGGCAGTGGCGATTCGGAGGGCGGCGGCGCCACGTTCACCGTCGAGCCCGCCGTGCCGGAGCGCAACGACATGCCACCCGTGACCATCGACGACGAGATCACGAAGGTGCCGAAGGTGTCGATGCCGACGATCCCCGACGGCATCGAGCTGCCGGCCGAGCTGCGGATCCCCGAAGGCATCGTCGTCGAGCCAGGGCTGCCCATCCCGATGCCGGACGGCGCGGAGGGTCGTCACCCGCTCGTGGTTTCGGTCGCGACCGACCAGCCCTACTACCGCGACGGCAACGGTGTGAAGATCACCGCCGACGTCTGCAACATCTCCGGTCGCTCGCAGCGCTACGAGACCCATCGCGCGCAAGAGCTCCGCGTCGCGATCCTCGACGAGGCCGGGCAGGAGATCGCGCACTACTTCACGCCCGGGCAGGGCGCGTACGTGATCGAGTGGGAGCCCGGCGAGTGCAAGGAGTTCGGCCCGTTCACGTGGTGGCAGGACAAGCACCACTTCACGGGTGAGCCCGTGCACGGCGCGATCCCGGCGCGCCCCGGCGCGCACACCGCGAGGGTGACGTTCGCCGAGACGCCGGTGACCGCCGACGGCGCGCGCCCGCGGTTCGCCCAGAGCACCGAGGGCTCGGCGCGGTTCGAGCTCGACGGCGTGACCGTCGACGTCGCCACCGACAAGCCGTCGGATCGCGACGGCGAGACGGTCGTCGCCACGGCGCGCGTCTGCAACCCGACCGACCGACCGCAGGCCCAGACGTTCGCGTGGGACCCCGAGGCCGAGTTCCGCATCCACCGCGACGGCCACACCGTCGCCCAGTCCGACGTGCGTGGCCCCGT
>DASVEG010000067.1:0-3300 GCA_036380695.1 Acidimicrobiales bacterium
AGCCAGTCCTTCCAGACCGTCCAGTCGCGCGTGGCCAGCGTGATCGCGCAGCTGGTCGAGCAGGCCCGCGCCGAGGGCGGCCCGCAGACCGACGTGCCGATCACCGCCACCCAGGCCGAGCTCGCGATGCTCGCGGGCTCCTCGCGCGAGTCGGCTTCGCGGTTCCTGGCAACGCTCGAACGGGCAGGGGTGATCTCACAGGGGCGCGGGCGGTTGACCGTCCACGACCCCGACGCACTGCGCAACTATGTCTACTGAGCTGGAGACGTCCTACGGCGGGGTGGTCCTGCGAGGTGACGACCTGCTCGTGATCACCCCGGCGGGCAAGCGCGTCACCGGGCTGCCGAAGGGCGGGATGGAGGACGGCGAGACGCCGGAGGAGGTCGCGGCACGCGAGGTGCGTGAGGAGACGGGCGTCGTGGCGAACGTGATCGAGCCGCTCGGCGATGTTCGGTACACCTACCGCCGCGGCGGCCGGCGGGTGCGCAAGACCGTCCACTTCTTCCTCTGCGAGTACGTCGAGGGCTCGACGGCCGACCACGATCACGAGGTCGACGACGCCCGCTGGATCGCGCTCAACAGCGCCCGCGACGTGCTCAGCTACCCCGGCGAACGGGCCCTGATCGAGCGCCTGCTGTCCAAGACGCCCTCCGGGCGCTAGTCTGCCGCTCCGTGCAGGTCCTTAACTTCTACTCCACGGTCTTCGCCGACCAGATGAAACGCGGGCGCAAGACGGCGACGATCCGGCTGGGCGACAAGCGGCATAAGTACCGCAAGAACCAGGTCGTACTGGTCACCGTCGGCTACCAGTACTCCCCGCGCGAGAAGCTGTTCCACGCCGTGATCGACAATGTGGAGGTCAAGCGCGTCAAGGACCTCTCGCCGCGCGACATCGAGCACGACAACCCGGAGTTCCGCCGGACCGAGGAGCTCGTGCACTTCCTCAAGCAGATCTACGACCGCGAGGTGGCGCTCGACGACACCGTCACGGTCGTACGGTTCTCGCAGATCGTCGAGAACCCGCCGGACTTCCAGGATCGCCTCCGTGGCGTCGGCGGCGCGCAGAACTGAAGGGGAACATCCCCTCCGCCCCACCCCGATCATCCGAGACTGAAGGGGAACATCCCCTCCGCCCCACCCCGATCATCCGACCTTAAGCTGCTGGTTGCGGTCGTCGGGGCCTTGGTCGTGCTCGCCGTCTGGGCGAGTGCCGCGCACGCGTGCTCGTGCATCCCGGCCAATCCGGCAGCGAAGCTCGCGAGCGCCGACGCGGCGCTGGTCGGGACGGTCGAGGCCAAGGCGCAGGCGCCCGAGGGCGGGACCACGTACACCGTCCGCGTCGAGCGGGCGCTCAAGGGCGAGCTCGGCGAGCGCGTGACGCTGCACTCCGCCATGACGTCGTGCCACGTCGAGTACGCCGTCGGCGCGCGGATCGCGGTCGTCCTCTACGGCCCGTCGCAGGATTGGGACGTCGGGACCTGCAACTCCGTCGACGTCCGGTCGCTGCTCGCGGCGGCCGAGCTGCCGCCCCCGAGCGGCACGGCACGCTTCGTGGCCGCCGTCGAGGACGACACCGTCGACGCCGTCGCACTCGCGGCGAACGGCAAGCCGGCCGGGTACGGCTGGCGTGAGGGCAGGCCCGTCGCGCTGGCGAGCTGCGGCCGCAGTGCCACCGCGACGGCCTTCGCCGGTTCGAGCGGCAGGGTGAGAGTGTCGATCCGTGCGCTCCCCGACATGATCGGCGCGGGGTCGGAGTCGAGGCTCGCGCTGTCAAGGGTCTCGGCGCTGTCGTGCGACGCGTCCGCGCGCCGGTTCTGGATCGCCGGCGAGCAGGGCGGGCGCACGGTCGTGATCGCGGTCGAGCGCCGCCGCTCCTCGCTGCGCCTGCACAGCGCCCCGGCCGGCGCGGCGGTCAGCTTCTCCGGCGGCCGCGCCTATGTCGCCTCCGCCGGCCGCGTGGATGTCGTCACGCTCTCGAGCGGCAAGGTGCGCAGCGTCCGCCACGGCGGCGCGTTCAGGTCGCTCTCGGTCGCCTCGGGGCGCATCGCCGGCCGGCTGCGCAGCGGACGGGCCGCGATCCTGGACCTCGCGTCGGGGCGGCTGCGGACCGGTCGGCGCGTCGACGGGCTCGTCTGGCTCTCGCGCACCTCGCTGCTGGACGCCGGCAACGGCGCCGTGCTCGATCCCCGCCTCAAGCTCGTGCGGCGGCTGAGCGGGACGGTCGGGCGCGTGGTCGGCGTCCGCAACGGCTCGGCCTACCTCGCCTCGGGCGCGCTGGTGCGCCGGCTCAAGCCCGGTGCGACGCGCGCCGAGGTCTTCGCGGAGCTGCCTGGGAAGGTCGTGGCCCTGACGCTCGTCGCCCCCACAGCCTCCGTCGCTTGGCACTCATGTCAAAAGAGTGCCAACAGCCCTTGACGACCTGAACTTTCGTCGTATCCTTATCGGCCGCTGGCACTCCCTCACCGAGAGTGCCAAGTTTTTACGCTGGTTCCGATCTGAGTGGAGGTCACTCAATGAAGCTCAAGCCTCTCGGCGATCGTCTGATCGTCAAGGCCGTCGAGGAGGAAGCCACCACGGCTTCCGGCATCGTTCTTCCCGACACCGCGAAGGAGAAGCCCCAGAAGGGCAAGGTCCTGGCGGTCGGCGACGGCAAGCTCGACGACAACGGCCAGCGCGTCCCCCTCGACCTCTCTGAGGGCGACGAGGTCCTGTACTCCAAGTACGGCGGCACGGAGATCACGGTCGAAGGCGAGGACCTCCTGGTTCTGCGCGAGTCGGACGTGCTCGCCAAGGTCACCGGCTGAATTTCTAAGGAGAACTAGAACCACATGGCTCACAAGGAACTGAAGTACGACGTCGACGCGCGCAAGGCGCTCGAGATGGGCGTCGATGCCGTCGCCAACGCGGTCAAGGTGACGCTCGGCCCGCGCGGACGCTACGTCGTCCTCGACAAGAAGTTCGGCGCTCCGACGATCACGAACGACGGCGTCACTATCGCCCGTGAGATCGAGGTCGAGGACGTCTTCCAGAACCAGGGCGCCCAGCTCGTGCGTGAGGTCGCCACGGCGACCAACGACGTCGCGGGCGACGGCACCACGACGGCGACGGTGCTCGCCCAGGCGATCGTTCGCCAGGGCCTCAAGAACGTCGCGGCCGGCGCCAACCCGCTCGGCCTCAAGCGCGGCATCGAGAAGGCCGTCGACCAGGTCGTCGAGGCGATCGGCAAGGCGTCGACCGAGATCTCGGGCAAGGAGCAGATCGCTCGCGTGGCCGCCATCTCCGCGGCCGACGACGAGATCG
>DASVEG010000068.1:0-17139 GCA_036380695.1 Acidimicrobiales bacterium
GCAGCGGACAAGGTCGTCTACTCAACAACCCTCGCCGACGTGTCGACTGCCAACACGCGGCTCGAACGTGACTTCGACGCCGGCGTCGTCGCGGACCTGAAAGCGGCGGCGAGCACCGACCTCCTCGTCGGAGGCCCGAACCTCGCGGCGCAGGCGTTCGACGCAGGGCTGGTCGACGAGTGCCTCCTGGTCGTGTGGCCCGTCGTCCTCGGTGGGCGGAACCGGGCGCTGCAGAGCGTGACGCGCACTGAGCTCGAGCTCGTCGACGAGCGCCGCTTGGGCAGCGGCGTCGTCGCCCTCCGCTACCGCGTTCGGTGACCGCCGCGCTCCCCACCCGGCAGTCCCAAAGGGCTATGGCCAAACCTCGTTGAGGCGGCGGCGGTGCCCTGCGAGGCTCGGGTATGCCGACCCCCCTGAGGCCACTGGTCCTCAACTACCCACCGACGAGCCTGGAGCTGTTCGCCGTGGACGACGACGGCGCGGTCAAGGTGGCATCGAAGTCCGACAACGGCGCCTGGAACCCGCCGGTCGCCGTGAGCCCTGCCGGCGCGGCACAGCCTGGTGCACCGCTGGCCGGGGCGTTCCACCCGCCGGGCGGGGCGCTCGAGGTCTTCTACGTCGCGCGGGGGTCCGCGCACGTGTTGTGGAAGGCACCGCACGTCGGCGACGCGTGGCAGGGGCCGCACCCCATCGGCGGCGACCTCCCCGCGCCCGACGGCGCGCACGCGGTCGCGGTGCACTACCCCCATGGCGGGACCATGGAGGTCTTCGTGGTCGGCGACGACGGGGGCGTCCACGGTTTGTGGAAGGCGCCTCACGTCGGCGACACCTGGCAGCGACCCTTCCGCCTCGCGGACGCGGGCAACCTCGCGCCCCCTGGCGGCCATGTTGCGGCCGTGCACTACCCGCCGGGCGAGACGCTCGAGGTGTTCGTGGCGTGTCACGACGGCAGGATCCGCGGCCTGTGGAAGGCGCCGCACGTGCAGCATGCGTGGCAAGCGCCGTTCGTCCTGGTCGATGCGGACGTGACCACGCCGGGTGCCTCGCTCGCGGTCGTCCACTACCCACCGGACGAGAAGCTCGAGCTCTTCTTCGTCGACCACTCGGGCGTGTTGACGGTGCTGTGGAAGCACGCCAACGAGGCATGGCAAGGAGCGCTTCACCTCAGCCATGAAGGCTTCGCCCCTGCAGGCGCGCCGGTGACGGCGTGCTACTACCCGGCCGCGAAACAACTCGAGGTGCACGTGGTCGGAACCGACGGGCGCGTGTGGGTGGCGTGGAAGGGAGACGACGTCCCCTGGAAGGCTCCGCATCCGCTCACCGAGGCCAACATCCTCCGCCCGGGCACGCCCATCACGAGCACGTCGTACCCGGTCAACGACCAGCTCGAGGCCTTCGTCGGCGACGAGACCTGGTTCGCTCGCGTGCTGTGGAAGCACCACAACGGGATGTGGGCGCCGTGTGCGACGCCGCTCGGGCCGCGGTCCGGCGCGACGTTCGCCCCCGCAGCGCAGACGCGGCGCGTCGCGCAGCTCACCGGTACGGATGACTTCATCCGTGCGCGGGTGCGCGGGGTGGACTTGGGGGCGAACACGTCCCATCGCGGCCGGCATTTCGTCTTCTTCGGCGACGTACCGCGGCTCCCCGGGGACGACGGCCCTCCGCACGATGCCGATGCAGTAGTGCGCGTCGCCGCCTTCTCTCCGAACATCTCGCTGGAGGTCATCCGGTCGGGCGAGCACTTCGCGCCGTTCACGATCCAGAAGCGGGACGGGACGACCGTGGTTCCGCGAACCGATCAGACGCCGACCGGCGCGTTCAGCGACGACGCCTTCGCATACGTCTTCTTTCTCGTGCACGACCAGCCCGGCGCGGGGTGGCCGGATCCCGTCATCTACCTGACGCGCCATGCCGATCCCTCCGCCGGCGAGCCGTACGAGGAGGTCTTCCGCTGGGCCGATCCGAAGGTCTTGCAGGTGGCGCCCAAAGTGGTCGACAACGCGTCGGTGCCCGGCTTGCCGAGCACGTCCGGGCGCGGCGTCGTGATGCTGGGCGGCGGGAAGATCGACGGCGATTTCAATGCCGGCGACGCCGTCCACCTCGCGTGGATGCCGCTTCGGCGCGGCGTCAAGCCCCGGGTCGAGGAGATCCACTACCACCGAGGCGACGCGGGGTGGTCGGCCCCCGGCGACCACGCGAGCGCGACGCCCCTGTGGCACCTCCCCGGCGGCTACACCTCGCTCTCGCTGACGTTCGTCGGTGGGGCCAACCGGTGGTTGGCGCTGTACTCCAGGGCGACGGCGTTCGGGCACACGAATCGCCCGCAGGGCGCGGTGGTGGCTCGGAGCGCTCCGACGCCGGCCGGTCCGTGGTCGGACGAGATCCCGGTGTTCGATCCATGTCGGGAGGGTGCGTTCGGGGCCTACATGCACTGGCCGAACCTCGACGATCTCGACGAGCACGATCCGAGCAAGCTCACGGGCGGCACCGGCCACGCGTACGGGGCGTTCGTCCTCGAGCCGTTGACCCAATGGAATCGAGAGGACGGGACGGTGACCTTGCACTACCTCATGTCGACCTTCCGTCCCTACCAGGTGCACCACATGACCTCACGATTTCGGCTCACCTGAGCGCGCGCCGCCGACCACGCGGCACGAGCTCAACGCGACGACTCGAGCAGGCACCAGAGCGTCATGAGCGACAGCCCCGCGACGAGCACGGTGGCGTCGGGGGCCGGCAACCGGAGGCGGCCGGCGCGAACGGATCGCCAGATGGAAGACAACGCGGCCCCGGCCGTGAGGGCGCCGAGGGCGTACGTGCTCAGGGCCGCCATGGGCAGGACGGCCGCGGCCGCGAGCACGTGGCGCGCGTCGCGGATGTCGCGGCGCGCGGCGATGGCCGCGAGGACGACGGCGGGCAGCGCGAACGTGGCCGTTGGGACCGCGATGGCGCCGACGACGTCGGCGAACGTCGCGTCGTCGTGCCCGTCGACGTAGATGTTCGCCCACAGCGCGGACCCGAACGTTGCGAACCCGAAGGCAAAGCCGGCGGGCGCGCTGAGCACGGTGAGGATCGTGTTCGAGGCACGGTGGAGCCGTTCGTCCTCGCGGGCGTTGAGCGGGGCGACGTCCATGCTTCGATCGAAGCGCGGGAGGGTCACGTCGACCATGGGTGGTTCCCCTCACGCGCGCGCAGGCGCCGCGGAGTAGCTAGTGGGGGCCGGGCGCGATGCCGAGCTCGAGGGAGCGGAACTCGGCGGACTCGAGGTCGCGACGGGCGGCGTCGTTGTCGCCCGCGGCCGCGTGGGCTCGGGCGCGGAGCACGTACGCGGCCTCGCACCACCGGTCGGCGGCCAGCGCCGCGTCGGCGACGCGGATGGCTTCGGTCGAGCGCGACGCGGCGACGAGCAGCTCGCCGGCCCGGACGGCGGCGGTGACGAAGCGGCTGCGCATCCGCTCGCGCAGCGGCTCGGCCCACTCCTCGCCTGCGAGCTCGTCGAGGTAGTCGCCGCGCCAGAGAGCGAGGGCCTGCAGGAGATGGTCGAGCTCGATGGACGGTGCGCCGGACTCGCTGGCGGCGGCGGCCGAGTCGAGGTGGGCCTCGAACTCCCATGCGTCGACGGTCAGGCGATCGCCGCCGGCGAGGCGCAGGACGCCGCCGGACTGTTGGAGGAACCACGGCGCGTGCCCGCGGCCTCGTTGCGGTTCGAGCAACGACTGGACGTAGGCGAGCGTGACCCGCAGGTTGGCGGACACGCCGGCCTCGTCGAAGTCGGGCCACAGCAGCACCCCGAGCCGCTCACGACGGATCTCGACGTGCGCGACGAGCGCGCACATGAGCTGCCGCACGCGCTGCCGCCGCCACGTCGCGTCGCTCACGGCTTGACCGTCGACGAGCAGGCGCGGCGGGCCGAGGACTTCGATCCTGACCGAGTGTGCCGGCGGGATCGGCACGGTCGCGAGCAGGGTTCTGGCGGCCGCGGCGACCGGTTCTGGAGCGTTGCTCGCCACCGCTTGCAGCGACCGCCGCGTGGCGTCGGGCGCGAGCGAGGCGAGCCCGCTGATCGTCTCGATGCCAGAGCGGGCGTGGTCCGCGGCGGCGCGCGCGACGAGCTCGGCGGCGAGCGCGGCGGGCAGCATCGTCAAGAGCGCTTCGGGGTCGTCGAGCGCCGCGGGAGGCGACCACGCCCCGCCACCTCGCGCTGCGAGCAACGCGCGGCACACGTCGAGCGTGCGCTCCCGCGCCGGTGCAGACGGGATCTCGTCGAGCACCACACGCGCTGGCTCGTAGAGGAGGTAGGGGAGCGACGGGAACCAGCGCACGGCGCGGCCGGTCGTCGCTGGTGCGAGCGCGTGCCCGTCGAGACACGACGCAAGCTCGCGCGCCGCCGCGTCCTCGTCGCCCCGGGCGACGGCGAGCGCCGCGCCTGCGACCGCGCGGTACCCGCGGAGGAGGTGTCGTTGACCGAGCTCGGGAACCAGCACGTCGATGTCGGCCACGAGGGCTGCGGCCCTGGCGACGTCACCGAGATGCGCGGCCACGATCGCGCCAAGGGCAATGGTCGGCACGCGCTCGGCGAGCGACTGGCGCGGACCGGGGTCGTCGAGCGGGTACGAGAGGGCGCGCCGCAGGTCGCCGCTCGCCCATGCAACCGCAGCGGGAATGCACGCGGTCTCGAATCCCGTCGCGGCCGCGGCCGCCGTCCCGGTCGGCGCGTCCGCGGCAGCCATGGCCGTCGCTGCCGCGCGCGCGTCGTCGTCCGCGGCGTCGGCATCGCCGGCCGCCAGCCGGCCGAACACGCGGAGCAATGGGGGCAGGTACTGCAGCCGCGGCTCGAGGTCGTCGAGCGACGCGGTCTCGGCGAGGACGTCCGCGGTGCGTCCGTCGATGTCGGCGACGCCGGCGCGGTTGAGCGCGAGCAGCGCGGCGATGGGCCACCCTTCGGCCAACAGCTCCATGCCGCGGTCGTGCGTTCTCTTGACGGTGTCGCGGTCGCCCTGCAGCCAGGCGACCTGCGTGGCCCGCACCGTGGCGAGGATCTCGCGATAGGAGTCGCCCCGCGCGTGGAACCCGACGACCGCCTCGGCGAACGCGTCTCGCGCGACGTCCGACCACGCGTCGCCGGCCCGAGCGAGGGTGCCTCGTAGGTACGCGACCTCCGGTCGGTGGCGGAGCGGCCCAGGGACGAGCCGCGCCCATCGCAACATCTGGTCGGGCCACACCGGCCGGTCGATGTCGTTGCAGGCTTCGAAGAGCACCTCGAGGGCGCGGTCCCACGACGCCGTCGCGGCGAGCAGCTCGAACGCCGCGCCGTGCTGGCCCCGCGCCGCGAGCGCCTCGGCGAGGGACCGGCGGGCGGTCGCGGCGAACACCGGGTCGATGCGGTCGAGGAGCAGCTCCTCCCACAACGCGTGGGGCCGCAGCCCGGCTCGATCGTCGACCGCGACCAGCGGCAGCGCGGCGAGACGGCTGCCGTCGACGGGCGCACCGGTCGCGACGGCTACCGCGTCGGCATCCGCGCCTCCGACCGCCACGAGGAACAAGAACGCGTTGCGTGCCGCCTCGTCGAGCGGTGCGACGACCTCCTCCCACACGAACCGGCGGGCCTCCGCCGTGCCCAGCCGCCCATAGAGCTCGGCGAGCGCGGGCCACCCACCGGCGCGCTGGACGACGTCGGCCGCCACGCTGTGCCTGGCCGCGAGGGCAACGCTCTCGGCGCGCTCGAGCGCGAGCTCGTGGTCGGTCAGGGCCAGCACCTGCCGTAGGACGACCAAGCGGCTACGCGACAGCTCGGGCAGACGGCGCGCCGCGACGACGAGGTGGCCGTTCAGTGGCAAGTCGTCGAGGAGTTGTTGGAGCGCCGCCTCGCCGGTCGACCCTGCTTCGATGTGATGCGCATCGTCGAGCATCACGCACACGTGTTGCGGGGCCGCGCTCCAGATCGCCTCGCAGACGTGGTGCACGTCGGGCGGCCCTTCGACCGGACGCGCGTCGATGGCTCGCAGCACCGCGTCGAGAAGGACGGGTGCAGACGAGTCGGACGGCTCGCACGTCAGCCATGCGTCCAGCCCGCGAGGCGCCAACCGGTTCTCGGCCGCCGCCTGTGCCAACAGCGTCGTCTTGCCGAACCCGGCGCCGGCCTCGACGGTGATCAGCCTCAGGTCGAACCGGCGCGCCAACGGCTCCAGCAGGCGCGGCCGCGCGACCTCGGTCGCCACCGGCGACGGCGGAGCGAACCGGAACGGCCGATGCACGCCTTACACGGTAGAAGTCGCGCGGCACGCAGCGGGCACGCCGCGTCGACTTGGCCACCAGTACCAGGTCGCTTACGCACGGCTTGCGCGCGGCGCGGACGCTCGCCGCCGTGGGCACCCGCAGCGCGCACATCGACCCAAAACTGGACGAAGCGCTCCACGCCGCGGTCGAGACGTGCCGCGACGCGCTGGTCGACTACCGCGCGGGGATCCTGGACGACGACGGGTTGCGGCGCGTGCTCGTCGGCGCGGGGATCGTGAGGGCGCCAGACGAGGTGTGGCTCCTCGACCTCGACTCGGACCGGTGGTGGCGGTACGACGGGGTGGCGCTGGCCGCCATCGACGCGTCGGCGACGAACGGGGCAGTCGGCCGGCTCCGCGACGTGATCCACGAGCTCGGACGCGACGCGGGCGCGGCGAGCGAACGAGAGGACCAACCGCGTTGACGACCGCGGCTGTTCCTGCGCTCGATCATGAACCCGACGCGCGCCCCGTCGCGCGCTTCTCGCCGTTGTCGCTCGTGTGCGTCCCGCTCGGCGTGGCGTCGGTGGTGTCGCTCCTCGGCTGGGTCTTCGGTGTGTCGTCGTTCTCGACGCTCTTCTGGTTGCTCAGCGCACCCGCGTTGGCAGCGACCCTCGTGCTGGGCGCGCTGAGCACGCGCCGCCGCGGGTGGACGCATCTGCACGCGGTGCTCGTGTGCGGCACCGTCGGCGGCCTGCTCGGCACGGTCGGCTACGACCTGTTCCGCATCCCCTTCGTCGCGGCCGGCTTCCGGCTCTTCGCGCCGATCGACTCGTACGGCGTGCTCCTGCTCGACGCGCAGCACTCCAGCCCGCTCACCGGGTTCGCCGGCTGGGCCTACCACGTGAGCAACGGCGTCGGCTTCGGCATCGCGTACGCCGCTGCCGCCCTCGGCAGGCGCGCCCGCTGGGGAGTGGCCTGGGCGATGGTGCTCGAGACGGCAACGGTCGTCACGCCGTTCGCGGACGCGTACGGCCTTCGCGGCAGGTGGGTTCCCATCGCCATCGCGTATGGCGCGCACGTGCCGTACGGGCTCGCCGTCGGGTGGGCGGCCCAACGGGGCCAAGGCCTCGTCGACGACCTGCGGACCGTGACGCGCGCGCCGACGACCAAGCTGCTGGCCGCGGTCGCGGCCGGCCTGCTGCTGTGGCACCAGCCATGGACGGGGCTCGACATCGGCGGCGCGTCGGAGACGACGTTGCGCGACGGTCGCTTCCACCCGGAGTGGGTCCGCGTCGCGCCCGGCGAGTGCGCGGTCGTGCACAACGCCGACGCCGCCGACCACGAGCTCGTGGTCGAGGGGCGCGGCACGTCGATCGCCGCGGGGACCACGGGCGCGCTCTGCTTCGACGATGGCGGCGCGCATCGCGTGCGGGTCGGCGAGCGTGCGTACTCGGGCGGCTTCGTGATCGTGGACGAGGAGGCGTAGTGGAGACGACGTTCCTGCCCACACACGTCACGGGCCCCGCGGGCGCGGAGTCGCGACGACAACCCGACGCCGCCGCGCCGGTCGTCGCCACGATCGACGCGGGCGTCGACGTCGAGATCCGCTCGCGGAGGGGCGACTGGGCGGAAGTCGTCTGCTCCAACGGTTGGTCCGCGTGGGTCGACGGCCGCCGGCTCGTCGAGCAGGGCGACGCGCCCGTGCAGGTGGCCGGCGTGCGCATCACGGCCCTGCTCGTGAGCGGCGTCGTGCTGGTGGTCGCGACGTTCTTGCCATGGGTCTCGCAACTCGGCCTCTCGGAATCGTCGTTCGGCGTCTCGCTGAAGGTGCTGACGGATCCGAAGACGCAGAACCCGGGCGGCTTGAAGCTCGGGTTCGTCATGATCGTGCTGGCCGGTGTCGTCCTCGGCGCCGCGCTCGGCCGCCTGCCAGCGGTCGCGGCACGCGGCGCAGGTGGGGCGGCCGTCGTGCTCACCACGGTGTTCGTGGCGCAGCTCCAGCGAGCGATCGGGCAGGCGCAGCTCGCGACCGTCTTCGGTGTGCTCGGCGTCGGGGTGTACCTGACGATGGCAGCCGGGATCGTCGCCGCCATGTCGAAGGGAGGCGACGAGTGACGGCACCCACGCCGGCCGTGGCGCTCCGACCGACACCGACGTTCGCGGAGATCGCCCGCCGCTTCCCCGAGTGGGTGCAGAAGAACGTCGTCGCCACGGTCGTCAGCGCGGCGATCTCCGGTGTCATCGGCTACGTCGTGAACGTCTGGCTCATGGCCGTGCGCTACGAGGGGTCGGTCACCCCGGCTGGTACGCCTGCGACGTCGAAGGACAACGTCGTCGCCGGCGGCCTCTTCTGGGCGTTGCTGCCCATGCTGATCTGCAGCATCGTCGGGTACCGGCGGGCGGTCGGTCGCGAGCGGTTCTGGCGCGACGTCCGTGGGCTCCCGACCGCGCTCGTCGCGCTCGTGCGGCGCGATGGTGCCCGCGGCCGCGCGCACCTGCTGTGGGGAGCGGCCGTCGCGTTGGCCGCCGGATTGATCGTGTCTCCCGCGGTCGGCGCCGTCCTCGGTGTCGGTCTGCTGGTGTCGGCGCCGAGCGTGCTCGGGCAGATGGTCGCGAGCCTCGTCGGCCAGGTCTACCAACGCATCCTCGGGCGGGCCGCGCCGGCAACGGCGGGGGCACCCGCCGCGCCGGCGGCGCAGGCAGGCCCGCCGGTGATGAGTGCGGCGGTTGGCGTGCTCGGCGGCGCGATCGCCCTGACTGCAGGGTTCCTGCTCCCTGGTAGGGGGATGCGGATCCTTCTCGCGCTGGCGTGCGCGGCCGGCGCGTTCTACCTCGGCCAGCAGCTCAAGGCGTCGACGGCCGCTGCCCTCGTCGTCCTGTTCGGGGCCGCCGCCCTCGCGGCCGACGCCGTCTTCGCGTCGCCCGCGTTCGCCGACGACGGCGGCTTCGCCGAGTGCGGGTCGAGCCTCTCGACGTGGATCGAGAACTGCGCGGGCGCAGGCGAGGTCCGCCGCCTCGCGGGCAGCGGCGGGGTCATTGCCGGTATCGCAGGACCGCTCGGCACCTTCATCGGTGGTCTCGTCGCCGGGTTCGTCGGTCCGGGCGGCGGCCCGTGGTGGGAAGGCGGCGGCGGGGAGGGCGAGGGCGGCGGGACCGCCACGGATCCGGACGCGCCGCCGACGGACTACGTCGACCCGCAAACTGGCGAGCCGCTCGTCACCAACGACGGGCGCTGGCCCGACGTGCCAGAGGGCTACGTGTGGCACCAGGGCGAGTGGAAGGACCCGGCGAGCATCGGCGCCGTCGAGGTGGACGACGAGGACCGGCCGGACCGGTACCACCAGGGCGACCGGCCGCAACTCGTCGACCCGGTCACGAGAAAGCCGCTGCCCGTCGACATCGACGGCAAGGTTCAGTACGGCAAGGAGTGGCTAACGCCGGAGGAAGCGGCGGAGCGCATCAAGATCGACGCGGAGAACGTCGAGGGTCGCCGCGCCGCCCAAGACCTCATCGATCAGGTCAAGGCCATCAACGCCCGCCTCGACGCTCCGTGGGTCGACGAGGCCACGAAGGCCGAGCTGAGAGACGAGCTCCGCAAACGGGCAATCGAGATCAACTCCAACTACGACGCCAAGTCGATCCTCAAGGCCGACAAGAGCGGGATCGCCGACGTGCTCGACGCCGAGGTGCAGAAGATCTACGGGGACGTCGACCCGCGCTTCGCCGACATCATGGAGCAGATGGGCGTCACCCGAGGCGGGCGCCCGTTCAACGAGGGCGACATGTGGGACGTCCGCAACCAGTCGAGCAAGGGCCTCGGCATGGACCGTGACTTCGCCCTCGACGAGCGCAAGATCCTCGAGATCAAGGACAAGCTCGCCGCCGCGGAGCCCGGCTCGAAGGAGGCGGACGATCTCTGGAAGGAACTGAAGGAGGCCCGCAAGTCGAGCCAGCTGGAGATCGACGCCGAGCGGTACGCCGAGTTTCTCGCAGGGAAGGCGCGCACGGCGTCGACCCCCGCCGAGCGCGCCCAGATCGAAGCCAAGGTCACGCAGATCCAGGCCGAGATCGAAGCCGGCGTTCGCCGGTACAACATCGACCCGTCGACGTGGAACACCATCGCGCGCGACGCGTACGGACGCGCCTACGGCGAAGTCACGGGCACCGACGCGGACAAGGCGTTGCAAGGGGTGACGCAACAGTTCAACGACGAGGCCTATGGCGATCGCAACGCGCTCCTCGGCGATCCGTCGACGCACCCGCTGAATCGCGACTTCGCGTCGCAGACGGCGTCGGTCTCGACGCGCAAGACGTTCCACAACGAAGAGCTCGTCGAGCGGGGGCTCATGACGCCCGCCCAGGCGATCATGGAAGACGCCCGAGGCTTCTCGAAGGACATGTCGACGAAGCTGCTGCCGCTCCTCGCCGCCGACCCCAACGTCGACCCGGCCAGGCTCGAGCGTCTGCGCGTCATCCAAGAGACGATGAAGGCCATCGGCGACGGGACGATCCCGCCGAGCCAAGCCGACGGCTACATGCGCGCCGCGACCGGTGACCCGACGATGGACCTCGAGAAGGCGATGCGGGTCGTGGACGCCAATCTCGAAATGGGCATCAAGATGCACCAGGAGGGCCCACGGCCGGCACCGACCGACGCCGAACGCGCCGGCGTCACCGCGGCCCGCACGCCGACCGCAGAGCCGGCCCACACGAGGGCCACCTACGGCGACGCGTTCGGCAAGGCAACCGACCTCGCCACGTTCGACAGCTATTACAAGCAGCACCTCGCCAACGGGATGAGCGAGGCCGAGGCGGCCGCGCTGGCGACGACGCAGTTGATGGCCGGCAACGCGGCCACGTCCTACGGCGCGGTGAACCCGACCCTCTCGATGGTCGCCGGCACGATGCTGCCTGGCGGCATGGGCAACATCCTGCCGGACCAGATGGCGGAGAACACCGCAGCCACCACGTGGGAGGCGGGCAAGGCGTTGGTCTCCGACCTCGGCACGTCGGTCGGCTCCGGCGAGCTGAGCACCGAGGCCATCGACAAGTTCGCGGAGAGCGTCGCCAACCGCGGCAACGCCGACCCGTTCGGCGGCTACGGCCAAGCGGCGCAACTGGCCGGCGACCTCTCGGCCCGAACCGATGGCGGGTCGCTCGCCGGCGACCTGCAGCAGATCTACGAGACCGGCGCCGGCACCGAGGTGCTCAACGAGAGCATGGCCAGCTTCCAGGACCAAGTGGAATCCGGGCAGCACGGCGTGGTGCTCGAGGGGCTCGACGCGATCGCTAGTGCCGGGAGCGAGCTGCTCGTGTCGCCGACCACGACCGTCAGCCAGTTCGTCGACGACGTCTCGAACATCATCACGCATGGCGTCGGCGACGACTTCTGGGACCAGGCAGGCACCCACACGAAGGAGGTCATCGACAAGACGCCGGTCATCGGCATGGTTGCGAACGGCTACGAGGCGATCGCCGAGGGGGTTGGCGAGTCGGGCGTGAGCGGGTTCGCGACCGAGATGGGGGAGGGCGCCATCGCCCTCGGTGGTGAGGCCGTCAGCGCGGTCGCCGATGCCGGCAGCAGCGCCGTCCGGTTCATCAAGGGGTTCTTCTGATGACGGCCTTCGTGCTGAACGATTGGCAGGTCCACACGCTGCTCGAGCTCGGCGGGGTCGCCGCACCGGTGCCCGGCTCGCCGTTGCGCGGCATCCGTCGCAACCGGAGACCGCTCGCGCCACGCGAGCCCGACTTCGACGCGCTCGCGTCGCAGGGGCTGGTCGTGCGCGAGCGTCGCAAGTGGCGCGCCAACGTCGTCATGACAGGCGTGCTGTCGGCGTGTGCCCAGCCCGACGAAGTCATCAACGTCGCCATTGGTGACCTGACCCACCCTGGGTTCGCCGTCGTGCGGCGGGGCGGCCTGCTGACGGAGTGCACCGTCGGCCGGAGCGGGGTGACCAAGCTGTCGTTCCCCGTCAGCCGTTCGGAGCTGCTGCTCATGCTCGTCGGCGCGCTGTCGGGTGACGACGGCGCCATCGACGCGGGCTCGTTCCGTTTCCGCGGCCGCGTCGACGACGCCTTCGTACTCGGCACCGCCTTGCGCGAGCGGCGCGGCGGTCACCGGTTGACCGTCGACGGTCTGAAGGCTGCCGTCGTCCGTGACGCACAGATGCCGCAGCTGACGGCCGGCTTCGTGTTGATGGGTGAGGGCGAGGCGATGGAGAAGCTCGCGGCCAGTACGCGGCGTGCCGACGCAGCGGTGAAGCGGCTCGTCGCGGACGGCCACCTCCTTGCGAATGGGACCGCGCTCGACGTTTCCGCGGCGGCGGTCGCCGCGCTCGGCGACACCCCCGCGGCGAGCTTCAGCATCACCCACGTCGAGTTCGAGAACGGGGCGTCGTCGACGCGCGTGTTGCAGGCGATCCGCGCCGGCAACCGCATCCTCGCGTTCCGGCCGGTGCACCAGCCCGGTCACCCCACCGAGCTCGACTGGATGGAGGTCTCGCGCCCGCAGCTCCGCGCGCTCGTGGCCGCCATGGTGCTGCCGACCGCGGAGCTCGACGCCGTCGTGTCGGGCCGCCCCATGCCGGCGACGGCCAACGGACACTCCGGCACTGCCGCCCACCCGCGCACCCGGCGGCGTGTGCCCGCGCCCGCGCCGTCGGTCGCGCCCGCGCCTGCGCCGTCGGTCGCGCCCGCGGCTGCGATCGCGCCCGCGCCGGTGTGGGCTCCCACCCACGCCGTGCCCGCGTCTGGTCTGTCCGCGTGGTCGGCGCCGGACGCGACGCAGGCACCTGTCGCCACGCTCGATCCCACGCTGCAGGTGCAGGTCGACGAACGCTGGGGTGCGTGGTCCCACGTCGTGTGCTCGAACGGCTGGTCGGCTTGGGTCGACGGCCGGAGATTGGAGGAGCTGTGAAGCGCTGGTCGATTCGCATGGGCGCGGGCGCGGCGGTCGTCGTCGCCGGTCTGGCGGTGTTCGCTTCACCCGCGCCCGCGGAGGTCACCGGTCCGTGCCAAGGCACGATCAAGGGGGTCGACGTCGCGCCGCTCTCCAGCACCGATCCGTCCCAGGCCATCAAGGTCGCCAAGGATGACGTGATCCAGGTCGGCGCCACCTCCACCGCGCCCATCGCGACGTACAAGGTCCAACTCGGGTTCGCTGGCGTCTACTGGACGGTCGGCAAGGGCACCGCAGACGGCACGTCGTGGTCACGCAGCGTCAACGTGAAGGACTACGCGCGCTACGGCGTGGGGCTCTACCAGGTGCGGGGCGTCAGCTCTGGCGCTGCCGCATGCTCAGGTGCCGCGCTCGTAAAGGTCGGCGGCAACCCCTTGAGCACACCGGCGGGGATGATCGGCCTGGCGTTGAGCGTCATCGGCGTCGGTGCCGTTGGCACCAGCTTCACGAAGTGCTTCCGCGGCGGACCACCCCCGGCGCGCGAGGTCATCGGCATGATCGACGCCAAGACGCCGATCGGCACCGCGTTCTCGCCGTGCCGCGGCGTGCGGGACTACCTCGAGGTAACGCGCATCGTCTGCCGCATCCACCCCGTCGAGCAGGCGGTCGTCGCCGCTCACGCGTCACCGCAGATCCAACGGATCTGTCTCTGGGGATAGGAGCTCGTCGGTATGACCACTGCTTCCACGCCCACCACCGCCACCACCCCCACCGCCACCACGCCCACCGCCACCACCACGCCCACCGCCACCACCACGCCCACCGCGCGCTTTTTCGCAGTTGTCCGCGCTCTAGCGCCGTCAACTGCGGAAAAGCTCCCGACGAGGAGCTCATGACCATGGCCACCGCCGCTGCTTCCACGCACTTCCCGCGGATCCGCTTCCGGCCGCGGCTGTCGTTCGGCGCCGTGCTCGGCGGGCTCGCGCTCGGTCTCGGCGTGACGATCCTCCTGCAGCAGTTCTCGGTGACCTACCCGAGCCTCGCAGTCGTTCTCGGTTGTGCGATCGGCGGCATCGTGGTCAGCCTGCTGAGCGGGAACATCGGCCGGCTGCTTGCGACGCGGCGTTTCAACGCGCAGCTCGTCGCCATCGAGCGCGGTGGCGGCGTACGCAGTGAGGCCGTAGCCCCGCGCGTCGAGGTCGGCGGAGGTTGGCGCGCCACGCATGTCGTGGCCAGCGACGGCACGCCGGCATGGGGCACCGCTGACAACAGCGGCCCGCCCGACGTGATGCTCCAGCAGGGCGTGCAGCTCGAGTTGGTCGATGAGGAGAACGGTCTGGTGGAGGTCCGGGCCCACACCGGCTGGTCGGGGTGGGTACCGCTCGAGCGCCTGACGGATTACCGCGGGTGACGGGTCCGCCGCCCGGGCCGCCGCCTGCTGGTCCGCCTCCGGCTGGGCCGCCGCCTGCTGGGCCGCCGCCGGCTGGTCCGCCGCCTGCAGGGCCGCCTCCCGCGGGACCACCGCCCGCCGGGCCGCCTCCCGCGGGACCACCGCCGTCCGGTTCGCCGCCGGGTGCGACCAGCGGCTTGCCCAAGTGGGCGCCGATCGCCGGCGTCGTCGCGGTCGTCGCCCTCATCGGCGGCGCCTTCGCCCTCCTCGGCGGTGGCGACGACGACTCGACCGACCAAGCGGGCGCGCGCAACGAGGTGTTCCTCGAGGCCGCGGCCGAGCCAGGACCCGACCCGTTCACACCGTCGGTCGCAACACCACCGCCGCCGTCGACCGTCCCGGTGCCGACCGCGCCGCCCAACACCGCGGCCCCTCGAACGACCGCGCGGCCGGGACCGCGCCCCACCGCGCCACCCTCGACCGCGATCCGGAGCGTCGCCGGCAACCGTCCCGGCCTGTTCGGCGTCGCTCGCAGCCAGCCGAGCTGCGACGGCGCGCGACTGGCATCGCAGCTCGTGGCCGACCCCGCGAAGGCGGCCGCGTTCGCGACGATCGTCGGCACCACCGCCGATCAGCTGGCGGCGCGCATCGACACCTTCACCCCGCTGATCCTCCAGGCCGATACGCGCGTCACGAACCACGGGTTCGATGACGGTTCGGCCGCGCCGCGCCAGAGCGTGCTCGAGGCGGGCACCGCAGTACTCGTCGACGCGACCGGCGTGCCGCGCGTCCGTTGCTCGGGTGGCACGCCGTTGTCGGAGCCGGCGGCGGTAGCCGGCGCGACGTTCAGCGGGGCACCGTGGCCGCGGTTCGACCCCGCCGCCATCTCCGTCGTCTCGCCGTCGCAGCCTGTCACCGCGTTCGTCGTCCGCGAGGTCACCACCGGTCAACCCATCATCCGGCCTGCGGGGACCGACGGCGCAGCCGATGCGCCCGCGCCGCCCAACACGCGCCTCGAGCCGCCCATCCCACCGGCGACCACGGAGCCGACGCCGACCACGTCCACGACGTCGACGACCGTCGCCTCCGCGTCCACGACGGGCATCGACGACGCCAACATCCCGCAGCCGAACGCGTTCGTCACCCGCGATGGCGAGGTCTCCGCGTCGTCCGAGACGGATGCCGCATCGGTCGCGGCGCGCGCGATCGACGGCGACCCCGGAACGTCGTGGTTCGGCGACTCGTCAGGGTCGCTGCAGTTCACGTGGACGGGGCGTCAGGACGATCTCGTCACGCGGGTCCGCATCACCGGCGGGACCGGATTCACCCGCGTGAAGGTCGAGGTGGTCGACGAGCTCGGCGATCCCGACTTCGAGCAAACCGTCGACATCGGCAGCGACATCGTCGTGCGTCCCGGCGTCGAGGGACGCGGCATCCGGCTGACGTTCACGCAGGCCCCTGGCGCGGACCGCGCGGGGTTCGCGGAGCTGGAGGTCGGCGTCACGAGATAGAAGAGCGGTCCTATGGGCATCGTGACCGCGGACATCTCCGTCACCCTCGACGGGTACGGCGCCGGACCGAACCAGCGACTCGATGCGCCGTTCGGCGACATCGAAGAACAGCGCCTGCACACGTGGATGTTCGAGCGCGGTGAGGAGAACGCCGCGGAGGTGGCAGCCATCACCGACGCGGGCGCCTTCGTCATGGGCCGCAACATGTTCAGCCCTGGCCGCGGCGAATGGGACCCGGCGTGGAAGGGGTGGTGGGGCGACGAGCCGCCTTATCGCGCCCCGGTCTTCGTGCTCACCCATCACGAGCGTGCGCCGCTGCCGATGCAGGGGGGCACGACGTTCCACTTCGTGACCGACGGCATCGCCTCCGCTCTGAGCCGGGCTAGGGACGCGGCGGGATCGAGGAACGTCGCCATCGCCGGCGGCGCGACGACCATCAACCAGTACCTCGCGGCAGGGCTCATCGACGAACTGCGGCTGCACGTGGTCCCGTTCGCCGCTGGTGTCGGCGACGGATCGCGCATGTTCGACGGCGTACCCGCGACGCCGTTCGAGGTCGTATCCGCACGCCACACCTCGCACGTGACGCACCTGACCTACCGGCGACCCGCCGCACACGAAGCCTGAGGGGGACACGACGATGCCCGAGCTCTTGATCGACTTCATCACCTCGCTCGACGGCTACGCGGCCGCCGAGGGCTGGCCGGGATGGTGGGGCCTCGAAGGACCCCAGTACCTGGCCTGGCTGGGGGAGCAGCCGGAAGGGGCGTACACGGTCCTGATGGGAGCGACGACCTACCGCCTCATGTCGGGGTTCGCGGCCGAGGGCGAACCGGGCACGGACGCGTTGGCGGGCATGTCGAAGGTCGTCTTCTCGACCACGTTGGCCGAGCCGCTGTCGTGGCCGAACACGCAACTGGTCGCGCGAGACGCCGTCGAGGCGGTGCGCGAGATGAAGGACACCGGCTCGACCTCGATGCGCACGATCGGCAGTCTCAGCCTGTGTCGTGCGCTCCTGCGAGCGGGCCTCGTCGATCGCTTCCGCGTCGTCGTGTTCCCGGTCATCACCGGAAGCACGGGTCGCGAGCGGATCTACGACGGCTACCCGGACGTTGCCCTCGA
>DASVEG010000069.1:0-6930 GCA_036380695.1 Acidimicrobiales bacterium
CACGGTACGCGCCAGCGCACGCCAACAGGGACACACATGTTCGGGCGCTACCGTTCCCGCCCGTGATCGGCGACTTCGAGCGACCAGGGCGCCGCCGCGCCGCCCAGGACCGCGCGCTGCGCCGGTACCTGGCCACGCAAGTGCGGCCGTACTCGCCGTGGTACGGCGAGACGCTGCGCAACACACCGGTCGAGTCGGTCGACGATCTGGTGAAGCTGCCGCTGGTGTCGATGGACGACGCGCCCGACCCGTCGTCGCTCGTGCTTCGCCCGACGATGACGACGATCGCGGGATCGGGCGACCGCCGCCTGCTCGCGAAGATCTGGTGGGCGCGGATGTCGAAAGGCATGACGAGGCTCAACCGCACCCAGCTCGAGCCTGCGTACAAACCGATCCACTGGCACATGGCGTCGGTGCCGCTCGGCTACACCGCCGAAGACCTCGACCGTCTCGCCGAGCTCGGGCGGTCGACCCTCGAGATGGCCGGAGTCGACCGGTACGACGTGCTCGTGTCGGTGCGCCAGCCCGAGCCGTCGCCCGCGTTCTGGCAACTCGCGCTCGGCGCGCGCCTCGCAGGCGTGTCGGCGCTGTTCCTCCCGGTCGCGGAGGGGCCGGAGGCGATAGCGCAGCTACGGCCCAACGTGCTCGCGGGGTCCGCGGTCGACCTCCTCCGCCTCCTGGAGGACGGTCGGTCCACCGGTTTCTCGTTCGCGGGGCTGCGCACCCTCCTCGTCGTGGGCGAGCCGATCGACCCGATGATGCGCGGCCGCCTGGCCGAGCTGGCGGGCACCTCGAACGAGCCCGCCGCCGTGGTGGCCGCCTGGGCGCCTCCCGGCGTGCGCGCGCTGTGGACCGAATGCCGCAACGGCACCGACGTGCACACCTGGCCGGCCGCCGAGGTCATCGAGATGATCGACCCGGCGACGGGCGGCGTGCTGCCGCCGGCCACCGAAGGCGAGGTCGTGTACACGCCGCTCGGTTGGAAGGGGTCGGTGCTGTTGCGCCTCCGTACCGGGGTCTTCGGCTGCCTCGACGACACCCCGTGCGTCTCGTGCGGGCGCACGTCGCCCCGCATCCGCCTCGTGCCGTCGCTCCCGCCGTTCGCGAGCATCCTCGACGAGCACGCGGACGTCGAGCTCTGGCAGGCGGAGCTGCGGACCGTCGACGGGTCCGAAGAGCTGATCGTGTTCGTGACACCGAGACGCGCCGGCCATCCCGGCCCGTTGCTGCGCGAGCTCGACCGGCAGTTGTCGGTGACGCAGTTCGTCGTCCTCGACCGCCGAGCGCTCGCGGCACGGCTGCGCGCGTCGGGCGAGGCTCGTGTGGTCGACTTGCGCGATGAGTGACCCGCCGGGCGACTGGTCGCCTATCGACCCCGCGGCCCCGCCCCCGCCGCCCGCCGCGCCGCCCGCTCCGTCACCGCCCGCCGGCGCGCCGTCCGCTCCGCCGCCCGCCGCGCCGCCCGCCCCGCCTCCGGGATGGGGGCCCGCGCCCACCTATGGCGGGCCCAGTGCGCCGCCGCCACCCCCGCCGCCGGGCTGGGGCAACACCCTCCCGAAGGCGGGCAACGCCAGGACCGGGCCGCTCCCCCTGCACCCCATGAGCGTCGGCGACATCCTCGACGGCACGTTCAAGCTCTTCAAGGCGAACGCGCGGACGGTGCTGCTCGTCACCGCGACGATCGTCGTCCCCGTGCAGCTCGTGTCGTCGTTCCTGCTGCGCGAACAGTTCGACGTCGGCGTGCTGTCGATGTTCCGCGACCCGACCGTCGCCCAGACGGTGGCCGAGCAGAACAACACCTCGCAGATCGTCGTCGCGATCATCACGTCGCTCATCGCGTCGCTCGTGACGCCGTTCATCGCCGGAGCCGTCAGCCGCGTCGTCGCCGCGTCGTACCTCGGCCACGAGATCACCGCGGGCCAGGCGCTGAAGGGCGCCGGTCGCCGGATCGGGCCGTTGCTCGGCGCGTTCGTCCTCGTGCATCTCCTCGAGGCCGTCGGGCTGCTCGCGTGTGGGGTGGGCATGTTCGCCGTCATGGCGGTGTACTCGCTCACCGCGCCGGCCATCGCGATCGAGGAGATCGGCGCGATAGCGGGCATGCGGCGGTCGTGGCGGCTCGTGCGCCCGAGGTTCTGGTGGGTGCTGGCCATCTGCCTGCTGTCGGGCTTCATCGCCAACGCGCTCGGGCAGATCCTCGGCGGGCTGCCAGCACTGGTGGCGGTCGTGCTCGGTGGGTCGTTCGCCTGGCTCGCCGTCGCTCTCGCCGGCGTGCTCAGCCAGCTCGTGTCGTTGCCCGTCGTCACGATCGCGGCCACGTTGCTCTACTTCGACGCACGGATCCGGCACGAGGGGTTCGACGTCGAGGTCATGGCAGCCGACCTCGCGTCGACACGTTGACCGTGCGGCTGCCGACCGCGCTGGTCCCGCCCGAACGCCTCCCGCCGCCCACGCACGACCCCGAGGACGTGCGAGAGGCAGCCGAGGAGGTCTTGTCGCGGCCCGAGTTCGCGGAGCCCCCGAAGTCGATCTACGACCGCGTCCTCGACGCGCTCGGAGACGCCATCAATCGGGTGCTGTCGACGCTGTTCGAGGGCGGGCGAAGTTCGGTCGTCGCCTGGATCGCGCTCACGGTCGTCGTGTTCGTCATCGCGTTCCTCATCGTGAAGGTGGCCCGCGCCGTGAGGCGGCCACCGCCGGGAGAGCCCGGCTTCACCGTCGAGACCGACGTGCGGCGGCCCGCGGTGGAGTGGGACGAAGAAGCGGCGCGGCACGCGGCCGAAGGCAGGTGGCGGGACGCGCTTCGGTGCAGGTATCGCGCCCTGGTCGCGAGGCTCGCCTCGGCCGGCGCGGTCGACGAGATCCCCGGTCGCACCGCCGGTGAATACCGCCGCGAGGTCGGGCGGACGAGGCCGCAGGTCGCGCCGCCGTTCGCGGAGGCGACCGACCTGTTCGAGCGCGCGTGGTACGGCCACCGCCCGACCGGGGAGGACGACGACCGCCGTTTCCGCGAGCTCGCGGGCCGCGTCCTCGAGGACGCGACGCCGTGAGGCGCAACCTGCCCTGGATCCTGCTGGGCGCGGCCGTCGTGCTCATCGGGCTCTTGGCGCGGCGCGAGGGGAGCGACGAACCGTTCGACCCGCGCTCGACGGACGACACCGGCACGCGCGCCCTCGTGCTGCTGCTCGAGGAGATGGGCGCGGACGTCACGATCGCGCCGCGACCGTCGAGCGCGGGCACCGCCGTCCTGTTCGTCGACGAGCTCGGCAAGGCACAGGAGGAACGCGTGCTGGAGTGGGTGCGGGGTGGCGGTGTCCTCGTCGTGACCGACCCGTTGTCCGACTTCGTCCCCGCGCTCGCTTCCCCCGACATGGCCATCTTCGACGAGAGCGGCGCGGACGAAGAGGAGGGCGAGGCGCTGAGGAACGACTGTGACCTCCGGTCGCTCGAGGACGTCGAGCTCGTCCGGGTGCCTGCCGCGGCGCGGTATCGCGTTCCCCCCGACGACGTCGCCTGCTTCAAGCAAGGACGCACCGCGTACCTCGTGGCGCGCTCCGAGGGCTCGGGGACGGTCGTGTCGCTCGGGGGAGGCGCGCCGTTCGTCAACAAGTACATCGTCGAGGACGACAACGCGCTCTTCGCCGTCGGGCTGCTCGCACCGGAGCGAGGGATCGCGGTCACCGTCGTCGTGCCTGACGTGGCCGGGTCCGGCGACGAGACGCTGACCGATCTCCTCCCCGACGGCACCGGTCGCGGCATGTGGCAGCTTGCGGCCGCGTTCGTGGTCCTCGTACTCGGCGCGTCGCGCCGGTTGGGCAAGCCCGTGCCGGAGCCGCGCCCCGTCGAGATCCCCGGCTCCGAGCTCGTGCTCGCGGTCGGCAACATGCTCCAGCACGCCGGGCGCCGCGACGCGGCGGCCGACATGCTGCGGCTGCAACTGCGCCGCGAGCTCGCGGATCGCTTCGGCATCCCCGTCGACGCGCCGTCCGATCGCGTCGCCGCGGCCCTGGCCGCGCACGGCGTCGACGCGGGTCGCGTCACCGCCGTTCTCGCACCCCACGCCGTTCCCGACGACAAGGCGTTCGCCGCGTTCGCGGCCGACGTCGAAACCCTTCGCAGAGAGGTCGTCCATGTCTGACCAACCCGCACGCAGGACGCGATCGCGGTCGGCCGCAGCGCCGGCCCGCACGCCACGCGAGTCGATGCTGGCCCTCCGGTCGGAGGTCGGCAAGGTGATCGTCGGGCAGGAGGGGGTGCTCTCCGGTCTCGTGACCGCGCTGCTGGTGCGCGGCCACGTGCTGCTCGAAGGCGTGCCTGGCGTCGCCAAGACGTTGCTCGTGAAGACGCTCGCCGCCGCGCTCGACCTCGAGTTCGGCCGGGTGCAGTTCACGCCCGACCTGATGCCGTCCGACGTCATCGGCCAGACCATCTTCGAGGCCCAGGCCGGGTCGTTCCGCTTCCGTCACGGCCCCGTGTTCTGCAACCTGCTGCTGGCGGACGAGGTGAACCGCACGCCGCCGAAGACGCAGGCGTCGCTGCTGGAGGCGATGGAGGAACGGCAGGTGACGGTCGACGGCACCGCCCACCCGCTGCCAGAGCCGTTCCTCGTCGTGGCCACCCAGAACCCCGTCGAGTACGAGGGCACGTACCCATTGCCGGAAGCGCAACTCGACCGGTTCCTGTTCAAGCTGTTCGTGCCGTACCCGTCGGCGGAGCAGGAGCAGGCGATGCTCGCCCGTCACGACAGCGGCCTCGACCCCCACGACATCGCGGGCGCCGGCGTCGAACCGGTGGCGGGGCTGGAGGATCTCGCCGCCGCTCGGGCCGAGGTGTCGGAGGTGACGTGCGAGGCGCCGGTGCAGGCGTACGTCGTCGCCATCGCGCGGGCGACGCGTGAGTCGCCGGCCGTGACGCTCGGCGTGTCGCCGCGCGGCGCCGTCGCCCTGATGCACGCGTCGAAGGCGTGGGCGTGGCTGTCCGGAAAGGACTTCGTGACGCCGGACGACGTGAAGGCGATCGCCAAGGCCGCCCTCCGTCACCGCCTGCAACTGCGGCCCGACGTCGAACTCGAGGGACTCACGCCCGACGGCCTGCTCGACGGCGTGCTCTCCACCGTCCCCGTCCCTCGGTGACCACGGCCACTGCCCGTTCCGGAGGCAATGGGGGCGGTACCACCGCCCCTATTGCCTCCGGAACGAGGTCGGGGGTGCGGTCGAGGGCCCAGTCGAGGGCATGGTGGGGGACGGTCGTGCCGGTACCGACCGGGCGGCTGGCGCTGGTCGCGGCGGTGTTGTCGCTGGCCGCGGCCGCGCTGCCGTTCCCGACGGTGGCCGCGCTCGTTGTCGTGAACCTCGGGTTGATCGTCGTGGCCGTCGTCGACGCGCGCCTCTCGCCCGCGCCCGCGGACGTGCCCGTGACGCGCCGCTTCCCCGACGTCGTCGCGCTCGGTCAGGAGGCCGAGCTGGCGTGGCGGATCGACAACCCGGCCACCCGCTCGATCTCCGTCGAGGTGGCCGACGAGCTGGCGCCGACGTTGCGGGCGGGCCGGCGACGGCTGACCGCTCGCGTACCCGCCTCGGGGGCCGCGACCTTGACCACGCGGATCCGGCCGACGCGGCGCGGTCGCTTCGCCATCTCCGCGCTCGCCGTTCGCACCACCGGGCCGCTGGGCTTGGCGGCCAGGCATGCGACGCGACACGTCCCGCGCCTGCTGCGCGTGTACCCGGCGTTCCCGTCGCGCGACGAAGCCGAGCTGCGCGTGAGCCGCGCCCGCATCCTCGAGGTCGGCCTCCGGTCGGCGCAGGGCAGGGGCGGCGGCACCGACTTCGACGCGTTGCGCGAGTACTCGCCGGACGACGAGTTCCGGCGCATCGACTGGGCCGCCACCGCCCGCAGCTCGCGTGCCATCGTCCGGACGTACCGGGCCGAGCGCAACCAGACGATTCTGCTGCTGCTCGACACCGGTCGCGTGATGGCCGGGCGGGTCGGCGAGGGGCCCCGGCTCGAGCACGCCATGGACGCGGTGATGATGCTGACGACCGTCGCGACCCGTCTCGGTGACCGCGCCGGTCTCGTCGCGTTCGACGACGACGTGCGCGCAGTCGTGCCGCCGTCGCACGGTCGCGGGCAGTTGAGCAGGGTCACCGAGGCCATGTACGAGCTCGACGCGCAACTGGTGGAGAGCGACTACCGCGGTGCCTTCACGTCCGCGCTCGCGCGATTCCGCCGCCGCGCCCTCATCGTCGTGTTCACCGACCTCGCGGAGCAGGCGATCGCGGAGTCGCTGTTGCCCGCGCTCCCTCTCGTCGTACGGGACCACCTCGTCGTCGTCGCCAGCGTGCAGGACCCGGAAGTCGTCGGATGGTCGCGTCAGGTGCCAGCGGACGCGTCGGACGCGTACCGGGCGGCTGCCGCCGTTGCCGCGCTCGAGGAGCGCCGTCGCGTCGTCGCGAGCCTGCGCGGCCGGGGCGTGACCGTGGTGGACGCGCCGCCAGGACGGCTCGCGCCCGAGCTGGCCGACGCCTACCTCAAAGTGAAGGCGACAGGGCGGTTGTGAAGCGGGGGCGGTCTTCGCCCATCGTCCCCGTGAAGCCGCGACGCGCCGCCTCGCGGCCGAGCGCGTAGACGTACAGCAGGAACGCGATCTCGACGGCGCCGCCGATGCCGACCCGGACCGCGGTCGGCAGCGGCGAACCGGTCACGAACCCCTCGATGAGCCCGGCCACGGTAAACGTCGCGATCAGCCCGAGCACGATCACCACGGCGCGGCGCCCCTCGGCCGTCAGCGCCTCCCGCCTCGTTCGGTCGCCGGGCGCGACGAGCGCCCAGCCCAGCGCGAGCCCCGCGCCGCCCGCGGCGACGACCGCGGTGATCTCGAGGAAGCCATGCGGGAGGATCAGCCCGTAGAACTTCGCGGACTGCCCTGCCGCGGTG
>DASVEG010000070.1:0-7895 GCA_036380695.1 Acidimicrobiales bacterium
GAGGAGAGCGAGACGTTCCCCTCGGCGCTGCCGGCCCGGCGCGACGTCGATCACGCCGCCTGGGTGACCATCCAGATCGGCTGCGACAACACGTGCGCCTTCTGCATCGTCCCGAGCGTGAGGGGCAAGGAGATCAGCCGCCCGTTCGAAGAGATCGTCGCCGAGGTCACCGAGCTGGCGGCGGCCGGCACCACCGAGGTGACCCTCCTCGGTCAGAACGTGAACTCCTACGGGCGCGACATCACGAAGCGCCGGCCGCTGTTCGCCGACCTGCTGCGAGCGGTCGGTGCCATCGACGGCATCCGTCGTGTGCGCTACACGAGCCCGCACCCGAAAGACCTGCGGCCGGAGACGATCGCGGCGATGGCCGAGGTGCCGGCGGTGTGCGAGCACCTCCACTACCCGTTGCAGTCCGGGAGCGACCGGGTGCTCAAGGCCATGCACCGCGGCTACACCGCCGAGCGGTACCTGCGGCAGCTCGCCGCGGCCAGGGCGGCCGTGCCTGGCCTCGCGGTGACGACCGACATCATCGTCGGGTTCCCCGGCGAGACCGACGACGACTTCGACCGCACGCTCGAGGTGGCCGCAGCCGCCGAGTTCGACAGCGCGTACACGTTCCTGTTCTCGCCGCGGCCCGGTACCGAAGCGGCAGCCTGGGCCGACCGGTTCGTCCCTGCCGACGTCGCGGCCGAACGCTTCGAGCGCCTCAAGGTGGTCATCGAGCGCTCGGCCCTCCGGAAGCACCACGACCGGATCGGTGGCGTCGAGGAGGTGCTCGTCGAGGGCGCGAGCAAGAAGGACGCAACCGTGCGCACCGGCCGCACGCGCCAGAACAAGCTCGTGCACTTCGTCGGCGACGCGCCGACGGGCTCGTACGCAGACGTCCGGATCACCCGGGCCGCGCCCCACCACCTCGGGGGCGAGCTCGTCGGCGTCACCCAACCGCCGAGGCACCGGACCCGCATCCCGCTTGCCGTCGTCTGACGCGCACGCGGCCGCCTACGTCTTCCTCCACAGCCCGCTCCTCGGGCCGTCGTCGTGGAGGGCTGTCGCACGAGAGCTCGCGGGCCGCGGCGCGACGGTTGCCGTGCCCGACCTGCGCCCCGCCGTCTCGAGGGAACGGCACGCGACGGCGTGGATCGACCTCGCGACGCGGGCCGTCGACGACGTCGCGAACCATGCGCCTGTCGCGGATCGTGCGAACGTCGTGCTCGTCGCCCACAGCGGCGCGGGGCGGCTGGTGATGGGCGCGGCCGGGTCCAGCGCCGTCACCGCGGTCGTGCTCGTCGACGCAGGCCTGCCGGGCGAGGCGACGCACGCCGAGGGTGCTCCCGCATCGTTCCGCGACCACCTCGCCGCGCTCGTCGCGACGACGGACGGCGTGACCTTGCCGCCGTGGCCCGACTGGTGGCCCGACGACCTGCTCGCCTCCGTGCTCCCCGACCCGCACGACCGCGCCGCGCTCGCCGCGGATGCGCCCCGCGTCGTCACCGCGTTCTTCGACGAGCCGATACCGGACGGCGCTCGCCGCGCGCCGGCGCACGTTGGCGTGGCATACCTGTGCTTCACCTACGAACGCGAAGCGGAGGAGGCGGAGCGACGGGGATGGCCCGTCGAGCGATTCGACGGCGGGCACCTCCACCAGATGGTCGAGCCGCGCGCGGTGGCGTCGTCGATCGCCCGGCTGGCCGCGGCGAGCGCATGACCGCGCCGCACCTCGTGCTCGTCGGGCCTACCGCGTCGGGGAAGTCGGCGGTCGCGCTCGAGATCGCACGCCGCCACCCGCGCGTGGAGCTGGTGTCCGTCGACTCGATGCAGGTGTACCGGGGGATGGACGTCGGCACCGCCAAGCCAAGCGCGGCCGACCGCGCCGCGGTGCGGCACCACGTGGTGGACCTCGTCGAGCCGACCGAGGACTACTCGGTGGCGCGATTCCAGCGCGCGGTCTACGACGCGTTGAGCGACATCGAGCGGCGGGGGAGCGTCGCCGTGCTCGTCGGCGGCACGGGCCTGTACGTCCGCGCAATCGTCGACGACCTGGAAATCCCCGGCCAGTTCGAGGCGGCGCGGCACGGCATCGAGGCGGAACCCGACACGCCGGCGCTCCACGCGCGCTTGGCGGCCCTCGACCCCGTGGCCGCGGCGCGGATGGAGCCGACGAACCGTCGCCGCGTCGTGCGCGCCCTCGAGGTGACCGTCGGCAGCGGCCGGCCGTTCAGCTCGTACGGGCCGGGGCTCGACGCCTACCCGCCACTCGACCGATTCCACCTCGCCGGCATCGCCGTTTCCCGCGACGTGCTCACGGCGCGGATCGCGGCGCGGTTCGAGGCCATGCTCGACTGCGGCCTGCTCGACGAGGTCCGCGAGCTCGCACGCCGCCACGATGGCCGCCTGTCGCGGACCGCACGCCAGGCGCTCGGGTACCGCGAACTGCTTCGCCACGTCGAGGACGGCGCGCCGCTCGACGACGTCGTCGCGGAGGCCATCCAGCGCACCCGCACGTTCGCCGTCCGCCAGGAGCGGTGGTTCCGGCGCGACCCGCGGATCCACTGGTACGACGGCGACGACGGCAATGCAGTCGCCCTTGCCGATCGGGTGCTGGGAGACTGGTCGCCGGCATGACGTTGACCCTCACCAAGCACCACGGCCTCGGCAACGACTTCCTCGTGCTGCTCGACCCGCCGGACGACCTCGACACCGCAGCGTTGGCGCGTGCGGTGTGCGACCGTCACCGCGGCGTCGGGGGCGACGGGCTGCTCGTCGCGCGCCGCGGTGGCGTCGAGGCCGACGTGACGATGGCGCTGCACAATGCCGACGGTGGCGTCGCCGAGATGAGCGGCAACGGCATCCGGTGCCTCGCGCAGGCGGTCGTCGACGCGGGCTGGCAGCGCGCGGGCACGTTCCGCATCGCGACGGCAGGCGGGCTCCGCACCGTCGACGTGACCGAGGAGACCGCACCGGGCCTCCGGCAGGTGACCGTCGAGATGGGTGTCGCGAAGGTGCGCGAGATCGAGGGCGGGCCGACGGCGATGGCGGCCGAGGTCGACATGGGCAACCCCCACCTCGTGCTCCTGGCCGACGCGACCGACCTCGACGTCGAGGCGCTCGGTCGTGAGCATCCGGACGTGAACGTCGAGCTCGTGACGCCCGTCGACGACGGCCTCGTGCTCAAGGTTCACGAGCGCGGCGTCGGCCTCACCGAAGCGTGCGGCACCGGCAGTTGCGCGGCGGCCGCGGCCGCGAGGCGATGGGGCCTGGTCGGCGACCACGTCGTCGTTCACAACCCGGGCGGCGACCTCGCCGTCGACCTGCACGGCGACGAGGTGAAGCTGACGGGCCCGGCGCAGTTCGTCGCACGCGTGGAGTGGCCGTGTCGCTGATCGAACGCACCTTCAGGGAGAAGATCGTCCTCGTCGGCGTGATCCTCCCCCGGTCGTCGGAAGAGGAGGTCGAGGAGCACCTCGACGAGCTCGCCTTGCTGATCGACACCGCGGGCGCGGATGTCGTCGAGCGCGTCGTGCAGCGGCGCTCAGAGCCCGACATCGCGACCTACATCGGCAAGGGCAAGGCGCAAGAACTGCACGAGATCTCCGAAGCCGTCGACGCCGACACCGTCGTGTTCGACGACGAGCTGACGCCAGGGCAGCAGCGCAACCTCGAGAAGATCCTCGGGCGCACCGCGATCGACCGCACCGACGTGATCCTCGACATCTTCGCCCAGAACGCCCACACGCAGGAAGGCAAGGCGCAGGTCGAGCTCGCGCTGTTGCGCCACCGGCTCCCGAGGCTTCGCGGGCGGGGTTTGCAGCTGTCGCGGCAGCAGGGCGGCGGCGGCTCGGCGCGCATCGCGACGAGAGGGCCGGGCGAGACGCAGCTCGAGGTCGACCGCAGGCGCATCCTGCGCCGCATCCAGAAGCTCGAGCGCGACCTCAAGGAGTTGCGCAAGCAGCGCCAGGTCCAACGCAAGCAGCGGCGGTCGTCGCCGTACGCGTCCGTGTCGATCGTCGGGTACACCAACGCCGGTAAGTCGACGTTGCTCAACCGCCTCACCGACGCGGGCGTGCTCACCGAGAACCGTTTGTTCGCGACGCTCGACCCGCGCACGCGGCGCTTGCAGCTGCCCGGGGGCGAGACGCTGCTGCTGTCCGACACCGTCGGCTTCATCCGCAAGCTTCCCCACGGGCTCGTCGAGGCGTTCCGCTCGACGCTCGAGGAGGTCGCCGAGGCCGACTTGCTGCTGCACGTGGTCGATGGTTCCGCGGTCAACCCGGAGGAGCAGGTGGACGCGGTGCGGTCGGTGCTCCGCGAGATCGAGGCGGACGCCATCCCCGAGCTCGTCGCGATCAACAAGCTCGACCTCGACCGCGACAACGTGAAGCGACTCGTCGCGCTCAACCCCGGCGCCGTCGGATTCTCGGCGCTCACCGGCGAAGGCGTCGACGAGCTGCTGCACGCGCTGGCCGGCCGGGTGCGCGCGCTGGCGACGGTCGTCGAGCTCCTCGTCCCCTACGACAGGGGAGACGTGGTCGCCGCGGTGCACCGCGAAGGCGAGGTCCTCATGGAGAGCCACGAGGACGACGGCACGCGCCTGCGGGCGCGGCTCGGCGAGGCCGGCGGTGCCCGGTTCCGCGAGTTCGTCGTCGAGAACGCGGGGTGACCGGCGCACGCGGCTGGACGCCGCCGCCGTATCCCTACGACCGCCTCGGTCCGATGAAGGAGAAGGCGGACGCGCTCGAGGGCGGCGCGGTCGACCTCTCGATCGGCACGCCGTGCGACGCACCGCCGCCCGCGGTGACGAACGCCATGGGCGCGGCGGATGCCCGCGGGTACCCGCCGTCGATCGGCACGCCCGAGCTGCGGGCCGCTGCGGTCGAGTGGATGCAGCGGCGCCTCGGCGTCGACGTGCCCCCGTCGTCGGTCGCCGCCTGTGTCGGGACGAAAGAGTTCGTCGCGAGCGTCCCGCAGTACCTCAAGCTGCGCGCCCCCGACCGCGACACGGTGCTGTACCCCGCGGTCTCGTACCCGACCTACGAGATGGGCGCCACCCTCGCCGGGCTGCGGGCGGTCGCGGTGCCGATGACCGGCGAGTTCCTGCTCGACCTCGACGCCATCTCCGACGAGGACGCGTCGCGGGCGCTGGTGTTGTGGGTGAACTCGCCAGGCAATCCCGCCGGCCAGCTCGACGACCTCGGTGCCGCGGCCGCGTGGGGCAGGGCGCACGGCGTGCCCGTGTTCAGCGACGAGTGTTACGTCGAGTTCACCTGGTCGGGCGCACCGCAGACGATCCTGCAGCACGGCCTCGACGGCGTCGTCGCGGTGCACTCCCTGTCGAAGCGGTCGAACCTCGCGGGCGCACGCGTCGGGTTCTACGCAGGCGACGGCGACCTGGTCGGCTACCTCAAAGAGGTGCGCAAGCACGCGGGGTTCCTCGTGCCCGCACCCATGCAGGCGGCGGCCACGGTCGCACTCGGCGACGACGAGCACGTCGACGTGCAGCGCGAGCGGTATGCCGAGCGCCTCCGGTTGTTCCAGCGCGTGCTCTCGTCGCTCGGCGTCGACGCGCCGATGCCCGGAGGCGCGTTCTACCTGTGGGCGCGTGCGCCCGAAGGCGACGCGTGGGGTTTCGCCGCGCACCTCGCAGCCGCGGGTGGTGTGCTCGTCGCGCCGGGCGACACGTTCGGGCCGCAGGGCGCCGAGTGGTTCAGGGCCGCGATGGTGCAGCCGCTCGATCGGCTCGAGCTGGTCGCCGACCGCCTCGGCGGCTGACGATACGGGCGGCTCACGCGCGGCGAAGCGCCGCCCACGTCCCCCAGCCGGCGTCGGCGTGGACGCCCGTCCACTCGCCGGGCAAGGCCTCCGCGACGTCAGCGGCGACCAGGTGGATGGGCGTGGCGTCGCCGAGGGTGTTGACCCAGACCAGCACGCCGTCCGGGCGGAGGACGCGGTCGATCTCGAGCGGGAACAGGAGCATGTTGACGAGGACCGCGGTCGCCACCGCGCCGTTCGCGAACGGGAGCGTCGACGCGTCGGCCTGCAGGCGGGGCGCCGCTCCCGCCGGCGCGCGGCGCAGCATCTCCAACGACAGGTCGACGGCGACGACGGAGCAGGTGCCCGCGACCGCATCGCGGATCGTCTCCGTGAACAGGCCGATGCCGGAGCCGAGCTCGAGGCACGTCCCCCCAGGGAACGGGCCCCCGCGTCCCAGCGCGTCGTGCACCGCGTCGCGACGCTCGGGGTTGCCGCGCGTGTGCCACTCGGACGCGAGGTCGTCGAACAACGCCTCGACCTTGCCGGCGCGCTCGGGCGTCCACCCGTTGCGCTCGAAGGCGACCTGGCGTGTCACGTGCCGCATCGGGTGCTCGGAGATGGGGTCCGGTTTGCCGGGGGGCGGCGGGATCACCGTTTCGAGTTGGCGCAGCACGACCGGAAGGTAGCCTCGCTGCCCGATGGCCGACCTGCAGTCCACGATCGAAGACCTCTGGGAGCAGCGCGGCGAGTTGCAAGCCGGCGACCCGGACGCACTCGCCGCCGTCACCGAGGCGATCGACTTGCTCGACCGCGGCGAAGCGCGCGTGGCCGAGCTCGTGGGCGACGACGTGGTCGTGCACGCGTGGTTGAAGCAGGCCGTCTTGCTGCTGTTCCGCTTGCGGTCGATCGAGACGATCGAGGTCGGCCCGTTCGAGTACGCCGACAAGCTGCCCTTGAAGAGCGGTTACGAGGCGGCCGGCGTCCGCGTCGTCCCAGGGGCGTCTGCGCGCTGGGGTTCGTTCCTCGACCGCAACGTGATCCTCATGCCGTCGTACGTCAACATCGGGGCGCGCGTCGGCGCCGGCACCATGGTCGACACGTGGGCGACGGTCGGGTCGTGCGCGCAGATCGGCAGCAACGTGCACCTGTCGGGTGGCGTCGGCATCGGCGGCGTGCTCGAGCCGCCGCAAGCGGCGCCGGTGATGATCGGCGACGGCGCGATGATCGGCAGCCGGTGCATGGTCGTCGAGGGCGCGCGTGTGGGCGAGGGCGCGTTCCTCGGGGCCGGTGTGATCCTCGCCGCGTCGATCCCCGTGATCGACGCGGAGACCGGGGACGAGATCTCCCGCGGCGTCGTGCCGCCGTGGTGCGTCGCCGTGCAGGCGATGCGGCCGCGCGCGTTCGCCGGCGGTGAGTTCGGCCTCCCGTGCGTCCTCGTCATCAAGCGGCTCGAGCCGGGGGAGCGCCACGACAAGGCGTCGTTGAACGAGCTGCTGCGCGGGCACGGCGTCACCGCGTGAGCGCGTTCGGCGTGGGCGCGTGACCCCGACGGGAGCGACGGCGTCTACAACGTCGACCGACCTGCTCGACCTCACCGCGCAGCTCGTCGACATCCCGTCGGTCAGCCACGACGAGGCGGCCATCACCGACTGGATCGAGCAGCGGTTGCGGTCGTCGGCCCCGTGGCTCGAGGTCACGAGGGTCGGCGACAACCTCGTGGCACGGACGACGCTCGACCGCGGCCTGCGCATCGCGCTCGCCGGCCACACCGACACGGTGCCCGTCAACGACAACGCCCGCGCCCGCATCGAGGGCGACACGTTGTGGGGCCTCGGGTCGACCGACATGAAGAGCGGCCTGGCCGTCGCGCTCGACCTCGCGTGCTCCGTGGAGGAGCCGGCGATCGACGTCACGTACGTCTTCTACGCGTGCGAGGAGATCGCGATCGAGCACAACGGTCTGCGGACGCTGCTGCGCGAGCGGCCCGACCTGCTGGCGTGCGACGCCGCGGTGCTCGGCGAGCCGACCGACGGGGCCGTCGAGGCCGGCTGCCAGGGCACTCTGCGCATCGAGGTCCGGTTGGCGGGCACCCGCTCCCACTCGGCCCGGCCGTGGATGGGCCGCAACGCCATCCACCGGCTCGGGCC
>DASVEG010000071.1:0-2616 GCA_036380695.1 Acidimicrobiales bacterium
CCTTCGCGCCCGTCGCCACAGGGTCGCCTTCGCCGGGGATCGGATCGGGGAAGTCGGTGCCCGTCTCGGCGTCGTCGCCGGGCTCGGTACCGGGGGCGTCGTCGCGCTCGTCGGTCGGCTCGCTCACGCTGCGTCCTCCGATCCGTCGTCGGCATCGCCCACGGCGACGAGGTCGGTCGCCCGGTCTTCCTCGGCCCACACCCGCAGCTTCTGCAGCGACGCCGACAGCAGCCGGGACACGTGCATCTGGCTCACGCCGACGCGGTCCGCGATCTCGGCCTGGGTGAGCTCCTCATTGAAGCGGAGGTGGATGATCTGGCGCTCGCGCGGTGGCAGCCGGTTCACGAGGCTCGCCAGCACCGCCCGCTCCTCGACGCGGCCATAACCCGACTCGCCCGCCGGCAGCTGCATCCCCGCGTCGCCGTCTTCGTCGCCCACCGGCGCGTCGATCGACGACAAGCGGTAGGCGGCCCTCGCCTCGAGGGCCTCGAGCACGTCCTCGTGGGTCACGCCCAACCGGTCGGCGACTTCGGCAACGGTCGGGGATCGACCGAGCCGGTGGGTGAGCGAGTCGGTCGCCTCTGCGGTGTTCAGGTACAGCTCCTGCAGACGGCGGGGCACCCGGACGCCCCACGTGCGGTCGCGGAAGTGGCGCTTGAGCTCGCCGCTGATCGTGGCCCACGCGAAGGTCGTGAACTGCACGCCGCGCTCGGGGTCGAAGCGGTCGATGGCATGGACCAGGCCGAGCAGCGCAGCCTGGTGCAGGTCCTCGGGCGACTCGTTGCGCGTGGAGAATCGCGACGCGAGCGACGCGGCAAGCCCGAGGTGGGCGCCGACGAGCCGCTCGCGGATCGAGGGGTCGCGCGTGGCCTGGTACTCGCGGAACAGGCGGTCGGCCTCCGCCGCCGGCAGCCGCACAGTGCCGGGATGGCTGGGCGACGGTCGCCTGCGGTGGTCGGTCGTGCGTTCGCCGACGGCTCCTCGCGTCGCAGTCGTCATACGGCCTCCCTATCGCTGGCGGACACGTTGCAGGCCGAAGCAGCGAGAAGCGCATGGACAGCGCCTCGCGTTCCCAGACCCGAGCGCTTGCCACATACCCCGTTCAGCCACAAGGAAACACGCTCACGCGGAGCGGTCGGCGGGGGCGAGTGGGTAGCTTCGCAACGTGAGCCAGACGTCGGCCCCGCTCGACCTCACGCCCTTCACGGCGGCGCCGAGGGACGCGGCGATCATCACCGACTTCGACGGCACGCTGGCGCCGATCGTGCTCGATCCGGCCACCGCGACGGCGGTCGAGGGTGCAGTCGAGGCCCTGCACGCGTTGTCGGAGATCTACGGGCGGGTGGCGATCGTGTCCGGCCGCCCAGTGGAGTTCCTGGGCGATCGCCTTCGGGTCGCCGGCCGGGACGACGTGGGTCTCGTCGTGTCGGGGTTGTACGGCCTCGAACGCCTCGAGCGCGGGCACGTGATGATCCACCCGGACGCGCTGCCGTGGATCGGCCCGGTGCGCGACGCGATCGCGCGGGCCGAGGCCGAAGCTCCCGATGGCGTGCGGGTCGAGCGGAAAGGGCTGTCGATGACGATCCACGTGCGCGAGGCGCCGGACTGCGCCGCCTGGGCTCGGGGGTTCTCGGAGGCCGTCGCCGCGACGACGGGCTTGGTGCTGCACGACGCGCGCATGTCGTACGAGCTGCGTCCTCCCGTCGAGATCGACAAGGGCAGCGTCGTCGGCGAGCTCACCGACGGCATGCGCGCCGCGTGCTTCATCGGCGACGACTACGGCGACCTTCCTGCCTTCGACGCCCTGGATCGGCTCGCCGCCGACTGCGGCGCGTCGGTCCTCCGCGTCGGCGTCCTGAGCTCGGAGGCGCCAGCCGAGCTCATCGCCCGCGCCGACGTGTTGGTCGACGGGCCGGAAGGTTCGCTCGGCTTCCTGCGCCAACTCCTCTAGCGAACGAGCAACGGGCGGTCAGGCCTCGCCCATGAGGTCGCGGAACCAGTCGGCGGCGGTACGCGCGCCTGCGGCTTGCCGCAGCGCCGCCGCCCGCTCGCGGCGCTCGCCCTCGTCGAGCGTGAGCGCGCGGTGGAGCACCTCCGCGGTGGCCGACACGTCGAACGGGTTGACGCCCATCGCCCACGGGCCGAGCTCGTCCCACGCACCCGCCTCGCGCGACAGCACGAGCACGGCGTCGCGCTCGTTCACGCTGACGCCCTCCTTGGCGACGAGGTTCAGGCCGTCGCGGATCGGGTTCACCAGCAGCACGTCGGCCCGCCGTAGCGCGGCGACGGCACCGAGGAAGTCGTCTTCGGTCGACAACAGGACGGGCGTCCAGTCCTTCGTCGCCCACCGCTCGTTGACGCGCTGCGCGACCGCCTCGACCTCAGCGCGGTAGGCGAGGTAGTCCGGCAGCGTCTGGCGCGACGGGTAGACGTAGGCCACGAAGCACACCTGCTCGCGCCAACGCGGCTCGGTCTCCAGCAGCTCGTCGAAGGCGTAGAACCCGCGCAGCACGTTCTTCGACAGCTCGATGCGGTCGTTGCGCGCGATCACGAGACGGTCGCCGACCCGCGCGTGCAGCTCGGCGTACGCGCGCTCACCGTCTGCGGACGCGGCCG
>DASVEG010000072.1:0-2299 GCA_036380695.1 Acidimicrobiales bacterium
ACCGTGCAGCTGGCGCCGGGCGCGAGCGGCGCGCGGCACGTGTCCGCGCCGGTGGTGAAGTCGTCGGGGTTCGCCCCGCCGAACAGGAACCCGGAGATGACCAGGCTCGCGGCGCCGTTGTTGGTCACGGTCGTGGCCTGGGGCGGGCTGAGGGTGCCCTGCGCAACGGGCGAACCCCCCGAGCCGTAGGTCAAGGTCGTCGGGCTCAGTGAGGCCGTCGGGGCGTTCAGCAGCACCGCGATGCCGCCGGTGTCGTACTTCGCAGCCGCGAGGTCGGGGGCGTTGTCGCCATTGAAGTCACCCACCGCGGCCGAGAACGAGCGCGAACCCAGAGCGAAGAAGGCCGAGGGGGCGGCGAATGCGTCCGTGTCGCTGCCCAGCATCACCGACGCGTTGCCGGCGTCGAAGTTGGCGGTCACGAGGTCGGGCGTGCCGCTGCGGTCGAAGTCAGCCAGAGCGACCGAGGCCGGGCTCGGCCCGACAACGGATGCGGTCGACGGCGAGAACAAGCCGGCGCCCGCGCCGAGCAGCACGGACACGCTCGACCCTTGGCTGTTCGCGCTCACTAGGTCGCGCAGGCCGTCCCGGTTGACGTCTCCGACCGCGATCGACGTCGGCCACGTGCCCACGGGATACGCGGCTAGCGCCGAGAAGAGGCCGGTGCCGTCTCCCAGCACGACGGACACCTGGCTCGCGAAGCGCGCGGCGATCGCGAGGTCGAGATCGCCGTCGAGGTCGAGGTCCGCGGACGCGATCGAGTTCGGGAAGTCCCCTGCCGCGAACGGAGCGCCCGGGGTGAACGTGCCCCCGCCCGAGTTCAGCGCCACCGTCACGGTGTCGGGGGATCCGTTGGCGATCGCGAGGTCGGTCGACCCGTCGCCGTCGAAGTCGCCCACCGCGGCCGCATTCGGGTTTCCGCCGACCAGGAAGCTCGTGTGTGGCGAGAACGTGCCGTCGCCGGCGCCCCGTAGCACCGTGACGTTGTTCGAGGAGAAGTTGGTGGTCGCGAGGTCGGGCTTGCCGTCGGCGTCGAAGTCGCTCACCACGACGGCGATCGGCGTCCCGCCCACGGGATAGGTAGTCGGCGCGGAGAACGAGCCCGTGCCTGTGCCGAGCGCCACCGTCACGGTGTTGGCCGTCTCATTGGCGGCCACGAGGTCGAGCGCGGCGTCGCCGTTGAGGTCGGCCACCGCCACCGTATGCGGGTGCGTGCCCGTCGCCACGGTGCCCTGCGGGGCAAAGGTGACCGCGGCCCCGGCACCGGCCGGCAGCATCGCGGTGACGGCCACGGCGCCCAGCAGGCCGGCGATCGCCAGCACACGCCGCGAGGGCGCAGCGACGCCGGGAAAGAAGGCACACGCAAGCGCACTGCGAGAGTTTCGACGTTGCATGTACTTCCGATCTGGAGGGGAGGACTCCGTCCCCATCGACCCCCGTGCTCAGCACCTTGAGCGCCTGCGGCCGCAGTCCGTTCGCCAGCAGCACTCGCCGGGCACCGTTGGTCGCGGTCGAAAACCACCCCTGGCTCAACGACCACTGAGCAACCGGCGGCGGGGATCGTGCGACACTGGCTCACATGAGCCGATCGCTGATCCCCGTCAGCCGGATCGGCGTCGAGGAGCGCGCGGCAGCGCTCGGGCGCCGGTCGATCAAGACGACCGCCAAGCGCCAGGGCATCCTGCTCGCGACCTCGATGATCGACCTCACGACGCTCGAGGGTGCGGATACGCGGGGCAAGGTCCGGCACCTGTGCGCGAAGGCGGTCTGCCCGGACCCGTCGCGGCCGGAGATCCCGTCCGTCGCGGCGGTCTGCGTGTATCCGGCGCTGGTCGCCGTCGCCCGCGCGGCCCTGGAAGGCACGGGCGTCGCGGTCGCCTCGGTCTCGACCGGCTTCCCCGCCGGCCAGACGTCGCTGGCGGTGAAGGTCGAGGAGACGCGCGACGCGGTCGCCGCGGGCGCGAGCGAGATCGACATGGTGATCTCGCGCGAGGCCTACCTGGCCGGCGACGACGCCCGCGTCGCGCGGGAGATCACGGCGGTGAAGGAGGCCTGCGGCAAGGCGCACCTGAAGGTGATCCTCGAGACCCACGAGCTGCCGACGTACGCGCATGTCCGCCACGCCTCGCAGCTCGCGATCGACGCCGGCGCCGACGTGATCAAGACGTCGACGGGCAAGGTCGCGACCGGTGCGACACCTGGTGTCGTGCTCGTGATGCTGGAGACCGTCCGCGACCACTTCCAGCGCACCGGCCAGGTGATTGGTGTGAAGGCGGCCGGCGGCGTGTCCAATACGAAGGCC
>DASVEG010000073.1:0-4332 GCA_036380695.1 Acidimicrobiales bacterium
AACGCCTGCGCCGTACGGGTCAGGCCGCGGCGAGCGCCGCCCACTGCGCGGTGCGATCGAGGTAGGCGCGTGACGCCGCCGTGCCGGTGGTGCCCCACGCGTCCTCGTAGTCCTCGTAGCAGAAGGTCGGCGAGCACCGCGGCACGGCCGGCTCGATCTGCGTGCCCTCGTGCCACTCGTTGTAGCTCGTGATGCTCACGACGTCGGCGCCGCTCGCCAGCGCGCCGCGCCAGAACGCGTCGTACCGCGCACCGTCGTCGCGCGAGCGAATCGTGGGTTCGGGCCGCATCGTGCGCCGGTCGTCGTAGCCGGGGCCGACCGACGGCGAGCAGAGCAGCCCGCGCGCGCGTGCGAGGGAGCACACCCGGGCGAACGCCGATGGCGCGACGGACGCCGGGTCGTAGGTGTACACGCCGTCGAACCGGGCCCCTTCCGCGTAGGCCTGGAACAACCCGCGGGTCGTGTTGGCCGGGTTGTGGCTGTGGCCGAAGATCCGCAGCGACGCGAACGGCGAGGTCGCCGCGTGCCAGTCCGACGGCGGCGGCCCGTCGCTCGCATAGATCCACACCTCGTCGACCGAGTGCGTGCGCGTGAGGTGCGACAGGTCGTTGGCGACGGTCGACGGCGTGCGGCCCGGGTACGGCTCGATGTGGATCGCGGGCCGAACGCCATGTCGCCGTGCCGCGGCCACCACCGTCGGGAGCGCGGTGTCCTCGAACGAACCGATGCCCCACCACGACACGACGGCGGTGGTGATGCCTGCGCCTGCCATCTCGGCGAAGTGGCGGTCGGCAACCGCGGCCGCGCGACTCGAGTACGGCCCGCCCGCCGGATAGAACGCGGCGGCGATGTCGTTCGGCGGGCTGAACGGCGCCTCGTTGGCGTTGTCGTCTGGGTTGGGCGACGCCCAGTGCCGCCACGACCCGTCGGCCCCAGGCGTGCCGTACCAGGGGTAGTAGAACGCGGCGACGGCTGGCGCGGCGCGACGGGGTGAAGGGGTCGCCGCGACGATGGGCGCGGCGAGCGGCGTGCCACCCATCGAGCCCGCATAACGCGCGCCGCCGAACGTGAACACGCCGCCGTCGGAAGCGACGAGCCAGTACCCGGGGTCGGCGATCGCGAGGCCGACGATCGGCTTGTTGAGCTTGATCGCGCCGGTCGACCCGAGGAACGTCGCGTCGCCGAACGTGAAGATGCCGCCGTCGGTGGCCGCGAGCCAGTACCCCGCGCCCGTCGGCGTCGACGCCATCGCGACGATGGGCTTGTTGAGCGGTGTGCCCCCGGTCGACCCGAGGAAGGGTGCGTCGCCGAAGGTGAAGATGCCGCCGTCGGTCGCGGTGAGCCAGTACCCCTTGCCGGACGGCGACGCGGCGATGGCGACGATGGGCTTGTTGAGCGGGATGTCGCCGGTCGACCCGTGGAACGCGGCGTCGCCGAACGCGAAGATGCCGCCGTCGCTCGCCGCCAGCCAGTACCCCTTGCCCGTCGGCGTGGGTGCCATGGCCACGATCGGCTTGTTGAGCGGCGTGCTCCCGGTCGACCCGAGGAAGGCGGCGTCGCCGAACGCGAAGATGCCCCCGTCGCTCGCCACGAGCCAGTACCCCTTGCCGGTCGGGGTCGCGGCCATGCCGACGATGGGGCGGTTCAGCCGCATCCCGCCCGTCGACCCGTCGAAGGACGCGCCGCCGAAGGCGAAGATGCCGCCGTCGCTCGCGACCATGCGGTAGCCGTCCGCCGGCCGGTACACCGGGACGGGCGCGAGGGGTGGGGTGGCCGCGGCCGCAGGCGGCGCGGGGAGCGCGACGCCGGCCGCGACGAGGAGCGCGACGAGAAAGGCGGGAACCAGTCGTTTCATGGCGGGAAGCGGCCGACATCGTACGGGGCGTCCCCGCGCGATCGTTGACGCGCACCGTTCGCCCGAGCCCGTTTTTCTCCGGCACGGCGGGGCGGCGGCGTCAGCCGGTCAGTACCAGCTGTCGCCGAGGGGCTTGTCGTCGCAGGTCGACGGGATCGTGCCGGTCGCGAACGTGGTCTCGCTCGAGTCGGCGGTCTCGACGTCCTTGATCATCTGCAAGGTGCCGTCGGCGTCCCGCGACGACAGGCACACCACCTGGCCGTTGTTGGCGAGCGCCACGTACACCTCGCCCGCGCCGGCGGCGGTGTTGCCATTGGCGATCCCGCGGCGCCACGTGACCGACGGCTCGATCTGCGCGAGCTCGGCGAGGTCGTCGACGAACCGCTCGTAGTCGGTGTAGACGGCCATCTCGGCGGTCAGGCCGTTCATGACGTCGCGTTGCCCGTCGGTGGTGGCGCCCTCGTAATCCTCGAAGTCCTCGTCGTCCTCGTCGTCCATCTCCTCGCCGCCGAGGAGGTCGATGAGCCAGCGCCCACCTTCCAGCACGAGCACGATCGGCTCGACCTCGGTCTCGCCGTCGACCTCGGCCTGGAGGTCGACCTCGGCGCGGTCGCCGCCGATGGTCCGCGCCGGCGGGATCACCTTGATCGACGAAGGCATCTCGGCCTCGTTCTTGATCGAGTCGCAGAAGGCGTCCTTGCCCGACTTGCCGTCCTCCTGCCCGAACGCGTCGATGAACCTCTGCGAATCCGCGCTCATCAGAGCCCACACCCGCTCGCAGTCCCTGGCCACGAACGCATCCACGAACGCCTGCGCCGCGGGCACCGCCTCGTGCAGCCGGTTCTTCGCCTCCGCGCTCACCGGCTCGGTCGGCTCAGTCGGCGTTGGACGCGTGCTGCCCGATCCGGACGTCGAGCCCGAACCCGAGGCGGAGCCGGAGCCGGTCGACCCGCGGGGCCGCGCGATCGTCGTCGTGGTTGTCGTCCTGGGGTCGGTCGTGGTCGTCGTGGCATGGGCGTCCACCCCGCGGGCGCCGAGGTTTCCCAACGCGCCGAACCGCGACCCGGTGTCGGCCTCCTTGTCGTCGCCGTCGCCGTCGCCGTCGTCCGACGCGTCGGCGACGGTCTCCGTCTTGTCGTCGTCGCCGCCCGGGAGCAGGAGCGCGGCAGCGGTCCCGCCCGCGATCAGGACGACGGCGGCAACGATCGCGGCAACGACGGGCACGCGCCGCCGGCTCGCGGGCACCGCGTCGGGCACGAGCACCGCGAGGTGCGCGAACGGGTCGGCATGCGGCGCGTGGTCTTCGTCGTCGATCGGGGGCACCTCGCCGGCCGGCCCTGTTGGGCCGCGTGCCGGCACGCGCGGCCCCCACTGCGCCTCGAGCTCTGGCGACGGACCGGGGACGCCGCCGAACGGCCGCGAGCCGTCGTCGTCCATCCAAGGAGTGTCGGTCGGGGGGTCGCCCGCCTTGACGGGCTCCTGGTGCGCCGGAGCGGGAGGCAGACCCCCGCCTCCCGCCCCGGCCGCAGGAGCGTTGGTGGTCAGATCGTCGTCCTGGTGCCCGCCGGCGTCTGTCATCCCTTCGACAGAGTACGGACACTTCCGCCCGGCGCGACCCCACGCGACCGGGTCCTGGCGCGCAAACGGCCCCGCCCGGAGGCGGGGCCGTCGACGCTGGAGGCCGCCCCGGAGGGCGGGTGTTCGCTGCGGTGCGGGTCAGCCGCGGCCGGCGCGGGCCTCGGCCGACTTGCCGTGGCCGGCGGCGTCGGCCGGCGCATCGGCGGTGTCGCCTGCGTCGTCGCCTGCGGGCGCGTGGTCGGCCTGCTGGGCCTCGCCCCACGACTTCGCCAGCTCGGACACGGCCGCACCCTTGGCCTGGCCCTCGAGCTCGGTTTCGTGCACGAACTGCGAAACCTCGTAGCCGTGGGTGTCGGTCGGGCGGTTCTCCTGGCCCTCGCCGTCGGCCTCGACGTCGCCGTCGGTCTCGTCGGTCGCGACGTCGGCGGTGTCGCCTGCGTCGTCGTTCTTGCGGTGGTCGTCGGCGGTCGCCTGCGGGTTCTCGGGCTGGCCCGTGACCACGTCGGCAACCTTCTCGTCGGCGACGTCGGACGCGGAATCGGGAAGCTCGAGCGCGGCGGCGCCCGTGGCGAGGAGCAGGCCGCCGGCGGCGAGCGCAGCAGCGGTGAGGGTCTTCGATCGTCTCATCGGTTGGAAGTGGCTCCTGGTGTCGGCGCGGTCCGTGCGACCGCGCACGTGCAAATCCGCCTTCAGGTCTCGTAAGCGCCCGAACGCCCCATCGGGATACGGGGGGCGCCGGAATTGCGGCTGTCACCGGTCACAAGGCACTTGGCGCGACGGGGCTCGCTTCGTAGATCTCGATCGTGGTGCGGCCGTCGGCGAGCGCGCCGAGATCGCGCACGAACGCGCTCGACGCCGGGACGCGGAAGTGCGCGGCGAGCGCGGCCGCGTCTTCCCAG
>DASVEG010000074.1:0-17009 GCA_036380695.1 Acidimicrobiales bacterium
GATGAGGAGCAGGATGCCACGGGCTCCCTCGATCGACGACTCGAGCAGCGGGCTCGTGATCGCAGCCCGGGCGGCGGCCTCGGCCCGGCCCTCGCCGCTGGCGTAGCCGATGCCCATCATCGCGGTGCCCGCGTCCTTCAGGATGGCCTTCACGTCGGCGAAGTCGGTGTTGACCAGGCCTGGCGTGGTGATGAGGCTCGTGATGCCTTGCACGCCTTGCAGGAGCACCTCGTCGGCCATCTTGAACGCGTTGACCATCGACGTCTTGTCGTTGGCGATGTCGAGCAGGCGGTCGTTCGGGATGACGATGATCGTGTCGACCTTGTCGCGCAGGTTGTCGATGCCCATCTCGGCCTGGACCGCGCGCCGCCGGCCCTCGAAGCTGAACGGCCGGGTGACGACGCCGATCGTGAGCGACCCCTGCTGCTTCGCGACCTCGGCGATGACCGGTGCCGCGCCCGTGCCGGTGCCGCCGCCTTCGCCCGCGGTGACGAAGACCATGTCGGCGCCCTTGAGCGCCTCCTCGATCTCGTCGCGGTGCTCGTCTGCCGCGGCGCGCCCCACTTCGGGATCGCTCCCCGCCCCGAGGCCACGCGTGATGGTGCGACCGATGTCGAGCTTCAAGTCGGCGTCGCTCATCAGCAACGCCTGCGCGTCGGTGTTGACCGCGATGAACTCGACGCCCTTCAGGCCGGCGTCGATCATCCGGTTGACGGCATTGACGCCGCCGCCGCCGATGCCGACGACCTTGATCTCCGCGATGTAGTTCCCTGCGCCTGCCATGCCGTGCTCCTTTACGCGATGGCGTTGTGCCAAGGCCGGGCACGACTGCGCCGGCTCGATGTCTCACCCTCAACCTCAGGGTGAGAGTTACTGTGAACCTCTCGAAGTGATCGAAAGTCTACGGTCGACCTCATCTTCGGGTCAACACTGGGGCCGTTGGCACGCGCACGTCGATCGACGCGACGCGGGCGAGATCGGCCTTTTGCAACAGCGTCCCGAGGGCGACGAGCTTCGCGTCGAGCTGCGACGGCGGGCCGAGCTGCACGGGCGTCTTCCCGTCGAGCCGGACCTCGAGCCCGCCGTTCTCCCCCACCGCGATCACCGGAACGCGGCCGGCGAGCTGCGGGGGCAACGCGTCGACGAGCCGAAGCGCGGCGAGCGTCGCGCGGGGCACGGTCGAGCCAGGCGCGCCGACGGGCTGGGGGTGTTCGATGCGGATGAGCTCGCCGGGCGGGGCCGGCTCGTGGGACAGCACCCGGCCGGACAAGTCCGCCAGCGCCCACGCGCCGTCCGGCGCGGGGACGGCGGCGAGCGGCGTCCGCTCGAGGAGCGTCACCTCGACCGTCCCCGGCCAGCGGCGCGCGACTCGCGCGCTCTCGACCCACGGCAGGCGCTCGATCGCGGCCTCGACCTCGTGCGCGTCCACGTCGGTCAGCGGCGGGCTGCGGTCGAGCCCGGACGCCCGCAGCACGTCTTCCTGGCGCGTGTTGGTCGCGCCCCTCACCTCCACCGTGTCGACGTCGAGCAGCGGCGAGCGCGTCGCGCCGAACCCGAGCACCATCGCGCCGGCCACGCCGACCGACCACAGCAGGAACCGAAGCCGCCTGCGCCCCTCGTCCCTGCGGACTTCGACGCGGCGCTGCCGGATCCGAGGGTGCGGGCGGACCACGGGCGCGCCGTCGAAGGGAGCACTGCCCTCGCTCACGGCTGCCCCACCCACCTTCCCGTCGATCGCTGCCCGGTCGCTCGGGGCGCGCTCATGACTCGAACCCGACCATGCGCAGCTCGGGGACGAGGCGCACGCCGGTCGCCTGCTCCACCCGCTCGCGAACCTGCTCGATCAGGGCGCGCACGTCGTCGGCCGACCCTCCCTCCTCCGCTTGGAAGAAGTTCGCATGCTTCGGGGAGACGAACGCGGATCCCACCTGGAACCCCTTCAGGCCGCACCCGTCGATGAGCTGCCCTGCCGAGCCTCCGGGCGGGTTCGTGAAGATCGACCCGGCGTTCTGGCCGCCCGGCTGGTGCTCGCGACGCCAGCGCACGATCTCGGCGATCTGTGCTTCCGACGCGGCCTTGTCGCCAGCCGCCAGCTGCAGCTCCGCCCACGACACGACCTCGGACGGGGCGATGTTCGACGTCCGGTAGCCAAGGGCGAGGTCCCGAGCGGGCACCGACGCGTCGCGGCGGCCGGCGAGGTCGACGACGCGCGCGGAGACGAGCGACTCGCTCATGTCGGAGCCGTGACCACCGGCGTTCATCCGCACCGCGCCGCCCACCGACCCCGGCACGCCTACCGCCCACTCGAACCCGGTGAGGCCCGCCGCCGCGGTGCGCCGAGCGAGCACGGGCAGGCTTACCGCGCCGCCGGCGCGCACGAGACGACCGTCGAGCAGCTCGATGCCCGCGAAGCCCTCGCCGAGCGCGATCGCCAGGCCGTGGAACCCGCGATCGGCAACGAGCAGGTTCGAGCCCTTGCCGACGACGAGCACGGGCAGGTTCGTCGCGGCGACGGCCTCGCGGGCCGCGGCGAGGTCGGCTTCGGACTCGGCCCGCACGAACAACGCCGCCACGCCACCCACCCGGTACGTCGTCATCGGGCCGATCGGCACGTCGCGCTCCGCCAGCTCGCCGAGTATCGACGCGGCGCGGTCGAGCGCGGTGCCGTCACCCACCGTCGGCCAGGATCTCGTCCGGCAGCGACGTGATGTCGCCTGCGCCGAGCACGATGCAGAGGTCGCCCGGTTCGAGGAGCCCGCGTACGTTCCGCGCCAGCTCGGCGCGACCGGGGCACCAGCGAACGTCGCGCTCGGGATCGGCGGCGCGGATCGCGTCGACGACCAGCGCGCCGGTCACGCCAGGGCGCGGGTCTTCCCGCGCGCCGTAGATGTCGGTCACGACCACGACGTCGGCATCGACGAACGAGCGGCCGAAGTCGGCGGCGAGATCGGCGGTGCGCGAATACAGGTGGGGCTGGAACACCGCCACGACGCGCCCCCACGCACCGGCGCGGGCGGTGGCCAGCACGGCGCGGACCTTGCCGGGGTTGTGCGCGTAGTCGTCGACGAACGTCACACCGTCGCGCTCGCCGCGGAACTCGAACCTGCGGGCGACGCCGGCGTAACGCCCGAGCGCGGCCGCGGTCACGGCGGCATCGACGCCGAGGAGGTGCGACATGGCGAGCGCACCCGTCGCGTTCCTGGCGTTGTGCGCGCCCGGCACCGGCAGCCGGACGTGCGCCAGCGGCGATCCGCCGTGCACGACGGTGAAGGCCACTGTCGAACGCGCGGTGTCGAGGTCGACGATCCGGTAGTCGCTCCCCTCGGCGGTGCCGTACGTGACCACGCCGGGACCGGCGAGCCGCGCCGCGCCGTCGTCGTCCGCGCACACCACGCGCGCACCGGGTGCGTCGCGCACAAACCTCGCGAACGCGGCCTCGATGGCCGCAAGCGAGCCGTAGTGGTCGAGGTGGTCGGCCTCGACGCTCGTGACGACGACGGCCTCTGCCCCGAGCGCGAGGAACGTCTCGTCCGACTCGTCGGCCTCGACCACGAACCACTCGCCGTCCGACCACCCGGCACCGCTGCCGATGGAATGGACCTGCCCGCCGATGATGAACGAGGGCCGAAGGCCGGCCTCGACGAGGACGAGCGCGAGCATCGACGACGTCGTCGTCTTGCCGTGCGTCCCCGAGACCGCGACGGTGCGTCGCGTCGCGCAGATCGCGGCCATCACGTCGGCGCGCGTCAGCACGGGAACCCCCCGTTCCTCGGCGGCGACGACCTCGGGGTTGGTGGGGCGGATGGCGGTCGACACGCACACCGCGTCGACATCGGCGGGCACGTTCTCCGCCCGATGGCCGACGGCGACGCGCAAGCCGGACGCCTGGAGGCGATCGGTCACCGCGGACGCCTTGAGGTCGCTCCCGGTGACGGTGTGCCCCATCGACGTGAGCACGCTCGCCATCGCGGACAGCGCGGCACCGCCGATGCCGACGAAGTGCACCCGCTGCGGCGTCGTCAGGTCGAGCGTCACGGTCACCTCCCCTTCCTCGCGTACTGCTCCACGACGTCCGCGACGCGATCGGCGGCGTCGGGATGGCCGACCGTCCTGGCCGCCTCTCCCATCCGCTCGAGCTCCCCGGGTTCGGCGAGCAGCCGCTCGATCTCGTCGGCGAGCCGCTGGGTCGTGACCTCGTGATCGCGGAGCATGATCGCCGCGCCGGCGTCGACCAGCACACGCGCGTTCTCCGCCTGGTGATCGAACGGTGCGATCGGCAGCGGTACGAGGATCGAGGCCCGACCGACCACCGCGAGCTCGGCGACGCTGCCTCCCGAGCGGCTGACGACGAGGTCGGCTGCGGCGAGGGCCTCCGGCATGCGCTCCTCGTACTTCACCTGCTGGTACACGAGCCCGCCAGGTGCCGTCGCCGGAGCACCGGCAGAGAGCTCGTCCCAGTCGCGCTCGCCGACGACGTGGCGGATCGCGATGTCGGTGCGCGACGACCACGCCTTCGCGAGGCCGAGGACGGCTTCGTTGATCGTGCGGGCCCCGAGCGAGCCGCCGACGGCGACGACGACCGTCGCGTCCTCGGGCAGGCCGAACGAGGCGCGGGCCGCGGCCCGGCCGGCCGCGCTGCGGTCGACGTCGAGCATCTCGTCGCGGACGGGGTTGCCGGTGACGATCGCGTTCGGGAGGGGCGTGCCTTCGAACGGCACTGCGGAGGCGGTCGCGAACCTCGCCAGCAGCCGGTGGGTCGCGGTTGGCACCGCGTTCTGCTCGGCGAGCACGAGCGGCACGCGCAGCAGGACGCCGACGAGCGCGCACGGAGCCGCGGCGTAGCCGCCCATCGAGACGACGACTCGCGGGCGCAATTGGAGGAGGAGCACGAACGCCTGCACGAGCGCGACCGCGAAGCCCGCGAGCGACCCGACGTTCTGCAGCGTCAGCTTGCGTGCGATCCCGCGACCCGGAAGGAGCGTGAGCGGGAAGCCCGCGGGGACGACCAAGCGCCGGTCGATGCCGCGGCGTGACCCGACGAAGTGGATCTCGTCCGCGCTCCGGCCTCGCTCGACGAGGGCCCGCCCGATGGCCAGCGCGGGGACGACGTGCCCTGCGGTCCCACCCCCTGCGATGACGGCGAAGCAGCGGCTCACGTGGCGGGCGTCGTGCGTCGCGACGCCGAGCCCGCCTGGCGCGTCACGTTGAGGAGGATCCCGACTGCCGCCATCAGCGGCACGAGCGACGAGCCGCCTGCAGAGACGAACGGGAGGGGGACGCCGGTGATCGGGAGGAGGCCGACGACCGCGCCGATGTTCACCGTGGCCTGCCCGACGATCCACGCGGTGACGCCGCCCGCGAGGAGCATCCCGAACCGGTCGGGAGCACGGACCGCCGCGCGCACACCGAGTGCGGCGAACGTGCCGAACAGCGCGAGCACCGAGAGCGTGCCGACGAGCCCGAGCTCTTCCCCGATGATGGCGAAGATGAAGTCGGTGTGGGCGGCAGGGAGGAACCCCCACTTGGCCCGGCTCGCCCCGAGTCCGGCTCCGAACAAACCGCCAGCGGCGAGCGCGACGCGGCCCTGCGCGGCCTGGTACCCGGTGTTGCTCGCGTCGGCCATGGGGTCGAGGAACGACGTCATGCGTTGCCAGCGGTACGGCTCGACCTTCGCGAGGAAGAACGTGGTGACGACGGCGGCGAGCCCGAGGCTCGACATGGCGCCCATGGGCACGCCGGCGAGGAACAGCACGCCGATGACGATGCCGCCGGTGACGAGCGTCGTACCGAGGTCGGGTTGCGCGAGCAGCAGCACGCCGATGCCGACGTACGCGCCGAGCACCGGGTACAGCGTCTCGCGCTTCTGCGCGATGCGTTCGGCGCGCCGCGCGAGGAGGTCGGCGGCGAACAGGAGGAGTCCGAGCTTCGCGAGCTCGGACGGCTGCATACGCAACGACCCGAGGCCGAGCCACCGGGCCGACCCGCTGACCTTGATGCCGACGCCCGGCACCAGCACCAGCACCATCAACACCGCGCTCCCCGCGAGGATCGGCGCCCCGAGCGCGCGCAGCCGGCGATAGTCGACGCGGGACGCGACCACGAGCACCGCCGTCGCGATGCACACCCACACCAACTGCCGGTTGAAGAAGAACCACGACGACCCGTGGTTGCGCAACGCCTGCACCGACGACGCCGAGAGCACCATGACGAGACCGAGCAGGTTGAGCACGCCGACGACCGCGATCAGCGCCACGTACGCGCCGGACCGCCGGGGCAGCCGTGTGCGCGGCCTCGACGGGCGCGGCCCCGACCGGTCGTCGCCCGCGCGCGGGCGGGGGGCCGGGCGCGGCCGGGGCCGGGTGGCGGTCACGCTTGCCCTCCTGGTTGCTTGGCGCGTCCGCCGCCGCGTGCCTCGCGCCCCGCCGTTCCGGCGCTTTCGAGGCTGAGGGTTGCGGATTCCGCAACCGTCAGCCTCGAAAGCCGAGGGGTCGGGCGGCGGGTCGGGTTGGTGGGGCCGGTCATGATGCGCCTACGAGCTCGTGCACCGCGCGGGCGAAGTCGTCGCCGCGCTCGCCGTAGTTGCGGTACCAGTCCTGCGACGCGCACCCCGGCGACAGCAAGACCGCGTCTCCCGGCCTGGCCCGTTCGGAGGCCAGCCGCACGGCTTCGTCCATCGACGTCGCGGTGACGACCGGCGCGACGCCGTCGAACACGCCGGCCACGATGGCCGCCGCCTCGCCGATGGCGACGACGGCTCGCAAGTTCGTCGCGGCGCGCAGGCCGGAGAGGTCGAGGCCCTTGTTCTTTCCCCCCGCAATCAGCACGACCGACGCGAAGCCGCCGAGCGCGGCGGCCACCGACGCGGGCGTCGTCGCCTTCGAATCGTCGTACCACCGCACCCCACCAGCGTCGCCCACCAACTGCACTCGGTGGGGGAGGCCCGTGAACTCGCGCAGGACCGCGCCGCAGTCGCCGACCGAAGCGCCCGCGGCAACGGCGGTCGCCGTCGCGGCGAGCGCGTTGGAGAGGTCGTGCGGGAGGCGCTTCGGCAGCTCGGCGATCGCGGCGATCACCTCGCCGGACGCGGCCACGAGATCGCCGCCGCGCGTGACGTAGTCGCCTGCCATGAGCCCGAACGTCTGCCGCCGCGCTGGTGCACGCGACGCGTAGGCCATCACGACGTCGTCGTCGGTGTTCGCGATGGCGAGGTCGTCGTCGCGTTGCGCGGCCCAAAGCCGGAACTTCGCTTCGATGTAGTGGTCGAGGTCGGGGTGCCAGTCGAGGTGGTCGGGCGTCACGTTCAGCCACGTGCCGACGACGGGACGGAACCGCTCGGTGAACTGCAACCGGAACGACGACGCCTCGACGACGAACAACTCGACGGCTTCGTCCTCCAGCGCGTCGACGAGGGGAAGCTCGTTGTTGCCTGCCGCGACGACCTTGCGGCCGGCACGCTCGAGCATCGACGTCACCAGCGTGATCGTCGTCGTCTTGCCGTTGGTGCCGGTGACGGCCACGATCGGGCGCTCGTCCCACGCGGCGGCGAGCTCGAACTCGCTCCACACCGGCACGCCGGTAGCCAGCGCGGCCTGGATGGCGGCGTGCCGGATGGGGACGCCCGGGCTCGGCGAGACGAGGTCGGCGGCGGCGACGAGCGTCGCGACGTCGACGTCGGTGACGAGCTCGACGCCCATGGCCGCGGCCGCGGCCTTTGCCGCCGCGTCCGGACGGTCGTCCAGGACGACGACCTCGACGCCGCGCCGCAGCAGCGCGCTCGCGACCGACCTCCCGGTGACCGCGAACCCGACGACGAGCGCGCGGTCTGCCTCGAGCTCCATCAGTCGGCCACGCCGAGCGAAATCCAGTCGGCGTAGAAGATGCCGACGGCGAGCGCGGTGAACAGGCCGGCGAGGATCCAGAAACGGATGACGACCGTCGTCTCCGGCCACCCGAGCAGCTCGAAGTGGTGGTGCAGCGGCGCCATCTTGAAGACGCGTTTGTGGAAGGCGCGGAAACTGACGATCTGGATGACGTCCGACATCGCGATGACCACGAACAAGCCGGTGATCACGGGCAGCAGCAGGTGGATGTTCATCACGAGCCCGAGGCCGGCGATGCCTGCGCCGATGCCGAGCGAGCCCGTGTCGCCCATGATGATCCTGGCTGGTGCCGCGTTCCACCAGAGGAACCCGAGGCAGCCGCCGGCGAGGCTGATGGCGACGAGCGCGAGGTCGAGGGCTTGCGGCACCTCGTACTCGTTGCCGTGGCGGAACTGCCAGAAGCCGATGATCACGAACGCGACCAACGCGAACGTCGATGAGCCGGCGGCGAGCCCGTCGAGCCCGTCCGCGAGGTTCACCGCGTTGGTCATCGCGTAGATGATCAGCACGGCCCACGCGACCCACATCCACGTCGGCATCTCGCTCTGCATCAACGAGTCCCACCGCGTGAACGACAGGTTGCGGCGGACGTCGGCGTACCGGATGGCGACGAGGCAGAACAGCCCGGCGGAGACGAGCAGCCCGAGCGTCTTCATCCGCTTGTTGAGACCGAGGCTGCGCTCGTTCCTGACCTTGATCCAGTCGTCGACGAGGCCGGTCACCGCGCACCCGGCGATCGCGATCATCACCGCGACGGCTCCCCAGGAGAACGGCTGGCGATCGCCGCCCCGGTCGATGTGGCCGACGAGGTAGCCGGCGAAGGCGCCGAGCACGATCATCAATCCGCCCATCGTCGGCGTGCCAGCCTTCACGAAGTGGCCCTGCGGACCCTCCTCGCGGATCGGCTGGCCGATGCCGTTCGCCTGCAGCCAACGGATGAGCATGGGCGTGCCGATCAACGAAACGAGGATCGACACGGCACCGGCGAGCAGGAGCGCGATCATGCGGAGCCACCTCGGTACCCGCGGTTGGCGAGCGCCTCACGCGCGACGACGTGGTCGTCGAACGGCAGCACTTCGGTCCCGACGATCTGGCCCGTTTCGTGGCCCTTGCCCGCGATCACGACCACGTCGCCGTCGCGCGCTTCGTCGACCGCTTCGGCGATCGCCGCGCGCCGGTCGGGGACGACGCGCACGTCGGTCGTGGCGCGCCCGCCGTCGACGGCGCCGCGGGCGCCGTCGACCACCGCGCCGATGATGGCGAGCGGATCCTCCGTGCGCGGGTTGTCCGACGTCACGATCACGACGTCGGCGTGGGTCGAGGCCGCCTCCCCCATCGGCGCGCGGCGGCCGGGGTCCCGGTCGCCGCCGCAGCCGAACACCGCGATCACCCGTCCACCTGGCGCGGCGGCGCGACGGCTCGCGGCGAGCACGGCGGCCAGCGCCCCCGCGGTGTGCGCGAAGTCGACGACGACGCGAAAGCCCTGGCCCTCGTCGACGACGTCGCCGTGCCCTGCCAGCGGTTCGATCGACGACATCGCGCCGGCGGCCACGTCGGCCGCGACGCCGAGCACCTCCGCGGCGGTCATGGCCGCGAGCGCGTTCATCACGTTGTACTCGGCGTCGAGTGGGAGCACGGTGCGCTCGCCTCGCCAGCTGAACGTCGACGACCCGACGCGGACGTCGAGGTCGCGCGCGTCGGACAACGAGTACGGCCGCATCTCGATCGACGGCCGGTCGAGCAGGCGCCTCCCCCACTCGTCGTCCGCGTTGACGACGCCGACCGCGGTGCGGCCCCGTTCGAACAACGTCGCCTTCGCCGCGAAGTAGGCGTCCATCGACCCGTGGATCGCGAGCTCGTCGACCGAGAGGTTCGTGAAGATGCCGACCGCGAAGCTCACGGCGTCGACGCGGTGGCTCGCGAGGCCGACCGATGACACCTCGATCGCGGCCGCCACCTTGCCTTCGGCGGCGAACCCCGCAAGCGACGCCTGCAGGTCGGGCGCCTCCGGCGTCGTGCGGGCACTGTTCATCGTGCCGAGGATCCCGGTGGGCCGGCCCGCGTGTTCGAGGATCGACCGCACCAGCATCGTCGTCGTGCCCTTGCCGTTCGTGCCCGTCGTCCCCACCACGTCGAGCTTCTTCGAGGGGTAGCCGTGGAACGCCGCGGCGATCGGCGCCATCGCGACGCGCGTGTCGGGGACCCTCACCTGGGCGACGGGACGCGCCACGTCGACGTCTCGATCGACCAGCAGCGCGACGGCGCCTCCCTCGACGGCTGCGGGCGCGTGCGCGTGGCCGTCGCTTCGGAGGCCGCGCAGGCAGCAGAACAGCGACCCGGCACGCGCCGCGGCGGACGAATAGGTCACGTCCATCACGTCGGTAGCAGGGTCGCCTGCGAGGTCGAGCACCTCGACGTCGTCGAGCAGGCGGTCCAGTCGCACGATCCTTCTCGGGTCTGCCTTGTGGTCTCGGCCCTAAGGCCTTGGCTCTGGCGCGGTGGCGACTGTAGCGGGGGCCGGCGTGGTCGCAGGCGTCGCCGGGGGGATCGTGGGGACAGGTGCGTTCGGGTCGGGGACGGGTTCGCCGGTCGTCGTCACGTCGGTCTCGGACGCTTCGGGGACGTCGGGCACCGCCATCGGAGGCGGCGGCGGGATGCGGAACTGCCGCAGCCCGTAGCGCATGACGTCGGCGAACACCGGCGCGGCGACGAGGCCGCCGTAGATCGGCGTCGGTTCGTCGAGCATCACGATCGCGGTCAGCGACGGACGCTCGGCGGGGACGAACCCGGCGAAGGAGGAGATGTACGCGCCGGCCTTGTAGCCGCGCTTGGTGGGGTCGGGCTTCCGCGCCGTGCCCGTCTTGCCCGCGACGGTGTAGCCGTCGATGTGGGCCTTGATGCCGGTGCCGACCCGAACGACCTCGCCGAGCATCGCCGTCACCTGCTCCGCCGTCTTCTCCGAGACCACGCGGCGCCGCTCCGACACCGGCGTCGGCCGTTCGCGGCCCGCCTCGTCGAGGGTCGCCTTCACGAGCTTCGGCGCGACGTACATACCGCCGTTCGCCACGGTGTTGTACGCGGCGAGCATCTGCACCGCGCTCACGGCGATGCCCTGGCCGATCGCGATGGTCGGCAGCGACGTGCCGGACCACTTCTTCGGGTCGAGCATCAAGCCCGCGGACTCGCCGGGGAAGCCGAGCCCCGACTTCGCGCCGAAGCCGAAGTCGCGCAGATACCCGTCGAGGCGGTCCTTGCCCAGCTGCTGGCCGAGCATGATCGAGCCGACGTTCGACGACTGCGCCATCACGTCGGTGATCGACCACTCGATAGGGCCGTGCGGGTCGTGCTCGGAGAACGTGTGGTCCGCGACGCGGATCGTGTCCTTGATCAGGAGCTTGTCGTGTGGCTGGACGATGCCCTCCTCGATCGCGCCCGTGATGGTGATCAGCTTGTTGATCGAGCCGGGTTCGTAGACGTTCGTCAGCGCGAGCGCTTTCGTCGCGGGCAGGGGCGGCCCGCCGGCGGGATCCGCCTCGAGGTTGGCGAGCGCGAGCACCTCACCGGTGCGCGTCTCCATGACGGCGGCGACGCCGCCGAGCGCACGCGCGCCCTGGATCATCGCCGCCAGCGACCGTTCGGTCTCGAACTGCAGCGACCGGTCGATGGTGAGCACGAGGTCGTCGCCCCGCTCGGCCGGGACGTACTCGCGGACGCCGTCCACCGGTCGGCCGCTCGGCGTTTGCTCGACGACCTGCCGCCCCGGCTTGCCGCGGAGCAGGTCGTCGAACTGCAACTCGAGCCCTGCGAGCGCCTTGCTGTCGGTGCCGACCATGCCGATGAGGGGCGCGGCGAGGTCGCCCGCTGGCATGAACCGCTTCGGCTCGTCGATGAGATGGACGCCAGGCACGTCCAGCGCCTCGACCTGGGCGGCGACCGTGTCCGGCACCGTGCGGGCGAGGTAGACGAACGCCGCGTCGCGGCTCATGCGGTCCTGCAAGATCGTGGCGTCCACACCGAGGATCGGCGCGAGGCGCGCCGCGTCGCCCGCGGGGTCGAGCACCTCGCGAGGGTTCGCCCACACCGTCGACTGCCGGATCGAGAGGGCGAGCTCACGACCGTTGCGGTCGAAGATCGCGCCACGCGCCGCGGGCAGCGTCATCGCCCGCACGAGTTGGCGCTCGCCGTAAGCGGTGTACACGTCGGGAGAGAGCGCCTGCAGTTGCACGAGCCGGCCCCCGAGCGCGCCGAACACCACGAGGGCGAGGACGAGGAACGTCACCAGCCGCCGCTTGCACACGCGCCGCAGGAGCGTCGGCGGCGTGCGTTTCGCGGTCGCGGTGCGCGGGCGACGCTCTCGGACGGGCCCGCGGTGCGCGCCGCCCGCGGTCGAGGTCCGGGTGGCGGGCCGCGGCCGGGGTGCGGCCGCGCGCCGGGGTGCTGCTGGTGCTGCTGGTGCTGCGGGGCGCGATGCGCTCGTGCGTGCGTCGCCGGCCTTCGGCTTCGGCGTGCGGGCGTCGCCGGTCTTCGGCTTCGGCGTGCGGGGGTTCGCACCCTTCGGGCGCGGCGGGTCGCTGGGCGGTGCGCCCATCGTCACCCGTCGGCGAGGTGCGACTTCACGGACGACCACTGCACGGGAGGCGCCGCTGCCGCCCCTGCCGTGGTGTCCGACGGTGTGCTCGGAGCGGCCGACGCGGCCGGGAGGAACGTCGGGTCGGCCACGGGCGCCAAGTACGTGATCTTCGGCGGCGCGACCATCCCGAGCTTCTCCTGTGCGACCGCGACGACGCGGTCGGGTGACTCGAGCTCGGACACCTGCAGCCGGAGGCGGTCGTACTCCGCCTGCGACTCGGCCGAGCGTTCCTGCAACTGCTGGAGCTCGAACTGGCCCTGCATCAACAGCACGTGCGCGATGACGATGCCGAACAACGCGAGGGCCACGACGCCTGCGCCCGCGAAGGTGGCGCGCCTGGCACGCAGCCGGCGCCTGGCGTCGCGAAGCTCGGCGTCGGTGACGACGCGGAGGGGCGGGGCGGTTGGCGTGGTGTGCGCGACGGTCGTCGCAGGACGCGGCTTCGTCGGTCGGGCGGGCGCGGGGCGCGGGGGTGAGGTGGTGAGCATCGGCCCTTCAGCTGTTCTGACGTTCGGGTGCGACGGCCAACTTCTCCACCGCGCGGAGCCGGGCGCTCTCGGCCCGGGGATTCGCGGCGACCTCCGCCGCGCTCGGCTTGCGCGCGCCGCGGTTGAGGAGACGGGTGGTGATGCGGGCGTCGGCGCCGCACCCGCAAGGCAGGCCGGGCGGGCAGACGCAGTCCCCCGTGCTCGCGGACGTGAAGCGCTCCTTGACGATGCGGTCCTCGCCCGAGTGGTAGGCGAGCACGACGGCGCGGCCGCCGGGCGCGAGCACGCCGATGGCGTCGTCGAGCGCGCCGGGGAGCACCTCGAGCTCGCGGTTGACCTCGACCCGCAGCGCCTGGAAGACGCGCTTGGCCGGGTGTCCGCCGGTGCGGCGCGCGGGCGCGGGGATCGCGGCCTTCACGATCTCGACCAGCTCTTCGGTGGTGCGAACGGGGCGCGTGGCGCGAGCGGCGACGATGCCGCGCGCGATCCGGCGCGCCCACCGCGCCTCGCCGTGTTCGGCGAAGAGGTGGGCGAGGTCGCGCTCGTCGAGGGTGTTCACGAGATGGGCGGCGGTGGGGTTCTCGTCGTCGTCGCGGTCCATCCGCATGTCGAGCGGCGCGTCCTCGCGATAGGAGAAGCCGCGGTCGGCCCGGTCGAGCTGCCACGAGCTCACGCCAAGGTCGAACACGGCGGCCGACAGCCAGCTGATCCCCGCCCGTTCCATGACGGCGAGCAACCCGTCGAAGCGCGCGTGGTGGAGCGCCACCCGGTCGCCGAAGCGAGCGAGCGTCGCGGCCGCGGCGCGGAGCGCGTCGGCGTCGCGGTCGATGCCGAGCAGCGTGAGATGGGGATGAGCCGCGAGGATCGCCTCGGCGTGACCTCCGCCGCCGACGGTCGCGTCGAGGACGACGCCCGCGGGCACCGGCCCGAGAAGGTCGACGACGTCGTCGACCATGACAGGTCGGTGCGTGAACGCGAACGCCTGGTCGTCCTGGCTCATCCGCAGCCCCTCGGTCGGACGGGTGCCGTCGGGATGTCTCCCCGATCGAGCTCGGCGGAAGCGGGCGGAGTGGGGTTCTTCCACCGTTCCGGCCGAGAGGCTGCGCATGTTCCAGGAAATGCCCGCGTAGGCGTACGGGCTCGGGTTCGCGGCGGGCGCGGTCAGGCGTCCACCAACTGCTGCTCCGACGGGAGCACCTTCTCCTGCCAGACCGCCGGGGCCCACAGCTCCACGCGGTCGATCGCACCGATCACCAACACATCCCCGTCGAGCCGCGCGAAGGAGCGAAGGTAGGACGGGATCGGCATACGACCCGCCTTGTCCACCTCGACCTCCGCCGACCCACCCGCCCAGACCCTGGCCAGGTTGCGGTCCTCGCGGCTCTGCTCCGACGACTGCTGCATCTGCTCGAGCTGGCGCTCGAACTCCTCTGGCGTCCAGAGCGCGACGCACCCGTCGTGGAACTGGCTGAGAAAGCCGCCCCGCTCGAACGGCGGGCGGAACTTGACCGGAAGGATCACTCGTCCCTTGGCGTCGAGCGAGTGCTCGTACCTCCCGATGAATCTGGCTGCCACGGACGAGTCCCACGATCTCCCTCACGCGCGCCGGGCACCCTCCCCTTCGCGCCACTTGCCGCCACCATACGCCCCTACGCGCCACCCGTCAACACCTTCCCACTCCCCGTGACCGGGGTGTCGGGTTTGGGGGCGCGCGCGGGTCGCGGGGGGACGGGCGCGCGGGGGCGTCAGGGCACGCCGGCGGCCCACTCCACGCGACAGGAGCCGCGAGTACCGCGGCTCAGACGCGCACGTTCGGGAGCGAGCCCTGTCTCGCCGTCCCTCCTAGATCAAAGCGGGAGTGACCCTGGTGGTCGGGTGGTTCTGGTGGTGCCGTCGGGCCGATACAACCCCTCGACACCGCCAGCAACCGCGCTCACTCCGGCCACACCCCGTAGGCGTGGGTCGGCCGGAGGCGGAGCACGAGCCGGAGATCGTTCACCATCGTCTCGCGGTACTCGCTCCAGTCGGGGTGCTCGCCTTGCAGCGATCGGTACAGCTCGACGAGCTCCTCGACGGTGTCGTCGCCGGGCGCACCGGCCACCTCGCTCAGGTCGGCTTCACCCTCGAGCACGACGTAGGCCCACCCGTCCGGCCGCCCCACGTATAACGACGTGCGCGGGTCGCGCCTCAGGTTCTTCGTCTTCGCTCGCGTGTCGGTGATCGACACCCGGACGACGCCGCCGGCGATGCCGAACATCACGTTCGAGAGTTGCGGGCGGCCGTCACGCTTCAGCGTCGTGAGCACGCCGAGTCGTTGCGACGCCGCGGCGGCAAGGGCGCGATCGAGATCCATGACGTCATCCTCGCTCCACAAGCACCGACCCGCGCAGGTCGAACACCATCGGGGACACGCGGCGCCCTGCCTCGTCGTTGCCGACGGCGACGATCGCCGACCCCCGCCCGACCACGGCGTCGGCGAGACCGTCGTAGGCGGCCCCGGCCGCGCCGACGACGGTCCATCGCTCGCGGTCGGGCGTGAACCATGCGAGTGGACGAGACGAGTCGGCGTCGACGATCTCGCGACCCACCACGAGGAATCCGCCGTCGCCGGTCGGCACGACGGCGCGCAGGTGCTGCCCTGGGCCGACGCTCGGCTCGCCCGCGCGACGCCACGCTCCCGCGCCCTCCCCCGCGCTCGGGTCGAACGCCCACGCAACGGGCAGGCCGCCGGAGGACCCGACGCCGACCACGGCAACGCCGTCCGCGCCCGCGGCGACGGCGGTCGCGAACGACCCGCCTCGCGGCGGTGCACCAGCGGGGGTCTCGACCGGTTGCTCGCGCCACGTGCCGCCGCCGTCGTCCGACCGCCAGAACGCAGCCGACGTCACCGGGCGGGCGGCGTCGTGGTCGTCCTTCGCGCCGGCGGCGACGAACGCCGCACCCGCGACGGTGACCGCATTCATCGTCGCCGCCGGCGTGTCCACCGCTCCCGCGCGCCACGACCTCGACCCGTCGAGCGGTCCGAGCGCAGCGACGATCGGCGAGCGTCTGCCGTCGGCGAGCAAGAACCCGACCGCGACGATCGCGCCGTCGCCCGCGACGGCCACCGAAGAGAACTCCCCGAACGAGTCGGGCAGACCGGGGTCGATGGTCGCGGCGTACGAGGTCTCCCACGGCGCGCGGGCGCTCCCCCCGAGGGGCCGCGTCCAGATCGTCGGCACGGCCTGCGCCGCGCCGACCGCGACGATCCTCCCGCGAGCGACCGCGACGTCGGCGAGGTGGGTCGCGCCGTCCGGCGCGCGTAGGCCGGTCCACCCCTCGCCGTCGTACCGCCACGCGCCAGCGCGTCCGGTGTCGCCGTCCATTTCCGCCCCGACCGCGACGAGCGCGGCGCCCGCGCCGACCGGCGCGATGCGCGACACCACGAACGACCCAGGGGCGACGCCCGTGCGCTGGGTCTTTATCGCGTCGCGGACGACGGGCACGACGACCGCGAGCGCCGCGGCGATCACGACGACGACCACGACCACGCCGCGCTTCGAGCGCATCACCGAAGTCTCTCAGGCAACCCACAGCGACCGCGCAGCGCGCTGCCAGCCCGGCGCGGCAGGGTCGTGACATGCGAACGAAGAAGGCGGGCCTCCGGATCACGTTGGCGCTCGTCGCGGCGACCGCGGTGGCGTGCGGCTCCGGCGGCTCCGGCAACTCCGGCGGCGACGGCAACGGCAACGACGAAGGCGCCACCGCGACCACGACGGCACCGACCGGCACCGCGGCGGCGCTCCCGCTCGGCGACGGCAAGTACAGCGACGAGCCGAAGGCGGGGTACGTCTACACGTGCCGTTCGGGCTTCGGCGGCGGGGGCGGGGGCGCTGCGGTCGCGGGCCCGTGGATCGACGAAGCCGCGTCGACCTGGACACCTTCGGAGAAGATCGCGGTCGAGGGCGAGGTCGACTGGGACTCCGAGCTCACGATCGACGCCAGGGCCGCGGCCACCCGCGTGACGGGCAA
>DASVEG010000075.1:0-8822 GCA_036380695.1 Acidimicrobiales bacterium
TCATCATCGTCACCCACAACATGCAGCAGGCGGCGCGGGTGGCGGACAGGACGGCATTCTTCACCGCGCTCGCCGACGAGGGCAGCGGCAACCGGACCGGCCTGCTGGTGGAGTACGACTTCACCCAGCAGATCTTCACGTCACCGAAGCACGTCCGCACGGACGACTACATCACCGGCCGTTTCGGCTGACGCGATGGTCGACCCCTGAAGCGTTCTGGGTGCAAAAACTCGCGCATAGCGCGAGTTTTTGCACCCAGAACGATGGGGTGGTGCCGTCACGCCGGCGGGGCGAGATACCTCGCCGCGGTCACCCGACCGCCCTCGCGCTCGACCAACCACGTCGCGCCCTTGGCGTACGGCGGATCGTCAGGCACGCCGTCGAGGTGGCCCGCGAGCGCGCCGAGCAACGCGGGCAACACGTCGCCGTGCGAGCACAACACCACGTGCTCGGCAACGTCGGCGAGCGCCAGACCGGCGGCCTGCTGGCCCTCGAACAGTGCCGGCGCGACCTGTGGCTCGATCCCGCGTGACGACGCCAGCGGCGCGACGGTGCCGGCGCACCGCGTGGCGCGGCTCGTGAAGATGACGTCGATCGCGAACGGCGCGAGCAGGTCGACCAACGCGTCCGCTTGTCGGTGACCCCGCGCCGACAGCGGGCGGTCGGAGTCGTCGCCCTCCCAGTCGCGCCGGGCGACCGCGACCGCGTGCCGCACGAGGAGGACGGTCACAGGCGCAGCATGCGCACGACTTCCACGTCGCGCGGGTAGCTGAGCAACGCGGCCGCCTCGTCGACCGGCAGCCACGACACCCGGTCGACCTCGTCGGTGGCGCGGAACTCGCCGCCCACGACACGCATGCGCCAGTACCGCGCCGCCTTCGGACGGCCGAGGCGGTCGACGTAACGGACCGTCGCGAGCTCGTCCTCCAGCTCGCACCTGAGGCCCGTCTCCTCCTCGACCTCCCGGCGCGCGCAGTCCTCGTCGGACTCGTCACGCTCCGCCTTGCCCTTAGGCAGCGACCAGTCGTCGTACTTCGGGCGGTGCACGACGAGCACCTCGACGCGGCCGTCGCCGGCCACACGGGCCACGACCCCGCCAGCGGCGCGGACCTCACCGTGGTCGTTGCGTTGCGCCACCCGGCCGCCCTCAGGCCCTCGCCCTGCGGCGAGCCTGCACCAGCCGCGACCACTGGCCCCGCCACGCCGCCTTCGCCTCCGCTTGCCGAAGGCGTTGCCGCGCCACGAGGAGCCCGGTGACGAACGCCGCGTCCGGCGGGAGGTCGGGAACGGCGGCTCGCAGCCATTGCTCCGAACCGACCGCGTCGTTGAGCTCGCCGAGCGTCTCCTGGAGGCCCTTGGCGCGGTTCGCGACGCGGGCCATCGGTTTGCCGCTTGCCGCCGAAGCTGCGTCGGCCGCGTACCTCACGGCCTTCGCCTTCACCCGCACCTCGTGCAGGGCCGCGGGCGCGGGGTCGGCCGGAAGCGCGTCGACGGCCTTGCGGAGCCTCCGCCACTGCCGGTCGACGACCACCGGGAGGCGGGCCGCCGCGGCGTCGCCCGCGGCGCCGGCGAAGTCGGGGCGCTGCGCGAACCGCACCAACGACTCGAGGAGCGCGAGGTAGCGGTCGTCGTCGAGCGCGCCGGCGAGGGCGCGCGCCGGCTCGTCGCGGCCGCGTTCGGCCCGCGTGACGAGGGCCATCGCCGCCGCGGTCTCGTCGGCCGACATGAGCGCGAGCTCGGCGCGCAGGCCGAGGAGCAGCACGTCCGCGTCGCGCACGCCGCCCAGCACGCCCGCGAACCATCGCAACTCCGTGCGCAATGACTCCGCCGCGTCCCCGTCGAACGCGTCCCGGAACGTCCGGAGATCGGCGCGGAGCCGCCGGGTCGCGACGCGCGCCTGGTGGACGTCCTCGGGGTCGCCGCCGAGGCGGACGCCGGGGTCGTGGCGCAGCAGCCGCGTCACGCCATCGGCGACGGCGGCGTGCGCGACGTCGCCGAGCGACGCGTCCCTCGCCACCGACGGCACGACGACCTCGGGAACCGCGGTGGCGGCATCGCCCAACGCCCGCGCCAGCTTCGAGGCGCTCGCGGCCGTCGACGCCCCGGCTGCACGGAGCACGTCGACGATCGTGTCCAGAACTCCGGGTGTCGCGCCCGGCGCAAGCTCGACCTCGATCTCGCGGAACCGTTCGGACACCTCTCCGGCGTGGACCACCGACACGTCGTCGTCGTCGATCTCCGCGACCACGCCCCCGTCGACGCGCACCTCATGCCTGCGCCGGACGGTGCGCAGCACGGCGACCGGCGCCAACAACGCCCCGCGCACCAACCCGCGGACGAGCCCCGCGACCTCGTCTGGCACCGTCCGCGACGACGCGTCGAGCACGACCTCCGTCCGGGAGACCGACGACGACGTCCCGCCCTCGTGGGGCAGCTTCACCGTCCACCGGCCGGCGTCGTCCCCGACGGCATCGTCGCCGACGGCACCGCCAGCACTCGACGGCTCGCCGACCCTGCACCGCACCGTGATCCCCCATCGCGCCAGGCGGAGGTCGGGCGTGTCGTAGTACACGGTGTCGAAGCGGGCGTCCGCCAGATCGACGACGAGCGCGCCGGCGACGGCATCGCCGATGTCGGGGAGCGTGAACCCCTCCGGCGCCTCCAACTTCGCCTCGCGCTCGAGCGAGCTCGTCAGGCTGGTCACAACGCGTCGTCGACGACTGGCCGCCGGGCCCGTGCGACCGCGGACGACTGCAGGACGTCGTGGGTGCTGCGGCCGCCGCCGACGGCGCGTGTCCACGAACCGTCCGCCTGCAGGTCCCACGCGCTCGCGCCGTCGGCAAGGTTGGCGCGGAGGATCTCGTCGAGCCGCAAACGCAGCGCGGCGTCGTCGACCGGCACGACCACCTCGACCCTACGGTCGAGGTTGCGGCCGCGCATGTCGGCCGACCCGAAGAAGTACGCGCCGCGGCCCTCGTTCGCGCCGCCGAAGTAGAAGATGCGCGAGTGCTCGAGGAAGCGCCCGACGATCGACCGTACGCGGATGTTCTCCGACAGGCCGGGCACGCCCGGCCGCAGGCAGCACATGGCGCGGATGATGAGGTCGACCTGCGCGCCAGCACGTGACGCGTCGTAGAGCGCGTCGATCACCCGCCGGTCGTCGAGGCCGTTCATCTTCAGGACGATCCGGCCCTCGGTGCCGCGCGCCGCCTCGCCTTCGATCAGCCGGAGCATCTGGTCGCGCAGCGCGACGGGCGCGACGACGATCTTCCGGTATGCCCGCTGGCGGCTGTAGCCGGTGAGGAAGTTGAAGAGGTCGGTGAGGTCCGCACCGAGGTCGGCGTCGGACGTCAGGAGCCCAACGTCCTCGTAAAGCCTCGCCGTCTTCTGGTTGTAGTTGCCGGTGCCGATGTGGCAGTAGCGGCGGATGCCGTCGTCCTCCTGGCGCACGACGAGTGCCGTCTTGCTGTGGGTCTTCAACCCCACGACGCCGTACGTCACGTGCGCGCCGGCGTCGTCCAAGGCCTTGGCCCATGCGATGTTCGCCTGCTCGTCGAATCGCGCCTTCACTTCGACGAGGACCGCGACCTGCTTGCCCCGTTCCGCGGCGCGGATGAGCGCCTTGACGATCGGGCTGTCGCCGGACGTGCGGTAGAGCGTCTGCTTGATGGCGAGCACGTCGGGGTCGGCTGCGGCGCGCTTGATGAACGCCTCGACCGACGTCGTGAACGAGTCGTACGGATGGTGGACGAGCACGTCGCCCTCGCGCAGCACGGCGAACATGTCGACGGCGTCGTCGTCGTCGGTCGAGAGCCGGCCCTGGGTGACCGGAGCCCACGGCGCTTCCTTGAGGTCGGGCCGGTCGAGGTCGTACACGGCGGAGAGGCCGGCGAGGTCGAGCGGCCCGACCACGCGGTACACGTCGTGCTCGTCGAGATCGAGCTCGCGCAGGAGCAGGTCGAGCACCTCGGTCGACATCGACCAGTCGATCTCCAGGCGCACGGCTCGGCCCCGGCGGCGCCTCCGCAGCTCGATCTCGACCGCGGCGAGGAGGTCGTCGGCTTCGTCCTCGTCGAGCGTCAGGTCCGCGTTGCGGGTGACGCGGAACGTGAAGTGGCACTCGGTCTCCATGCCGGGGAACAGCCGGTCGAGGTGCGCGGCGATGACCTGCTCGAGGGGCACGAAGCGCTCGCCGTCCGGCATGACGACGAACCGGGGCAGCAGTTGCGGCACCTTCACGCGAGCGAACCTGCGCTCGGACGACACCGGGTCGCGAACGATCAGCGCGAGGTTCAGCGAGAGGTCGGAGATGTGCGGGAACGGGTGGCCGGGGTCGACGGCGAGCGGCGTCAGCACCGGGAAGATCCGGCGTTCGAACACGTCGACGAGGTACTCGCGATCGTCGTCGTCGAGCGACTCCCAGTCGGACAACCGGATTCCGGCCGCGGCGAGACCGGGAACGACCCCGTTGAGAAAGGCGTCGGTCATGCGTTCGACGTGGGCGAGCACGCGTGCCCGGATCGCCTTCAGTTGCTCGACGGGGCTCAGGCCGTCGGGGCCGCTCTTGGCGAGGCCCGCCGCGACCTGGTCCTTCAGCCCGGCGACGCGGACTTGGTAGAACTCGTCGAGGTTGCTCGAGAAGATCGCGAGGAACTTCGCCCGCTCGAGCAACGGCCACGACGCGTCCTCCGCGATCGCGAGGACGCGCTCGTTGAAGTCGAGCCAGGAGAGCTCGCGGTTGAGGTAGCGCGCGGCGGCATCCGGTGCGTCTTCGACGATGCGGAGCGCGCTCGACACATCACGACGCTACTGGCGGGGCTCAGCCCACGAGCAGCGCGGCGCCCAGCGCACCGGCCCTATCGCCGAGCTCGGCGGGCACGACGCGCACCTTCGCCCCTGCGAACACCCTGCTGCGAACGGCCTGCTCGATGCGGCCGACGAAGGCGGCGCCGAGGCGATCGGCCAGACCGCCGCCGACGACGACGAGCTGCAGGTCGAGCACCGTGACGACGCCCGCGATGGCGACGCCGAGCGCGTCGACGCCCTCGTCGATCAGCTCGATCGCCACCGCGTCGGACTGGGCGAGCGCCTTCGCCCACACGCTCGACGTCATCCGTTTGGCCTTGGCGAGGTCGACGAGCACGGTGTCGCGGCCGCTGGCCTCGAGTTCGCGCGCCCGGCGCTCCATCCCTGCGCGGCCCGCGTACGCCTCCATGTGCCCGCGCCCGCCGCACCCGCAGATGCGGCCCTCGGGATGCACGACGACATGGCCGATCTCGCCGGCCATGCCGGTCGGGCCGTGGCGCACCGACCCGCCCAGCACGAGCCCGCCCCCGACACCGGTGCCAACGAACACCCCGAGGACTTCGTCCGCGCCGCGCGCCGCGCCGAGGCGGTGCTCGGCGAGCACGCCAACGTTGACGTCGTTGTCGATCACGACCCGAACGCCCCCGAGCGCCTCGCTGAGCGCGGGGCCGAGACCGAACGGCTCCATCCAACCGGGCAGGTTGGGAGCGGCGCGAACCACGCCCCGTTCGACGTCGATCACCCCTGGCGCGCCTACGCCAACCGGCGCGGCACCGTCGGGATCGAGCTCGCGCACGACGGCCGCGATGGCGTCGACCACGCCGAGCGGGCCGCCTTGCACCGGCGTCTTGCTCTTCGTCTCGGCGACCACCTCCCCGCCGGCGACGCGCACCCCGTAGACCTTCGTCCCGCCGAGGTCGATGCCGACGGTCGGGACAGGCGCCGTCACGCGGGCTTACGGCGTGAGCGGTTGGGGCTGCGGCTGCGCTTGGAGGTCTTCTTCCTCCGTCACGCCCAACTCCCAGTCGAGCACCAGCAGCTCGCGTTCGGCGTCGCGGTTGACCCGCTCGCGGTTGCGACGGAACTGCGGGTCGTGGGGCGGGAGCAGGAGGAGGCGGGCGAGCACGCGCTGGCGGAACTCCTCGACGAGGGCGCGGTCGCCGAATTCGGCCTGCACCTCCCAATGCGGAGCGACGGGGCCGAGGTACACGACGCGAACATGCCCGCGCGGCGGTTGCGGCGCTTCCTGGTCGACCATTTGCTGCGACATAGGCGGACCAGCCTACCTACGCTCCACCTCATCGCCGTTCCGGAGGCAATAGGAGCGGCTGCACCGCCTCTATTGCCTCCGGAACGATCTGTCGGGGGGGTTCAGCCGGTGGTGGCTTCGTCGCGGGAGCCGAGGGTCACCTTGGCGGTGCGCTCCTCGTCGCCGCGGTAGTAGCGGATCTCGACCTCGTCGCCCGGCTTCTTGTCCCGCAGGATCGTGACGACGCTGGCCGCGCTTCGCACCTGCTTGGAGTCGATCGACACGATCACGTCGCCCCTGCGCAGGCCGCCCTTCTCCGCCGCCGCGCCCGGCACGACCTCGACGATCACGGCACCCGAGGTGACGGGGATGTCGAGGTTGTCGGCGATGGCGGGGTCGATCGACTGCGACTGGATGCCGAGGAACGCGCCCTTGCCCGTCGTGCCGCCCCCGCGGATCGCCTCGACGACCGGCTTCACGTTGTCGATGGCGAGGGCGAACCCGATCCCCTCCGCGCCCCCGCGGATGACCGCGGTGTTCACGCCGATGACCTGGCCCGCGGCGTTCACCAGCGGCCCACCGGAGTTGCCCTGGTTGATCGCGGTGTCCGTCTGGATGAGGCCTTCGAGGTTGTCGAGGGTCCGCTCCTTCGCCGAGATGATCCCCGTCGTGACGGTCGGACCGCCTGGCAAGGCGAGCGCGTTGCCGATGGCGACGACGTCATCGCCGACCTGCGCGGCGTGCGAACTGCCCAGCTCGACGACCGGGAGGTTGCTCACGTCGCGAATCTTCACGAGCGCGATGTCGCTCGTGGGGTCGGCACCGATGAAGTCGGCGTCCCTCGACTCGCTCTCGCCGAACAGCGTGACGCGAATTCGGGTCGCGGCGCTGACGACGTGGGCGTTGGTGAGCACCTCGCCGTCGGGGGTGAGGATCATGCCCGTCCCCGCCCCCCTGCCCTCGAAGCCGGAGACGCCGATCGACACGACCGCGGGCTGCACCTTCTCCAGCACGCCGCGGAGGTCGAGCGGGTCGCCGACGAACTCGACGGCCCGTCGCGGCGACGAGTCGGTGTCCACCTGCGAGCCCGCGGACTCGTCGTCGGCCACGCGATCGGCGACCGCGAACGCACCTGCGCCGAAGACCGACCCGATCAGCGCGGCGACGAGCGCGACCGCGACCCAAGGCCCCCGCCCGCCGCGAGAGGGCGTGGTCGCCGCCGGCGGAGGAGCGGATCCCGGCGCGTACGGGTAGCCCGACGTGACCGGCCTCGTCGGCACCGTCGGGATCGACGCGTCGGGCGGCACGTCGACGGGCGGGAGGTCGCCGTCGTCGAACGGCGGCCGGTCCCACGTCGAAGAAGGCGGATCCCACGGCCTGGCCTCGGCGGTTGGTTCCGGGTCGGGCGACGGCGGCAACCACGAGCTCCGGTTGGGCCACCCGGGCTCGTGGGTATCGCCGTTATCAGTGTTCGGCTGTTGCATTTCGTCCTCGCGGTCCATCAGCTACGTAGACGAGCGGAAGGGAACCTTTTGACGACCCAGTGCGTCGAAGGGGGAGAGGTGGTGCACATGGACACGGAGTGGATGGCGGTCGGCAACTGCAACGACCAACCGCCGAGCCTCTTCTTCCCGAGCGATGGCGTCGGTGTCGAGGTCGCACGCAGGATCTGCGCGACCTGCCCCGTCAAGGAGCCGTGCCTCGAATACGCGCTCCGCAACCGGATCGACCACGGCGTCTGGGGCGGAACGTCGGAGCGCGAGAGGCGTCGCATCCTCCGGCAGCGCCGGCTCAACCGCGCCGCGGCCGCCGAGCCGCCCGCCGCCACCACGACGTCGTAGGACGCGTCCGCGCTGCGACGCGTCAGTCCTTGGCCTTCGCCTCGTCCGGCTCTGCGGTCTTGCTGCTGCCGTCCTTGATGCCGGCCTCGAACTCGTTCTTGGCCTGACCGAGCGATCGCGCCAACTTCGGCAGCTTCGCACCGCCGAAAAGAACCAGAATGACCACGAGGACGATCAGGAGCTCGGGTGCGCCAATGCCGCCCATGGGCGTTCTCCCTACGTGAGTGCCGACGCCACGAGTGCGAGGTCGGCGGGGTCCGTCACGGAGAACGGTAGCGCTCCGAGGTTGGCGATCAGCACCGCGACGCCCATCGCGCGCCATCCGGCGACCTGTTCGCGCACCTGATCGACCGTGCCAACGAGCCTCCCGACCCGCCACTCGTCGAGCGTCACCCCGTCCAGAACGCCCGGAGGCGTCGTCGCCCGCAGCCCTTCGAACCGCCGCGCGACGTCGGCCTCGTCCTCGCCGACCAGCGTCGCGAGCCCGAGCGAGAGCGTCACCGACGCCGGGTCGCGGTCGTTCGCTTCGCATGCCCTGGCGAGCACGCCGAGCCGCTCCCGGTAGGCGTCGGGCGTCCACGCCCATACCGTGTTCCACCCGTCGGCGTGGCGTGCCGCGACGTCGAGCAAGCGGTCGCCCTTGCCGCCGACCCACACCGGAGGCGTGCGCGCGTCGTCGCGGTCGCTCAGGAACGCCTTGACGACCTCGACCGCTTCGGCGAGCTGCCGGAGGCGCGCGCCGGGTCGTTCGAACGGGACGCCCGCGGCCGCGAACTCGGGTTCGTACCAGCCCGCGCCGATGCCGGCGACGACGCGGCCGGGCGCGAGCCCGTCGAGCGTCTCGATCTGCTTGGCGAGCAGTCGCGGTGGCCGCAACGGCGCGCAAAAGACGAGGCAGCCGACGCCCACTGCCGGGTGTCGCGTCG
>DASVEG010000076.1:0-3311 GCA_036380695.1 Acidimicrobiales bacterium
CAACGCGTGCCACGTCTGCATCAACAGCGTGTGTCACCCGTGCGCGAAGGGGCGGCACCGCTACTGCGACCCGGCGCGTTCGCACCTCGAGTACTGCGAGTGCGCGAGGCGCCGGCACGCGTGACCTCGGGTGCCGCCCTGTCCCCTCCCCCAATCGCCGCCGCGGCGACGGGGGACGGGGCGGCGCCCGGCGCTCAGGCCGGCGGGAGGACGACGGCGACCCGGCGGCTGATGGTGGGCGCTTCGATGCAGAGCATCGCCTCGCCGTTGCCGCTGGCGCCCGGGCCGTCTCGCCATCGTTGCCACTACAGCCTCCCCTGTTGAACGGTTTGACCGTTCAATGACGCGGGGCGCGCGAGAAGGAAGCGTCAGCAGGCTGCCGGCAGCGTTCCCCGGTTCGTCGCGCTGGCGAAGCTCGCGCCGACGGCCGCGTTCATGAGGCACGAGGCGGACGACCCGGACAGCTTCGGTCCCGCCATGCCGGGCGAGCCCGTGTAGCCCCACGAGTTCACCGACACGACCGGCCCGGATCCGGTCGACGTGTTCATGGGCTGCACCCACGGCCCGCCCGACGACCCACCGGACAGCAAGCAGCTCGGCAGCCACCAGTTGGCGCTTCCCTCGGTGCCCATGCCCTCGGCGCAATACATGAACCGCGGGTCTTCGTCGCGGGAGTAGCCGAGCGCGTGCGTGAGGTCGCCGACCGCCGGGGGCGTGAACTGGACCGGGAGGCTCCCTGCCGCGGCGTCGAGCGCGCCGCCCGATCCGGCGCCGGCGTGGGCGCCCGAGTCGTTCACGACGTAGTAGCCGTAGTCCCACGCGATGTTGGCCGGGAACGTGCGCGACGCCCAGTCGTTGTCGACCACGCCAAAGCTGGGGGCCCAGCACCCGATCGGGTCGTTCGCGCAGTTGACGTCGGTGCCCGCGCCGCTCGTGCCCGCCTGGTTCGGGATGAACAGGACGTTGCGCGCGAACGCCTTGGTGACGTCGTCGTACACGCAGTGCGCGGCGGTGAGGATGACCGACCGGCCGCTCGCCCCGTCGGTCGCCACGGTCCCCGAGCACACGTAGCCGACCCATCGCGTCTGCTTCGTGTTGGCGGGCATCTCGAAGTAGATCCGCCCCGCCGCGGTCTGCACCGCGCCGCCCGCGGTCCATTCGGCGTTGGCCACGACGTCGCCGCCGCCACCACCGCCACCGCCGCCGCCGCCCCCGGTCGCCACGGTGAAGGTCGTCGACGCGGACGTCGCGGTGTTGCCTCCCTTGCGGGCGAAGTCCTTGGCCACGACGTGCCACGACCAGTTGCCGTCGGTGAATCCCTGCAGCGAGACGCTCCACACGTCGCCGGAGCGGGCCGCGCCGAACGACTCCGTCTGCGTGCTGTTCGGGTAGCGGATCACGAACGTCACCGATCTCACGCCGGAGCCGCCGTCGGTGACGACCGCGCTGAACACGTGCGTTGCGCCGATCGTCGCCCCCGCAGCCGGGTCCCTCGCGCCGATGACCGGGGGTGCCGTGTCGCTCGCGGTGTTGCCGGGCGCCGCCGCGACCGCATGGCCATGGGGAGTGAGAGACCCGTCCCGCCCGCGGAGGTAACCGAGGCCGCGTTCGTCGACGACGAGATCCCGCGGTACCGCGGCGGCGGTTCGCGCCCGCGTCCAGTGGTCGGCGGCCCGGCCATTGCCGGCGCCGCTCCCGCCGTTGCCGCTCGCGACCGACGCCTGCGGGACCAAACCCGCGAACACTGCCGCTACGACCACGACCACCCGCATTCGCGTGTGCATCGTCGACCTCCCCGCGCTGTCGGGGCCACGGTACCGCCCAAGGCGCGCACCGTCACCTCCTGCGCCTCCTGCGGACACGCCGACGACGGCCTAGAAACTGCGCATGCCTGCCAACCCGCTCAACGTCGACGACTTCGGAGGCGAGCTCTTCAACCTCGGCATGTCGGCCGAGGCCCGGCCCCTCCTCGACAAGGTGAAGGCGTTCATCGCCGACGAGGTCGAGCCCATGTCGAAGGAGTACTTCGCGCTCGGGGCGACCCGGACCGACCGTTGGTCGTACGCGCCCGGTCAGCTCGAGCTGCTCGAAGGCGTAAAGGACAAGGCCAAGGCCAACGGTCTCTGGAACTTCTTCCTCCCCAACGCCGAAACCGGCCAGGGCCTCTCGAACCTCGACTACGCGTACATCGCGGCCGAGCTCGGCAAGAACCCGCTCGCGTCGGAGTGCCTCAACTGCTCGGCGCCGGACACCGGCAACATGGAGGTGCTCGAGCGCGTCGGCACGCCCGAGCAGAAGAAGCAGTGGCTCGAACCGCTGCTGAACGGCGAGATCCGGTCGGCCTTCGCGATGACCGAGCCGAACCTCGCGTCGTCGGACGCGCGGAACATCGCGTGCGCCGCGGTGCTCGACGGCGACGAGTGGGTGATCAACGGCGAGAAGTACTACATCTCGGGCGCCGGCGACCCTCGCTGCAAGATCATGATCGTCATGGTCCGGACGAACCCGGACGCGGCGTCGCATCTCCAGCAGTCGCAGATCCTCGTGCCGATGGACACGCCCGGCGTCGAGGTGCTCGGGCCCATGCACGTCTTCGGCAGGGACGACGCGCCCCACGGCCACATGCACCTGCGGTTCACCGACGTGCGCGTGCCGAAGGAGAACATCCTGCTCGGCGAGGGTCGGGGGTTCGAGATCAGCCAGCTCCGCCTCGGGCCCGGGCGCATCCATCACTGCATGCGATCGGTGGGCGCGGCGGAGAAGGCGCTGCAGCTGATGGTCGAACGCGGCTTGTCGCGCGAGGCGTTCGGCAAGCCCCTCATCGCGCTCGGGAAGAACACCGAGTGGGTGTCGCGTGCGCGCATCGAGATCGAAGCGATGCGGCTCATGGTGCTCAAGGCCGCGAAGGCGATGGACCTGATGGGCAACGCGGAAGCGCGGGTGTGGGTCAGCGCCGTCAAGGCGATGGTTCCCGAGCGCGTGTGCCAGATCATCGACCAGGCGATCCAGCTCCATGGCGCGACGGGCGTGTCGCAATGGACGCCGCTCGCCGACATGTACGCGTCGCAGCGAACGCTCCGGCTGGCCGATGGGCCGGACGAGGTGCACCACATGGTCGTGGGCCGGGCGGAGATCGCGCGCTACCAGCGCCAGGGCTGAGCGGGACCGGCAACGTGGTCATCGTGACGGGCAGTATCCGGGCGCGGGTCGACACCATCGACGAGGCGATCCGGCTGTCGCTCGAACACGTCCGGCGATCGCGGCAGGAGCCGGGGTGCTTGCTGCATTCCGTCCACCGCGACGTCGAAGAC
>DASVEG010000077.1:0-3793 GCA_036380695.1 Acidimicrobiales bacterium
TGGCTCAGCAGGTCGAGCGTGCTCACCCGCTCCGCGACTCGCGCAGGGCTGTTCGTGGTGAGCTGCACGATGCCGTGGCCGAGGCGGATGTTCTTCGTGCGCTGGCTCGCGGCCGCCAGGAACACCTCAGGTGCCGAGGAGTGCGAGTACTCCTCTAGGAAGTGGTGCTCGACCTCCCAGACGTACTGGATGCCGAGCGCGTCCGCGAGCTCGACCTGCTCGAGCGCGTCCTGGATGAGCTTCAGCTCGTCGCCGTCCTCCCAGGGACGAGGCAACTGGTGCTCGTAGAAGATGCCGAACTTCATCGCTGGTTCGCTCCCCTAGTACGTGACGGCGGCCGCGGCCGTGGCCGCCGCGGTGTCCGGCTCGTCCGGCCCGAGCGCGTGGAACTGCTCGAGGATCTCCTTGCCGTTCGGACGCTTCATCGCCCAGTGCTCGACCTCACCGAGGACGGCCTTGCGCGTCTGGGCCCGGCCCGCACCGAGCGACTGCTCGAGGTTGCGGTTCCAAATGCGGCCGAGCATCTCGGCCCCGTCGTACTTCTTGCCGGACGCGCCGATCCACGTGCGGTCGCGCATCTCGGTCAACGTCGTCTTGAGGTAGCCGACGTGGGGCGTCTCGTCGCTGCGGATGTAGGAGACGAGGCGCGCCGCCTCGCCGTCGCCCGCGACGAGCTTCGGATCGCTCAACCACGCCTCGGCCCAGCGGAACGAGTGGAACGCCTGGATCTCGATGAACAGCACCCGCGTCATGAGGCTGCAGATCATCTCGAGGTTCTCGTCGATGTCGGTCGGCAACGCTCGCTCGAAGATGCTCGGGCCGTTGCCGCTCGGGCCCTGGCCGAACCCCATCCGTTGCAGCATCCCCTCGATGTCGACCTTGGCCGTGGGGTTCTCGAACGCGATGTCGCGGGCCGCGAACCACATGTCCATGTGGCCGGCCTCCTTCTCCCACCCCGCCTCGTCGCGCCCGTGGGCCTCGAACAGGCCCTTGCCGAGGTGATCGATCGCCGTGCCCTCTATCGACTCTTCGAAGTGCCGCTGCATGTCGCCGGGAGCGAGGTAGCGGATGTTCGCGCCGAATCCCTCGACGGTGCCGATGCGGGTCAGCGTCGCGATGAGCGGCTCGCGCACGCCGGCCTCGATGAGGTAACGCGCCTGGTCGATGTTCGGGAAGTTCTCCGGCCAGGTCTCGAGCGGGATGTCGACGACGTCCTTGCCGAAGTCCTCGCGGTGCTTCTGCTGCCACGCCTCGATCGCGGGCACCCGGTGCTTCGTACGCGGCGACACGTACGCGCCCGACTCGTCGAACCCGCCGTGGCAGCGCACGCCCCCGGCGAACAGCGGCTCGACGGTGTCGTAATCGGCAAGGAGCTCTTCGGCCGTGAACTCGGTCTGCAGCGTGGTCACGCAACACCCCCTCGTCGCCTGTGCGGCGACGTCATTGGCCAACTGTATACTCGTGCGTATACACGCTGCAACGCGCGACCGAGGAGTGTGACGGACGACCATGAAGGTGGCCTACGAGGTTGCTGGCACCGGCGATCCGCTGTTGCTCGTGTCGGGTCTCGGTCAGACCGGCAAGCGCTGGCGGAGGGTCACGCCACTGCTCGAGAACGAGTTCACCGTGGTCACCTTCGACAACAGGGAGACGGGCGGCACCGGGCCGTCCGCCGCGGAGTTCACGCTCACCGCCGTGGCCGAAGACGCGTTGGCGCTGATGACCGACCTTGGCCACGAGCGCTTCTTCCTGGCTGGTATCTCGATGGGCGGCATGATCGCCCAGGAGATCGTCCGCATCGCAGGACGTGATCGCGTGCGCGCCGCCGTGCTCTTCTCGACCTGGGGCGGCGCCTCCATCGCGGTGCGCGACGACGAGGTGTCGCTGCTGTTCTCGTCGCCGGGCGACGACCGGCCGGTGTGGGCGAAGCTGGCCGGCCCCGGTTTCTGGGAAGCGCATCCCGACGTGATCGACGAGGAGACCCAGCTCTCGATCGAGCAGGCGACGCCACCGCTCGCGTACATGCGCCAGATGCAGGCGATCGCGGCGTGGGACCCCGACGAAGACGCGGTCCGGTCGACGCACGTGCCCATCGTCGTCGCGCACGGCGAGCGCGACCCGTTCGTGCTGTACGAGAACGGCGTCCTGCTCGCCAAGCGTCTCGGCGTCGAGCTCGTCACCTACGAAGGCGCCGGCCACGTGCTCGAGTGCGAACGTCCGGCCGAGATGGCCGACCTTATGCGCTCCCACTTCGCCACCGCTGATCGAGCCAGCGGGCTCCCACCGCCCGCCCCCAAGGTTCGCTTTCCGTCGGTCACGGCCCCTGGAGGGCACCTCGGTGACGGATAGCGGGCCTGTAGAGCGGGTCTACGGGCGAACGAAGGCGGGCGGCTCGTCTGCGGGCGCACCCGCCCGGATGGCGAGCACCCCGGGGAGGCCCTGGGCGCGCGCCGCGTCGAGCAGCACGCCGCCGTCGTCGTAGACGGGTGCGATCGTCCAACCGTCGCCATCGAGGTCGAGCCGCTCGAGCAGCGACCGTCGCGTCGAGAAGGGGAGAGGCGTCGTGGCGTGACCGTCGAGCCACACCACGTCCTCGACGAAGAGGTTGCCGGGATCCTTCTTGCCGCCCTTCGTCTTCACGAGCTGGCCCACGAGGACGACGGGCAACGACCCGACGGCGCGACCGAACGGGCGGAGCACCGGCCAGTCGTCGCCGACGTCACGACCATCCGCACGCCTCGCGGTGCACCGCCCGCCGTCGACCGCGACGGCGACGCGGGTCGACGCCGGCCACACGACGAGGTAGCGCACGTCGCCGGTCGGAGGCGTAGCCGTCTCGACGGGTTCGACGGGGCGCGCATCGCTGGGCACGAGCTCGCGGGACGGGTCCTCCGGCGGGTCCATGCGGTGCATCATCCAGTTACGCCCGTCGGTCTTGAACAAGACGTACTTGCCGCGGGCGCGCTCGCCGCGCAGGTCGACCATCACCTCGCGGTCCGACCACTTGAGCTCCTCGTACGTGCCGTGGTCCCACAGGTGCACCGTGCCGCCGCCGTACTCACCCCTCGGGATCTCGCCCGCGAAGTCGATGTAGCTGAGCGGGTGGTCCTCGGTGTGCACCGCCAGGTTGTTGACCCGCGGGTCCGGAGGCAGCCCCTTCGGCACGGCCCACGACACCAGCACGCCATCGCGCTCGAGCCGGAAGTCCCAGTGCAGCGCCGTGGCGTGGTGCTCCTGCACGACGAACCTCGGCTCGCCCCGCCGCTCCCATTCGCTCATCTCGCGATCGGGGTCGTCCGAGCCCGACGGCTCCGCGGTCCGCTCGAAATCTCGCATACGGCGGTACTCGTCGAGGGGCATCGGGAACAACCCTTCCCATGGAAGACCGCAAGCTGCAAGACACATCGTCCGACCAGGAACGCTGGAACGATCAGCAGTTCGGTGCCGCGGCCGCCCGCGACCAGGAGCGTGCCGAGGAGGGCACCCTCGACAACGAGCGGACCGCCGAGCGCCCGCGCGCCGGCAACAAGGAGGAAGACCTCTCGGACAACCGCGAAGGCCGCGGCTGAACCCTTGCCCTCCAGCGCATTTCGGGCGCGATTCCGGCGAGATCTCGCCGGAATCGCGCCCGAATGTGCTTGACCGCCTGCGGCGGCGTCCCTAGCGTCGTCCGCCCTTATGGCCGCTGACCTCGACACCGACCCGGAGCTCGAGGCCGAACAGGCCCACCTCGAACGGTCGTACGAGCACCTCGACCGGATGAAGGCGAAGGCGGAGCAGTTGCTCGACGCCG
>DASVEG010000078.1:0-5075 GCA_036380695.1 Acidimicrobiales bacterium
GGGCGCGCGCCCCCCGCCACCGCCGCCTCCCGCGGGGGCGGGCGACGCGGCAGCCGCCGGCTCGACGGCGCTCGACGATGCCGCGGCCTCCGTCGCCGGCGCGCCGGCTTCGGTGCCCTGGTCGGTGCCGCCCTTCGCCGCGGCCTTGGCCTGTCGCGACCGGCGGAGAAGGTGTTCGGGGACCTCCGTCACGGCGCTGACTGTAGGCGCGCTCGTCGGCCCTCCACCAAGTGCGCGAGGGCGTCGCGGATCGAATAGGTGGCCCGAGAAACCCCGTGCTAAAACGACCGCCGTCGCACCGGGTGGGCCGTGGGTCGCAGGTTCGGCCTACAATGTGAAGGGTTTCACGAGGAGACGTCCGGGCCGATCGTGGCCCAGGAAAGCGGAAGAGGGAAGGGCACAGGGCACTCCACCGTGGTCGCGTTTCTGGCATCCCTGATCCTCACCATCGTGATGACTGCGGTCGTCGTCCGGGTGAGCCGCCGCCGGGCTCCCGGCACCCCCCTCACGTGGGGCGAGGCCTTCGCCGCTGGCGTGTTCGTGTTCACGTTGATGTTCCTGGTGTACGGCATCGTCCCCCACCAGTTCCTCACCTACGCGGACAACGACCTGAAGTGGCGGTCGGACAAGATCGGCATCCCCGCCGGCCCGATCGGCAAGGCGTTCGGCGACACCGAGAACACGGTGTTCTCGGCCGAGGGCAACACGCTCTTCCCTGAGGGCGTCCCCCTGCCGAACGGCCAGTTCGTCATCACCGCCCAGGTGCTGCGCGACATCATCGCCTCCGGCATCTACATCGTGTTCCTCGTCGCGCAGATCCTCATGTGGCTCTCGTGGCAGCGCCGCGGCAAGAAGGCGGCGGAGACGCCAGAGCTCACGTCCGCGTTCGGGCGGCCGCTGGTGAGGAGGGCGTAGCCGTGGCGCGCACCGATGCCAACCCGCCGCTCCCCGACTTCCCCGGCGACTACGTGCTGTCGGAGATCGCCCCAGACGACCTCGCGAAGTCGGTCAAGCCCAAGCAGTTCCTCCACATCGACCAGGCCGAGTGCATCATGTGCGAGGGCTGTGTCGACATCTGCCCGTGGAAGTGCATCCACATGCTCGACGCGGGCACCGTGGCCGAGGCGATCGCGACGGAACAACCCGGCATCGACCCCGACGACCACGTGATCTTCGTCGTCGACGAGGACGTCTGCACCCGCTGCGGCCTCTGCGTCGACCGGTGCCCGACCGGCGTCATCATCATGGGCAAGGCAGGCGTCGCGCCCCGCGAGGGCGACCCGCACCAGCGGGACAACAAGCACGGCTACGCCTACGGCATGCGGTTCTAAGGGAGACGTACGTGGCACGTCGCATAAGCGTTCGAGACCGGCTGCCGAAGCCCCAGGCAATGGCCGACTGGCTCCAGGGGTCGCAGTTCTGGACGTCGGTCTTCCGGCCGGGGTCGATCTTCCGCAAGGGCTACACCGACAGCCCGAGGAACCGGTCGTACGTCGTGATGAACTCGGTCCTCTACCACCTGCACCCGGTGAAGGTGAAGCGGCACGCGGTCAAGGTCAGCTACACGCTCTGCCTCGGTGGCCTGAGCTTCTTCCTCTTCATCCTGCTGACGGTCACCGGCATCTTCCTGATGTTCTTCTACCGGCCGACGGCCGCGCAGGCGTGGGACGACATCGCGACGCTGCACACCGCGGTGGCGTTCGGCTTGCTCGTCCGCAACATGCACCGGTGGGCCGCGCACCTCATGGTGCTGTCGGTCTTCCTGCACATGGCGCGGGTCTTCTACCACGGCGCCTACAAGCCGCCCCGAGAGTTCAACTGGGTGATCGGCATCATCCTGTTGCAGCTCACGCTGCTGCTGTCGTTCACCGGCTACCTGCTGCCGTGGGACCAGCTCGCGCTCTGGGCCGTCACCGTCGGCACGAACATGATGGGGTACACCCCCGTCTTCGGAGAGCAGGTGCGCTTCGTGCTGCTCGGAGGTGTCGAGATCGGCACCGACACCTTGCTCCGTTGGTACGTGCTCCACGTCCTCATGCTCCCGTTCGTGATCGTGATCTTCATGGCGATCCACTTCTGGCGGGTGCGCAAGGACGGCGGCATCAGTGGGCCCCTGTAGGCAGAGGAGGATCGACACATGACCGAGATCCCCGAACACCTCCTCAAGCGCTCGCAGAAGGCGCGCGCCGAGAAGAAGGCGGACGGCGGCGGCGCGGGTGACGGCGGCAATGGCGGTGCGGGCGGCGGCAGCGCGGCCGACGACGATCCCGACAAGATCCCGGCGCGGCTCCTCACCGGCGAGGGCGGTGGCGCGGCGACGGGAACCGCGGTCGCGGCCCGGCCCGCCGCGGCTACGGGCGCGCCTGCCGGCGCCGCAGTAGGCCCGGCAGGTCACACCCAGCGGCTTCTCACCGTCGTCAAGGCCGGGTCGATCCAGGACGTCAAGGCCGTGCCGACCGACAAGGTCCACACGTGGCCGCACCTGCTGCTCGCCGAGTTCGTCGCCTCGCTCGCGTGCACCGCGTTCCTGCTCGTCTTCTCGACGTTCGTGAACGCGCCCCTGCTCGGGATGGCGAACTTCAACCTGACGCCGAACCCGTCGAAGGCACCGTGGTACTTCCTCGGCCTGCAGGAACTGCTCACGATGTTCCACCCGATGGTGGCCGGCGTGACGATCCCCGGCATCGGGCTGATCGTGCTCGGGGCAGCCGGCTACATCGACAAGAACCCGTCGAACAAGCCGGAAGACCGCAAGTTCGCCATCGTCCTGATGACGCTCTTCCTCATGTTCTGGGCGGTCCTCGTCATCATCGGGTCGTTCTTCCGCGGCGAGGGCTTCAACTTCATCTACCCGTGGCGCCAGGGCGTCCACGAGATCTTCGATCTCTAGGTCGAGCGAGGTCCGATGAGCAACGTGTTCTTCATCGCAGTCATCGCCCTCGTCGTGCTCGGCGGCGTCTTCACCTTCGTGACGACCCGCTCGCGCGATCGGGCTGCCGCCGTTGGCGCGCTGTCACGCGAGACGCGCAAGAAAGACAAGGGCATCCAAGCGATCCGCGAGGAGGACAACGCGCGGCGCACCGGTCGCGAGATCGAGCGCGCCGAGAGCCGCGTGCTCGTCGAGACGCGCCCTGCGCCGCCCGCTCCGCGCGAGCCGCTCGATCCCGAGGCGTACGGCGTCACGCGCCGTCAGTTCTTCAACCGGTCGATCACGGCGATGTTCGCGATCGGCCTCGCCGGTTTCGGCACGACGGTCATCGCGTTCCTGTACCCGACGCTGTCGGGTGGCTTCGGCTCGAAGATCCGCGCCGGTCAGCTGACCGACATCCTCGGCCAGATCAACGACGCCCGCGAGCCGTTCTACGTGCCGGAGGGCCGCTTCTACCTGAACCCGTACCCGAAGGGTGACGTCTCGAAGGCCAAGGCTGCCTACTCGGGCGGCGTGCTCGAAGGCATGGAAGCAGGCGTGGTCGCGCTGTACCAGAAGTGCGTCCACCTCGGCTGCCGCGTGCCGTGGTGCAAGACCTCGCAGTGGTTCGAGTGCCCGTGCCACGGCTCGCAGTACAACTCCGTCGGCGAGAAGACCGGCGGCCCCGCGCCCCGCGGTCTCGACCGGTTCAGCGTCTCGGTCGACGGCGGCGCCGTCGTCGTCGACACCAAGCAGGTCGTGCAAGGTCCCCCCGTCGGCGTCGACACCATCGGCCAGCAAGCGGAGGGCCCGCACTGCGCATGAAGTCGTACTTCCTCCTCGCACAGGCCGCCCAACCCGCGGAAGGGGCGTCAGGCGGCACGGCCCAGCGCATCGGCGTTGCCGTCGCGGCCGCGATCGTCGTCGCGTGGATCGTCTACGTCGTCGTCACCGCGCGCCATCGTGACCCCGACGACCCCGTTGGCTCGGAGATCGAGCTCGCGCCCAACCGCAAGCCGTACTACGACGACGAAGCGCTCGAAGGCCCTCGCCTCGAGCGGTTCCTCGGGTGGGCCCTCGTGCTCCTCATCATCTCGGCCGTCGGCCCCCTCGTGTACTGGCTCAACGAGCCGTCGCGTCAGGCAGGAGCGGAAGAGGAGTTCCTCTCGAAGTCGGTCGAGCGCGGCCGTCAGCTCTTCCTGCCGACCGACTCGCCGGAGCACGGCGCGCACTTCGGGTGCGCGACTTGCCACGGCGGCATGCAGGCGACGGGGGGCCCCGCGCCGTACACGATCGAGGACTACCTCGGTCGCACCCGCCAGGTGGAGTGGGACGCACCGCGGCTCGACAACGTGCTGAAGCGCTTCTCGCGCGACGAGGTCCGCAACATCCTCGTCTACGGGCGCGTCAACACGCCGATGCCCGCGTGGGGCGTCGAGGGTGGCGGCCCGATGAACGCGCAGCAGATCGACGATCTCGTCAACTACATCGAGAGCATCCAGATCAGCGACGACGAGGCGCGGAAGATCGCGACGGAGGAATCGGCCGCGGAAGCGCAGGCCGCCGGTATCGCGACCGACAGCGGCGAGAGCCTGTTCCGGGCCCAGTGCGCGCGGTGCCACACGAAGGGCTGGTCGTACGGCGAGCCCGACGTCATGGCTGGCGGTGCGTTCGGGCCGAACCTCACCAACGGGTTGACCCTTCGCCAGTTCCCGAACCGCGACGACATGATCGAGTTCATCGAGCAGGGCACCAAGTACGGCCGCCCCTACGGCGTGCGCGGTATGGGCGGCAACGAGGGTGGCGGCATGCCCGGCTTCGGTCCGACGGATGCGGACGAGTCCGACGGGCAGCTCGCCACCAAGGGCACGCTCACCCGTGAGCAGATCGAGGCGATCGTCGACTACGTGAGGGGGCTGTGATGGGCGCCGTGCTCGCTGCGCTCGCATGGGACCCGCAGGTCCGCGGCTTCCTCATCGTGCTCGTGGCGTTCGCGATCCTCGTCGGCAGCGTCTACCTGCTCCTGGCCACGAACACTGGCGCGAAGCTCGGGTTCCTCCTCGCCGCCGCCGGGTTCACCGGCTGGTGCGCGGTGATGGGCTGGATCTGGGTCGTGTACGGCATCGGCATCAAGGGCGACGCGCCGCACTGGGAGGTGCGCGAGATC
>DASVEG010000079.1:0-17316 GCA_036380695.1 Acidimicrobiales bacterium
CCGGCGGGTGCGACTACGACACGGACCCGACGGCCGACCCGCCCGCGGGCGGGGAACCTGCCGGGGACGCGGCCGAGCCCGGGTTCTACCGCAAGGGTGAACCACCGCCCGCGGACCGCGCGCTGGTGCGTTCGATGCGCCGCGGGTTCACCGTCCTCTGGTACGGCGACGGCGCGCGGGACGACGTGCTCAACGGGCTGAGCGAGCGCTTCGGTCGCGAACTGATCGTCGTGCCGCGTGAAGGGCTGCCGACGACGTACGCCGTCACCGCGTGGGAGCGCCGCCTGCGATGCGACGGCCACGACGACGCGGCAATGGCGAGGTTCGTCGACGCGTTCAGGGACAGCGGGCCGGAGAAGGGGTTCCTCTGACGGCCGTCGACCCGGCCGACTACGAGATCGAACGCGAGCTGGCGGGCGGCTGGAACGAGGGCGCGTGGCTGGTGCGTCGCGGTGACGAGCGCGCGGTGCTCAAGGTTCATGCCACGGAGCAGGAGCGGGTGATCGCGGTGGCGGAGCGCATCGATGCGGCAATCGCCGCGGGGTGGCGCACGCCTCGCTGGCTCGCCGTCGGGGAGAACGCAGGCGGCGCGGTGTGGGTGCTGCAGGAGTACGTCGACGGTGCACGACCGGCGGCTATCGACCGCGCCGTCGCCGAAGAGATGGTCGAGCTGCTGACCGTGCAGCGAGGGCTGGGCGACGGTTCGGGTGGCTGGGGTGAGTGGGCCGCCGGTGTCGTGTTCGAGGACTGGACCGGCTACCGGCAGCGCGTTCCCACGAGCTTTCCGCGCGGCGACGAGCTGGTCGGGTTGGTGGACACCATCGCGGCGGCCTGCGAGGGGTGGCGGTCGCCGGAGGCCGACTACGTCCACGGGAACTTCAACCTCTCGAACACGATCCACGACGGGCGGTCCTTGTGGCTCGTCGACGCGCACAAGGTCGGTCCGGGCCCGGTGGAGTACGACGTCGCCGAGCTCGTGCTTCTGGGCTTGGCCGAAGGGGTCGCGACCCGCGACGGCATCGACGCGCTGTGGGGGTGGGCGCTCGGGTCCCTCGACCATCGGGCGCTCGCGGTGTGCGCCGGGTCGCTCGCCATGTCGACGGCCGACGCCTACGAGAAGCTGCGCCCGCCGGCGGACGCCGTCGCCGCCGCGCCGGGGATCGTCGAGGCCCTGACGAGGTTCGGCGCGCTCGTCGCCGGTTGAATCGGCTGGTTGAGCTGGTTCAGCCGAAGGCCGACGACGTCAGCGACGCGACGAGCCAGAGGAAGACGACCAGGGCGGCGAGCAGCAACGCGACGAGCAGCGTCTTCGACTGGCGGTCGGATGTCGCGAGGTCGGGTCGGTTGCCCACGGTCCGCGCGTACCCGAAACCGGAAGAAGTGGAACCTTTTGCGTTCGCCGATGAACGGCGTCATCGGCGAGGATGGCGGCATGGCGCGCATCCTCGTGACCGAGCCCCTGGCCGACAGCGGTCTCGCGCTGCTGCGCGACGCCGGCCACGGCGTCGACGTCCGCCTCGACCTGTCCCCCCAGGACCTCCTCGAGGCGATCTCGGGCGCAGGTGCGTTGATCGTGCGTTCGGCCACCAAGGTCACCGAGCAGGTCATCGAGGCGGGGCGGGACCTGGTCGCCGTCGGTCGCGCCGGTGCGGGCGTCGACAACATCGACGTCGCCGCCGCCACCCGGCGGGGCGTGATGGTCGTGAACGCGCCGGGCTCGAACAGCCTGTCGACCGCGGAGCACGCCATGGCGCTGCTGCTCGCGATGGCGCGCAACGTGCCGCAGGCGCACGGCGCGCTCAAGGACGGGAGGTGGGAGAAGTCGCGGTGGGCTGGCGTCGAGCTGCACGGCAAGACGCTCGGCGTGCTCGGCCTCGGTCGCATCGGCACGCTCGTCGCGCAACGGGCGCACGCGTTCGGCATGCGGGTCATCGCGCGCGACCCGTTCGTCACGGCCGACCGCGCCCGACAGCTCGGCATCGAGCTCGTCGACAGCTACGAAGAGCTCATCGCGCACAGCGACTTCCTGTCGATCCATGCGAACAAGACGAAGGAGACGACGGGGCTCATCGGCAAGGACCTGCTCGCGAAGGCGAAGCCCGGGCTGCGGATCGTCAACGCGGCTCGGGGCGGCATCGTCGACGAGGACGCGCTCGCGGCGGCCATCGAGACGGGTCAGATCGCCGGCGCCGCGCTCGACGTGTTCGACACCGAGCCGACGACGGAGTCGCCGCTGTTCGGCCTCGACAGCGTGGTGGTCACCCCCCACCTCGCCGCGAGCACCGCCGAGGCCCAGGACAAGGCGGGCCAGATGATCGCCGAGCAACTCGTGCTCGCGCTGCGGGGCGACTTCGTCCCCTTCGCCGTCAACGTCGAGGCCGCCGAGGTTCCGGAGAGCGTGCGGCCGTTCCTGCCGCTGGCCGAACGCCTCGGGCGGTTGTTCGCGCTGCTCGCCGACGGGCTGCCGCCGCTGATGGAGATCGCGTACCAGGGCGAGCTCGCCGGTCACGACACCCGCCTGTTGAAGCTCGCTGTGCTGCGCGGGGTGCTGGCCGCGGCGTCCGACGACCCCGTGTCGTACGTCAACGCGCCGCAGCTCGCCGAGGAGCACGGCATGCAGGTACGGGAGTCGACGACCACGGTTTCGGACGAGTACGTGAACCTCGTGTCGTTGTCTGGCGGCGATCACGCGCTGGCCGGGACGCTGACGGGCAAGCGAGGCGACGCCCGGATCGTCATGCTCGACGGGCACGACATCGAGATCCCGCTCGCCGACCACCTGCTCGTGGTGCGCAACGACGACCGCGTCGGGATGATGGCCCTCGTCACCGCGACGGTGGCTGAGGCGGGCGTGAACATCGCCGACATGCGCCTCGGCCGGTCGCCTGGTGGCGGCACCGCCCTCGCCGTCATCACCAGCGACAACGAGATCCCCTCGTCGCTCCGCGACCGCCTCGCCGGGCACCCCGGCATCCTCGACGTCCTCGTCGTCAACGCCGGCTGACGCAGCCACCAGCGTTCCCGCCCTGCGTTCTGGGTGCAGAAACTTGCGCTATGCGCAAGTTTCTGCACCCAGAACGAGATTGGGGGCCGAGTGACTACCGCCGCGAGCGGGTGAAGCCGTCGGCCTCGGCGGCGTCGGCGTCGACGTAGCAGCGGTCGGCGCGGGTGCGGTCGTAGGCGAACATGCCGGGCAAGTGGAAGAGGCGGCTGCTCAACTTCGCCTTGACGGGATGGCTGGTCGGGCAGACGCCGGCGACGGGCTCGACGTACGGCTCCAGCGCAGACGGCGGAGCGATGACGGGGATCGGTTCGGTCGCCGCGTCGGGCACGGTCGCCGGGGTGTTGAGCGCCTCGGCGACGGGAGGGGCCGCCTTCTTGCGCACGGCCTTCTTCGCGGCGGCCTTCGCGGCCTTCTTCGCCGCCTTGATCGTCTTGGCCGGCTTCTTCGCGACCTCGGCCACCGCGGGAGGGGGCGCGTCGGCGGGCAGGATGTCGAGCGGCGTGAGCGGCGCGTTCGCAGCGGGCGCGATCACGTCGGGGACAGGGTCGACCGCCGGCATCTCCAGCCGCGAGCGCTCGGGCTCGGCCTCTGGCTCGACCGAGTCGAGATCGACCGGCTCGAACTTCGCCACCGGTTCCGGCTCGACGATGTCGTCCGCGACCGCCTCGAGGTCGGCGCCGTCGACCTCGGCGACCTCGATCTCGCGCTCGACCGCCGGTGGCTCGCTCACGGGTTCGCCGACCTCGTCGGTCGGCCGCACGACGGGCGTCGGCGCTGCCCGCTCGGCCGACGGCTCGGGCCGCGGCCGCGGCCGCGGCGTGTCGACGATCGGCTGCCAAGGCTCGGCCGCGGGCTCCCCGCCACCCCGGCGCGACTGCAACGTCTTGAACACGGCGAATGCGACCCCGAACAGCAGCCCGAGGCGCAAGCCGATGCGGAACGACCGCCGAACCATGCGGCAACCGTACCCGCCTTGCCGTGGCGGTCACCGCGCCGCCGCCGGCACGCGCGCGAACCTCCGTCGATGACGGAGACGGAGACGACCATGATGAAGGTCGCGGCCTTCCAGGCGCCGCTCCTCCCATTCGGGTCGATGGACGCGATCGAGCTGATCGCCGACCGCGTCACCGAGTGCGTCACGCGAGGCGTCGAGTTGCTGGTGTGCCCCGAAGCGATCGTCGGCGGGCTCGCGTTCGAGTCGAACGGCGACTCGCTCGACGACGTCGCCCTCACCCTCACCGAGCTCGACGACGTCGTTCGCCCGTTGCACCACCCGTCGCTCACGACCGTGCTCGGGTTCACCGAGCGCGCTCCCGCCGGCCTGCTGTTCAACAGCGCCGCGATCCTCGCGGGCGGATCGGTCGTGGGCGTGTACCGCAAGGTCTATCCGGGCTACCGCACCGCGCTCTCCGCCGGCACCGAGCTACCCGTTTTCGACGCCGGGCGCACGCGCATTGGCATCGCGATCTGCAACGACACGTGGTACGTCGAACCGGCTCGCGTCCTCGCCGAGCGCGGCGCCGCGATCCTGTGCGTCCCCGTCTTCGGCGCGCACCCGCCCGACCGTTACGCGCGCCTCGAGCCGCGCGGCCGCAACCTGCTCGTCGCGCGAGCCGTCGACACGACCACGACGCTCATCGCCGCGGACGTCGCAGGCCGACGAGGCGACCGCGTGAGCGCGGGGCTCACCGCGATCGTCGATCCCGACGGAACGGTCGTCGCGTCGGCCGAGCCCTACGAGCCCGGCCTCGTCGTCGCGAGTGTCGACCGCGAACGTCGTCCGTTCGATCCACGCGGGCGCGACGGCTGGACGAACCAAGCGGTGACCGATGCGTTCGTCGCCATCTGGCGCCACGACCAGGACGACCCTTGACCGTCGCCGCCGCGGGCGGGGTAGCATGGGGACGTCATGTACCCCTGCGTCGAGACGACCTGCCTGATCGGCCTCCTCCTTACCTGACGGCGAGCCCCACCCCGGCTCGCCGACGACCTCCTGCGCCTACGTGCCAGGAGGTTTTTTGTTGCTCCTGAAAGGATCGAAATGCCCCCGCAGCCCGCGCAGCCGAAGAAGATGCCCTTCGAGAAGTACACGCCGTTCCGGCCGCTGCCGCTCGCGCTCGCGGACCGGACGTGGCCGAGCCGCCAGATCGAGAAGGCACCCGTGTGGTGTTCGGTCGACCTGCGCGACGGCAACCAGGCGCTGATCGACCCGATGGACCCGACGCGCAAGCTGCGCATGTTCGAGACCGTCGTCGCCATGGGCTTCAAGGAGATCGAGGTCGGGTTCCCGTCGGCAAGCCAGCCCGACTACGACTTCGTCCGCCAGCTGATCGAGGGCGATCTCATCCCCGACGACGTCACGATCCAGGTGCTCACCCAGTGCCGGCCCGAGCTCATCGAGCGCACGTACGAGTGTCTCGTCGGCGCGCCGCGGGCGATCGTGCACTTCTACAACTCGACGTCGATCCTGCAGCGACGCGTCGTGTTCGGTCTCGACAAGGACGGCATCACCCAGATCGCGGTGGACGCCGCCAAGCTGGCGCGCAAGCTGGAGAAGGACGTGCTCGCCGCGACCGACGTCCGCTACGAATACTCGCCGGAGAGCTTCACGGGCACGGAGATCGACTACGCGATCGAGATCTGCGAGGCGGTCACCGACGTCATCGAGCCGACCACCGAGAAGCGGATCATCCTCAACCTGCCGGCCACCGTCGAGATGTACACCGCCAACATCTACGGCGACGTCATCGAGTACTTCGACCGCCACGTCGCGAACCGCGACAAGGTGTGCCTGAGCCTTCACCCGCACAACGACCGCGGCACGGCGGTAGCCGCCGCCGAGTTCGGCGTGATGGCCGGGGCCGACCGCGTCGAGGGCACGCTCTTCGGCAACGGCGAGCGCACCGGCAACGTCGACATCATCACGTTGGCGATGAACCTGTTCAGCCAGGGCGTCGACCCCGGCCTCGACATCTCCGACATCGACGCGCTGCGCCGCACGGCCGAGTACTGCAACCGCCTGCCCGTGCACCCGCGCCATCCCTACGTAGGCGACCTCGTGTACACCGCGTTCTCGGGCTCGCACCAGGATGCGATCAAGAAGGGCTTCGACGCGCTCGGCGACGACTACGACACGTGGGGCGTGCCGTACTTGCCCATCGACCCGAAGCACGTGGGGCGCACGTACGAAGCGGTCATCCGCGTCAACAGCCAGTCGGGCAAGGGCGGCGTCGCCTACGTGATGAAGGCGGAGCACGGCTTCGATCTGCCGCGCCGCCTGCAGATCGAGTTCTCGAAGGCGATCCAGACGATCACCGAGGACACCGGCACCGAGATCACGCCCAACGCCATGTGGGACGCCTTCCTCGCGGAGTACTTCCCGCAACAAGCCCGCATTGAGCTGCTCGCGCACGAGTCGACGACGTCCGACCAAGGCTCGACGATCACCGCGCAACTGCTCGTCGACGGCGACCACCGCACCGTGACAGGCAAGGGCAACGGACCTATCGCCGCGTTCGTCCACGCGCTGCAGGTCGGGCTGGCCGTCGACGTCGAGGTCGTCGACTACGCCGAGCACGCGGTCACCGCGGGGACGGACGCGCAAGCCGTCGCCTACGTCGAGGTGCGGGGCGAGGAGGGCATCCGATGGGGTGTCGGCATGGACGAGAGCATCATCACCGCGTCGCTGCGCGCCGTCGTCAGCGCCGTCAACCGCTTGGAGGCATCGCAATGACCGGGACGGGACCACTCCGGTGGCCGGGCTGCCGTACGACGTACCCGACGTCGAGGCCCGCTGGCGCACCCGCTGGGACGCGGAAGGCGTAAGCCGCGTCGACCTCGACGCGCCGGGGCTCACGCGCGCCGACGTCTTCTACAACCTGGTCGAGTTCCCCTACCCGTCCGCCGAGGGGCTGCACGTCGGGCACGTCTTCAAGTACGCGGGTGCGGACGTGTTCGGCCGGTACCACCGCATGCGCGGCAAGCAGGTGTTCCAACCCATCGGCTTCGACGCCTTCGGCATCCACACCGAGAACTTCGCGCTCAAGCGCGACCGTCACCCCGCGGACCTCACCGGCCGGACCACGGAGAACTTCCGCGCGCAGTTGAGCAGGATCGGCTGCGCGTGGGACTGGTCGCGCGCCGTCGACACGAGCCGGCCGGACTACTACCGATGGACGCAGTGGCTGCTGGTGCAGCTGTTCCGCGCCGGCCTCATGTACCTGGCCGAAGCGCCGGTGACGTGGTGCCCGTCGTGCCTGACGGTGCTGGCGCGTGAGCAGACCGAAGGCGATCGGTGCGAGCGGTGCGACACGCCCGTGACCGAACGCGTCATGCGCCAGTGGTTCCTGCGCATCACGCAATACGCGGACCGGCTGCTCGACGGGCTCGACTCGCTCGACTGGCCGGAGCGAGCGAAGCGGCTGCAGCGCGCATGGATCGGGCGCAGCGAGGGGCGGGAGATCGGCTTCGGCGACCTCACCGTCTTCACCACACGACCCGACACCATCGACGGCGTCACGTTCCTGGCCGTCCCGCCCGCCCATGACGCGGCCGGTTCGACCCGCCCGCACCCGCGCACCGGAGACCCCGTTCCGGTCGTAGCCGCGGACTACGTCGTCGCCGACTACGGCACCGGCTCGGTGATGGGAGTCCCCGCGCACGACGAGCGCGATCGGACCTTCGCGCTCGCCAACGGGCTGCCGATCGTCGACGCGCCGTTGCTGACCGACGCCGACGTCGCAAGGGTCGGTCGGCCGGCCGTTCGCTACCGGCTGCGCGACTGGTTGATCTCGCGGCAGCGCTACTGGGGCCCGCCGATCCCGATCGTGCATTGCGACGCGTGCGGTCCCGTCGCGGTGCCGGAGGATCGGCTGCCGGTGGAGCTGCCGTACGTCGACGACTTCCGGCCATCCGGCTCGGGCACATCGCCACTGGCGTCGGTGGGCGAGTGGGTGCGCACGCCGTGCCCGTCGTGTGGCGCGCCGGCGCGACGGGAGACCGACGTGTCAGACACGTTCGTCGACTCGTCGTGGTACTTCCTGCGCTACCCGTCGACGGACGTCGTCGACGCGCCGTGGGACGACGGGCGTACGGCGCTCACGCTGCCCGTCGACCACTACGCGGGTGGCCCCGAGCACGTGCAGCGCCACCACCTGTACGCACGCTTCGTCACCATGGCGCTGCACGACCTCGGGCTCGTGCCGTTCGACGAGCCGTTCCCGCGCGTGCGCTTGGGCGGGTTCATCGTGCACGGCGGGGCGCGCATGTCGAAGAGCCGCGGCAACGTCATCGGGCCGGACGAGTTCGTCGACCGGCACGGTTCCGACGTCACGCGTTGCGCGCTGTTGTTCAGCGCGCCGTGGGATCAGGGCGGCGACTTCCAACTCGACGCCGTCGCGGGCGTCGAGCGCTTCTTCGCACGCGCCTGGCGGGCCGTGGAGCGCGCGGTGGAAGCGGGGGAGGGCGACGACCTACCCGCGCGCTTCGTCGTCGACGTGGCCGGCGCGATCGAGGCGATGCACCACAACGTCGCGATCGCTCGGCTCATGGAGGCCGTGCCAGCGGTGACGTCGGCGACCGCCGCGTCGACCTTCGTCCGGCTGCTCGCGCCTCTGGCGCCACATCTGGCCGAGGAGCTGTGGTCGCGGCTCGGTGGCTCGTTCTCCGTCCATGTCGCACCGTGGCCGGAGGTCGACGCGTCGGCGCTGCTGGTCGACGAGGTCGACGTCGTCGTGCAGGTCGACGGCCGCGTCCGCGACGTGCTGCGCGTCGCGCCCGGCACCGCGGACGACGTCGTGCGCGAGATGGCCGTCGCGAGCGACAAGGTACGCGCGGCGGTCGACGGGCGGGAGGTCATGCGTGTGGTCGTGGTGCCGGATCGCGTGGTGAACCTGGTGACCGGGTGACCGGGTGACTACCGGCGGCGCTGCCCGCCCTCGGGTGCGGCCCGGCGCACGGCGAGCCCTACGCCGACCGCGAACCACGTCGCCGCGACCGCCAACCGGTAGAGCGGGTGCATGTCGAGAAGGTACGTGCTGTGACCTGCAGGCAACGCCGACGCCCAGAGCGGTGCGTACGGCGACACCTCGAGGACGTGCCGCAGCGGTGACTCCTGGTTGAACACGGCGAGCAGGAAGAAGAAGAACGCGAACCCCGCGGCGACGAGCACCGTCGCTGGCGCGCCCGCTCGCAGCGCGGCAGCCGCTGCCGCCCCGAGGACCGCGGTGTAGAACGCGCCCGCGATGGCGACGATGGCCCCGACGCCCGGAAACCAACCGTGGCCGAGGAACGCGCCGCCGTCGAGGCCTTGCGCGGCGGCCGCGAGCGCGCCGCCGAGCGCGGCGAGCGGGATCATCTCCACGGCGCCGACTGATGCGGCGGCGATCCAGCCGATACGCCGCCGCGGCGGCGCAAGACCCGCGAGGAACAACTGGCGGGCCGTGCCCTCCTCCTCGTCCCAGCCGACGTGCGATGTCGCGATCGCGGCGGCCACGAAGACGCAGACGACGAGCCCGGTGGCCAGCCCGCTCGACGCGCCGGCAAGCGCACCCTCGCCTCCGGCCGCAGCGGAGGTGCCGAGCGGGTAGATCGCCGTCGCCGCGCCGAGCAGCACCGCGGCGACCGAACCGACTCGATGCGCGGCGCTCTGGCGGACCACGGCGAGCTGGCGTGCGACGACCCGGACGGTCATATCGCCGCGGGGCACGTGCCGAGGTCGATGAACGTCACGAGCTTCCACCCGGACGGTTCCCTCGTCGTGCATGCAGTGACAGCGGACCGTCGATCATCGAGACGGCTCGTCCACTCGATCCTGACAACACCCGCGACGTCGGCCGTTGTAGCGGCCTCGAACGCGATGTCGGCCGGGACGGGTACGAGCTCGACGCGGTACCGCCCCAGCGCGCGGTCGAGCCGGTTCCCGAGCGTCGCCCGAGCGGCCGCCTCCTCGCGTCCGGCGCGCAGGTCCTCGAACATCGTCTCGAGTGCCGCCTCGGGCGTCGTGCCAGACGCTTGATCGATGGCCCACCGCGGTGACAACTGCCAGGGGAGAGCGGCCCGTAGCGCCGGCCCGCCAACGATGCCGACGATCGGCGCGGCCAGCACCGCCAGCGCGACGAGAGGAACGCGCAGCCACCGGCCTGCGAGCCACGGGTGGCGGGGGCGCGTCGCGGGGCCGGACCGCCCGACGTACACGAGCGCAGCGAGTGCCCACCCGACGCTCCCGAGTACCGGAACCAGTGGCGTGCGCAGGTCGGGAATCGCCGTGCTCGATCCCCCACGTATCACGTCGCCGAGTGCGTCCGGGGTCGAGGCGAACAACCACGATGCGGCAGGCGCGCCTTGCGCGAGCTGCTCGAGCCCGGGAACGACGAGCGCAGTAATCGTGACGGACGTGAACGCCGCGGCGCGGGTCCGTACGCGCTCCGTGATTGCGGCACCGATGACCACCCAGAAAGGCATCGCGAGAGTGGTGGCGATCAGCGAGTCCGCGTTCGACCCCCCGCGTTCCTCTGCCACGACCCGTGCCACGACGCCGACGAGAACCATCGCTCCCGCGAGCACGTACGCGAGCGTGAGAGACAGCGCGAGCTGTGTCTCGCGCAGAGCAGGGTGGCGCGCTCCTTGCACCCGTTCGAGCAAGCGTGCCTCGCGGTCGCGACCGAACACCGTCGCCGCCGACACCATCCCGAACAGCGCGGCCGAGAGGGCGAGGAGGTCGACCGTGGCGGAGAATGGCGTCGGCGAGATCATTCCCGACGACGAGCGCGCCGCCTCCGCGGCCGCGACGGCGACGACAGCCACGACGAGCAGGCGCACCTCGATCGCTGCGAGCTCGACCGCGAGCCGCGCACGGAACTGACTGCTCACAGAGCCGTACCGCCGCCGACGACCTGCAGGAACACCCGCTCGAGCCCGCCGCGCTCGGCGAGCGCGTCGACGTGTTCATGCAGCACGAGCGCCCCGCGCGCGAGCACAGCGACGTGGTCGGCCTCGCGCTCCACCGCCGTCAGCACATGGCTGGCGATCAGGACCGCGCGACCGGCGTCTCGCAACGCGGCGACCGTGTCGCGGAGCCATTGGACTGCGGGAGGGTCGAGCGCGGTCGCAGGCTCGTCGAGGAGAACGACCTGCGCGCCCGACAGGAACACGGATGCGAGTCCGAGTCGTTGCCGCATGCCTTGCGAATACGCGCGAACGCGGCGGTCACGGACGTCCCACAAGTCGGCGTCCCGCAATGCATCTTCGACGGCCTCGCGGCCGATCCCGCGACATGCGGCAAGCAGGTCGAGATTCTGCCGTCCGGACGCCCAGGGATAGAACGCAGGCTGCTCCACCAGCGCGGCGACCCCGGCGGGCGGGTGGCCAGGACGCACACGCTCGCCAGCGACATCGATCTCGCCCGTGTACGCGACGAGCCCGCACGTGGCGCGGAACAACGTCGACTTGCCGGCGCCGTTCGGACCGACGACGCCGAGCACCTCACCCGCGTCAACGGCGAGCGTCACGCTTTCCAGGACCCTGACGTCGTCGCCCAGCGTGACCGACACGTCCTGCCACGAGACGCCGGCTCGGTCTCCTGTCACTCCGCCACCTGCGCGCTCGCGATCTTGTGCACTTGGCCGTCGAACTCGACCCACACCAGCGAGCCGTCGTGCAAGAACTCCGCGTCCCACGCGCGGGTAGCCAGCGTCCTGCGGGATCCGCTTGCTGCCCGCGTCTCGAGGTGACCAGCCGCTGTCCCGATGACGAGCGTGCCGTTGTCCGGTGCGATCGAGACGTCGTTGCCCCGTGCATGCTGCACGTCCGTGCGAGAGCCGTCGATGGCGAACCGCTGCACGAGCCAGTCCGAGTCGGGCACTCGACCCCCGACCATCACGTAGCCACCGGATGCGGTCGAAGCGGCGACGACGATGAACCCCTCCCCGACGCGGCACGCGGCGCGCTGCCCGCCGTAGGCGCGAGTGGCAAGGTGTGGCGAATCCGCCTGCAACAGGGGGCCGAGACGATCCGCGGCAACGTCGTAGGCGAACAGACCTGCGCGGTCGTAGACGACGCCTTGTTTGCCGTCGGTGGACAGACACAGCACCCGGCGATGGTCGTGCAGCATGCGCACGCGCCAGTGGCCGTCGAACCGTTCCACGACCCACGCGGATGCCGTCCCGGGGTCCCCCTTCAGCCGCGACGTGTGCCGGAGGGTGACGACGGCCGTTGAGCCGTCGTCACTCCTCACCACGTCCTCGGGTGAGCCTTCGAGATCGACACGCTCGACGACGCGGCCACCCTCGACGATCCGGAGCTCGCGCGCGTCCACGAGGTTGTCGCGCACCTCGACGGCATCTTTGGGGGAGCGCGCCACGATCACCGCCGTCCGACTCCAGTCGCGAGGCGCGACGAGGCGCTCCGGCCCATGCCACTCGACCGGAGCCGGCGGTCTCACCTGGCGCAGGGTCGCGCCGGCAGCGACCCACCTGCAGTTCGCGGCACAGACGTAGGAGGCATCGACGTCAGTCGAATCGGCCTGCGCCACGAAGTGCACCCGAGTGCCGACCGACGAGTAGGCGTCGTGCGTTGCACCGGAAACGAGGAAACCGTCGCCGTTGACGTCGACGATCTCTCGCGGCGCCACGGGTCCTCGATCAGATGACTGGGCAGCGTCGACGCCGCCGCGTGCGGCCGGCCACGCGATGGTCGCCGCGGCGGCGATGACGACGGCGAACCGGCCGGGGCCCACGTATCAGCCGCCTCCCGGGATCACCGCGCCGGGCGGCAGGTCACACGCCTCGTCGAGACACACGCGCTGGTCCGGCGGCGCGATGAACGTGAAGCTCGGAGTATCTGCGACGCAGTGTGCGTCGCCCGTATTTCGCTTGTCGAAGGCGGCCATGAACCGTGCGTACACCAACCGGCCATCGTCGACGAACCACCCGACGGGCTCCTCCGAGTAGACCTCGCCGAAGTCGATGTCGTCGGGCGTGTCGTCCTGGAACAGGGTCTCGCCAGTGTTGTGGTCGCGTAGCTCGATGACGTAGTCGTTCTTCGCGTCGCCAGGGCCGTTCAGGTCGCCACCCAGGATGAAGAATCCCGTATGACGGACGACCTCCCACTCGCCATGAGGGGCGTCTCCTGTGTCCGCCTCGACCTCGCCGTTGAACTGGTATGCGGTGGCGTCCTTCCTCGCGTGACACGCGCCCGCGGCGCCTGCGGCCTCCGCTACTTGTCCCGCCGCGACCGACGCCGCGACGACCCCCGCGCCCGCCAGAATCCTCTTGAACCCCACCCGCATTCCTCCTTGTCCGCGAGGTAGTACGAACGGGCGAGCAAAACGGGTCGGTGAGGAGTACGGGTTTTCCTGCTCAGCCGCTGGTCGCCGGCAGCCAGTCAGGACGGTTCGACTCGAAGGCATCGATAGCGTCTGCATGGCGGAGGGTGAGGCCGATGTCGTCGAGCCCTTCGAGCAGGCGGTGCCGCGTGAATTCGTCCATTGGGTAGGGCACGTCGATGCCGGCGGCCTCCGAATAGACGCGCCCGGTCTCGACATCGACGACCACTTCGATCGTCGGGTCTGCCTCGATCGCGGACCACAGGCGCTCGACCGTCTCCTGGTCGACCTGCGCGGGCACGAGCCCCGCCTTGGTGGCGTTGTTCCGGAAGATGTCGCCGAAGCGAGGCGAAATGACGGCGCGAAACCCGTGGTCGGTCAATGCCCAAATGGCGTGCTCACGCGACGAACCGGTGCCGAAATTCGCCCCGGCGACAAGGATCGGCGCATCCTGGAACACCGGGTTGTTGAGCGCGAAGTCGGGATCCTTTCTCCACGCCTCGAACAGCCCTTCGCCAAAGCCCGTGCGCTCGACTCGCTTGAGCCAGGACGCGGGGATGATCTGGTCGGTGTCGATGTCGCTGCGCCGCAGGGGAACGGCACGGCCACGGATGACTCTTATCGGTTCCATGCCGCTCACGCCTCCAGGTCTGCGGGTGTCGCGAAGGTGCCTCGGACGGCGGTGGCGGCGGCGACCGCGGGGGAGACGAGGTGCGTCCGCCCGCCCGGGCCCTGCCTTCCCTCGAAGTTGCGGTTCGACGTCGATGCGGCGCGTTCGCCGGGAGCGAGCTTGTCCGGGTTCATGGCGAGGCACATCGAGCACCCGGCCTCCCGCCACTCGACGCCGGCCGCGGTGAACACACGGTCGAGGCCCTCCTTCTCCGCTTGCGCCTTCACCGCCATCGATCCGGGGACGAGCAGCACGCGAACGCCGTCGGCGACCCTGCGCCCGTCGAGAACGGCCGCGGCGGCACGAAGGTCTTCGATGCGCCCGTTCGTGCACGAACCGATGAAGACCGTGTCGACGCGCACGTCGCGCATCGCCGTGCCGCTTTCGAGGCCCATGTACTGGAGCGCTCTCGACGCCGCCTCACGCGCCGTCGGGTCGAGGAACGAGTCGGGGTTGGGCACCGCGCCGTCGATGGGCACGACCTGCCCGGGGTTGGTGCCCCAGGTGACGTGGGGGACGAGCGCCGACGCGTCGAGCTCGACCTCCTTGTCGAAGGTCGCGTCGGCGTCGGTGGCGAGCGAACGCCAGTCGTCGAGCGCCTGCTCCCACGCCTTGCCGATGGGCGCGTGCGGTCGCCCTTCGAGGTAGGCGAACGTCGTGTCGTCCGGCGCGATCAGGCCCGCGCGCGCACCGGCCTCGATGCTCATGTTGCAGACCGTCATGCGGCCTTCCATCGACAGCGCGCGGATGGCCGAGCCGCGGTACTCGAGCACGCTGCCGATGCCCCCACCGGTGCCGATGCGGCCGATGATGGCGAGGATCACGTCCTTCGCCGTCACGCCCGCGGGCAGCTCGCCCTCCACGGTGACGGCCATCGTCCCCGGCTTCTGCTGCGGCAGGGTCTGGGTCGCGAGCACGTGCTCGACCTCGCTGGTGCCGATGCCGAAGGCGAGCGCGCCGAAGGCGCCGTGGGTCGACGTGTGGCTGTCGCCGCAGACGATCGTCATGCCTGGCTGGGTGAGGCCCTGCTCCGGCCCGATGATGTGGACGATCCCCTGCTTGGCGTGCCCCATCGGGAACAGGCGGATGCCGAACTCCTCGCAGTTCGCGGCGAGCACCGCCATCTGCTTGGCCGAGATGGGGTCAGCGACCGGCTGGATCAGGTCGGTCGTCGGGACGTTGTGGTCCATCGTCGCGAGCGTGAGGTCGGGACGGCGCACGGTGCGGTTGGCGAGGCGCAACCCGTCGAACGCCTGTGGGCTCGTGACCTCGTGGATGAGGTGGAGGTCGATGTAGAGCAGGTCGGGCTCGCCGTCGGCGCGGTGGACGACGTGTCGCTCCCAGACCTTCTCGCTGAGCGTCTGTCCCATGGTTGGTCCCCGTCTCAGATAGTGAGATAACATTCCCAGGTGGTGGACACCAGCGTAAGCGGGATCGGTGTGCTCGACAAGGCGGTGCGCATCCTGGACGCCTTGGAGTCTGGCGCGGCGACGCTCGCGGAGCTCTCGGAGCGGACCGCGCTACCGCGCGCGACCGCACATCGCCTGGCGGTCGCGCTGGAACAGCACGGGTTCGTCGAGCGCGACGACGGCGGGCGGTTCGTCGGCGGGCGCCGGCTCGCGGTGCGATCGCTCGCCGACGCGGCGCTGCCCGCGTTGGAGCGGCTGCGGGAGGCGACAGGGGAGAGCGTGCAGCTCTTCGTTCGTCGCGGCGCGCACCGCGTGTGCCTCGTGTCGCTCGAGTCGCCGCACAGCCTGCGCACCATCGTCGCCGTCGGGGCGACGCTGCCGATGGACCGCGGCTCGGCGGCGAAGGCACTCGCGGGCGGCGTCGTCGCCGAGAGTGTCGAGGAGCGGGAGAAGGGCGTCGCATCAGTGAGCGCTCCCGTGCACGACGCCGGAGGCGACGTCGCCGCCGCGGTCTCGGTGTCGGGTCCCGTCGAGCGCACGACGCGCGCACCGGCCCGCAAGTACGCGAAGGCCGTCGCTCGCGCCGCCCGCGAGGTCGAGGCTGCTATCGGCGCGCGCTGACCAAGTTAGAGCGTCGGCTCGCGGGCGCGGAGGACGACGCTGCGGCACGCGTCGACGAGTGCGGGCACGAACCGCTGCGGGCTCATGACGCACGCGCCGTGGTCGCCGGCGACGGGGAACGCCTGCGCGCCCGGGATCTCGTCGACGAGCCGGAGTTGGCGGTACGGGTGCACGACGGAGTCCTGCATGGTGACCACGACCGAGGTCGGGACGTCGACCTCGCCGATCCACTTCGCCGACGAGAACGACCCGATCGACCAACCCGCCTGCAGGATGGTCGCCGGGTCGTGCCGCCGGATCTCCGACGACGCCCACGCGCCGAGGGGCGTCTGCGAGAGCCGGCGTTCGAACACGCGGTCCGCCACTTGCCGGCGCACCACGCCCGGCGTCACCCGCGCCACGCCCGACAAGCCGAGCAGCGATGCGAACATGGCGCGCTCTGGCATGCTCCGGCCGAAGTTGCGGCTCGTCGCGCACAGCACGAGGCCTTCCACGAGGTCGCGGTGGCGCTTCCAGAGGAGCTGCGCGATCGGGCCGCCCATCGAGTAGCCGACTGCGACGACCTTCTCGATCCCGAGTGCCTCTGCCGCGGCGGCGGCATCGTCCGCGCACGTCTCGAGCCGGAAGGGGCGGCGCGAGCGGATGCCCCGGCCGTGCCCGCGATGGTCGATCGCGACGACTCGGAACGCGCGGCTCAGGGGCTGGTAGCAGCGGAACCAATTGAGGTCGGCGGTCGCCGTCCACCCGTGGAGCAGCAACACCGTCGGCGCCGCGGGGCCTGGGCCGTCGGCGATGCGCACGAACGTGCGACCGCGGCCCGGCAGCTCGAGCTCGCGCCCTGGCGGCAGCGGCGGCTGGAAGGCGTCGGCCACCGGCGAAGACTACGGCCGCGGCTGGGCTACACCGCGCGGCATCATGCGACGTGCCCAACCTCCGACGAAGGCTCGCCGGGGTCGTCGTTCTCCTCGGGCTCGCCGTTGCAGCGTCGTGCGACTCCGGCGGCGACGGTGATGCCGTCGACGGCGCGAGCGACGACGACTCGGCCGCGCCGACGTTCGAACGCACGGCGGCCGCCCCATTGCCCACCGCTCGCACCGAGGTCGCCGGCGCCGCGCTCGACGGGAAGATCTTCGTGGTGGGCGGGTTCCTCGAGAACGGCGCCCCGTCGCCGCTCGTCGACGTCTACGACCCGAAGACCGACACGTGGGCCGCGGGCCCTCCCTTCCCCGTGGCGATCCACCACGTCGGGATCGTCGCGGCGCGTGGGCGCGTGTGGGTGGCCGGCGGGTTC
>DASVEG010000080.1:0-3948 GCA_036380695.1 Acidimicrobiales bacterium
TGCGGTGCTGACCACGATCCTGGCGATCGTGATCGCGTCGGGTGTCCGCGCGCCGGGCCTCGTCGCCTCGGTCTGGCTCGTGCCGTTCGTGCTCGCCGTGTCGTTCGGGCTCGCGATCCCGTCGATGCCGGAGCACTACGGCTGCGGCGACGAACGGGACGCGTTGGCGAACACCCGCACCGTGCGTTCGAACGCGCTGTTCCGCTTCGTGCTCTGGAACAACAACTTCCACGCCGAGCACCACCTGTATCCGGCGGTGCCGTGGCACAACCAGCCGAAGCTGCACGCCTACCTGGCCGCCGGCGGGCGCCACCGTCACCTCGAGACGTCGTACGCGGTGTGGCACGCCCGCATGGCCCGCTCGCTGTGGCGCGAACGGGCGCACGCGCCGTCCGCGACGGCGGCGGCGGCTACACCCCCGCCGTCGAGCTGATCCAGCTCCGGATCGCGGTGTTGTTCACCTCGCTGTAGACGCCGGGGAAGCGCGGGATCGCGCAGCTCGTGCCGTAGCTCACGATGCCGATCTGGACCCGACCGGTGCCGGTCGTGGCGAAGAGCGGCCCGCCGCTGTCGCCCTGGCACGAGTCCTTCAGCAGCGCGCCGGCGCACACGCCGGTCGCGTCGTCGAACCCGAAGTTGGTCTGCCCGCACTCGGCGTCGCCCACGACCTCGAGGTCGACTTCTTGCAGCTGGTTCGTCGAGAAAAGGCCGAGCGTCGGGAGCTGGTCGCCCCAACCGGTCACCTTGACCGGCGTGCCGTCCGCTTCCAACGCGTCGTCGGCCGCGGCGGCGAGGCGGATCGCGGGCGACGACGTCGGCGACGACAGTTCGAGGAGCGCGGCGTCGTGCGTCGTGTTCTCGTACGACGGGTGGACCCGGACGGACCGCACCTTGATCCGCTGGCCCGTCGACGTGTCGCCCAGGTCGGTCCGGCCCGTCACGACGTAGAGGTCGGAGGCGTCCCCGTCGACGACGCAGTGGGCGGCGGTGAGGACCCAACCGGGGGCGATCACGCTGCCGCCGCAGAACGCGAAGCCCGTCCCGTCCTGGAGCGAGGCCATGAACGCGTACGCGCCGTCGGGCGCGGCGCTGCCGCCGACGATGGCCGACGACGGTGACGGGACCGTGAGGGATGCCGCGACGGCAAGCGTGGCGGCGGCGAGGTAGCGCAGTGGTGTCTTCACGTCAGAGGAACGGTCGCCGTGCCGCCGACTCGCGTTCACCTCCAAAACCGGTGCGGTGGACGGGCGGCCCGCAGGAAATCACAGGCCGGTAACTTGGAGGGGTGGCCGCGCCCGTCTCCGCCAACGACCTCTTCGCCGGGCTGAACCCGGTGCAGCACGAGGCCGTCGTGCACCCGGGCGGGCCGCTGCTGATCGTCGCCGGCGCCGGTTCGGGCAAGACGAGGGTGCTGACCGCGCGGATCGCCTGGTTGATCAAGGAACAGCGCGTGTCGCCGTTCGAGATCCTCGCCATCACGTTCACCAACAAGGCGGCCGACGAGATGAAGCACCGCGTTGCCGCGCTCGTCGGCCCCGTCGCCCAGAAGATGTGGGTCTCGACGTTCCACGCCGCGTGCGTCCGCATCCTGCGCCGCGACGCCACGCACCTCGGCTACCGGTCGGGCTTCACGATCTACGACCAGGCCGATGCCGTGCGCCTCACCGGCTACGTGCTGCGCGACCTCAACGTCGACCCCAAGAAGTTCCCGCCCCGCTCGGTGCACGCGATCGTGAGCCAGGCGAAGAACGACCTCGTCTCCGTCGACGAGTACGCCGACGCGGCCCGCACCATCTACGACCGCCGCATCGCCGACGTGTACCGCGAGTACCAGACGAGGCTGCGCGCCGCGAACGCGATGGACTTCGACGACCTGCTCGTGCAGACGGTCGAGCTGCTCCGCCGCAACCCCGACGTGCTCGCCCACTACCAGCAGCGGTTCAAGCACCTTCTCGTCGACGAGTACCAGGACACGAACAAGGCGCAGAACGAGATCGTCCTCATGCTGGCCAAGGAACACGGCAACGTGCTCGTCGTCGGCGACGGCGACCAGAGCGTGTACCGCTTTCGCGGTGCCGACATCAAGAACATCCTCGAGTTCGAGGAGGCGTTCCCCGCCGCGCACGTCGTCGTCCTCGAGCAGAACTACCGGTCGACGCAGCGCATCCTCGACGCGGCCAACGCGGTCATCGCGAACAACGCGATGCGCAAGCCGAAGGCGCTGTGGACGGAGCAGGTCGGCGGCGAGCTGATCACCCGCTACCACGCGGAGGACGAGCGCGACGAAGCGTCGTGGATCGTGCACGAGATGGACCGCCTCCACGACCAGGAGCACCACAGGTGGGGCGACATCGCGGTCTTCTACCGGACCAACGCGCAGTCGCGCGCGGTCGAGGAAGAGCTCGTGCGACGCCACGTGCCGTACCGCGTGTTCGGCGGGCCACGGTTCTACGACAGGCGGGAAGTGAAGGATCTCGTCGCGTACCTCCGCGCAGTCGTGAACCCCGCAGACGAGGTGAGCTTCAAACGCATCGTCAACGTGCCGAAGCGCGGCGTCGGCGACACGAGTCTCGGCCGCATCGAGAACTGGGCGACCACGAACGGGATCACGTTCGGCGACGCGCTCGACGACGCCGACCTCGCGGGCGTCACCGGCAAAGCGCTCACCGGCATCAAGACCGTGAAGGCGCTGCTGGCCGACCTCCGCGCGATGGAGCAGGACGGCGCCAACCCGGGCACGCTCATCGAGGCGGTACTGGAGCGAACGGGCTACCTCGCCGAGCTCGAAGCCGACCGCTCCTTCGAGTCGACGGGCCGCCAGGAGAACATCGCCGAGCTCATCGGCCAGGCGCGCGACTACGAGTCGACCGAACAGTTCCTCGAGCGCATCAGCCTGGTCGCCGACACCGACGAGGCGAACGTCGACGACAGCTCGGTGACGCTCATGACGCTGCACACCGCCAAGGGCCTCGAGTTCCCCGTCGTCTTCCTTATCGGGCTCGAGGACGGCGTCTTCCCCCACTTGCGCAGCCTCGGCGAACCGGACGAGCTCGAGGAGGAGCGCCGTCTCTGCTACGTGGGCATCACCCGCGCGCAGGAGCGCTTGTACCTGACGAACGCCTGGTGTCGCACGCTCTGGGGCTCGACGCAGTACAACCCGCCGTCGCGGTTCTTGAAGGAGATCCCCGAAGACCTGACGCGGCTCGCCGAGGGAGGTCGCACGACGCGGGCGCGCGAACGCGAGCGCCAGCGCGGGTGGGGGTCGGGCAGCGGCTCGTCCTCGGGCGCATCCGCGGCGAGGGCACGCGACGACATCGTCGACGCGGCGATGCGGGCCGGTCGCAACCCCGCGACGCCGGCGAAGACGTCTGGCGCCGAGCACCTCGGGCTACGCGTCGGCGACGACGTCGTCCACGCCAAGTGGGGCGAGGGCGTGATCGTCGACGTGAAGGGTTCCGGCGACAAGGCCGAGGCCGTCGTCCGGTTCCCGAGCGTGGGCGAGAAGATCCTCCTCCTCGCCTGGGCGCCGCTCAAGAAGGCGTGACCGGCGCGGGGTAGGACGGCCCCGTCATGATCGACTTCCCCTCCGAGCTCGAGCTGGCCGGTCGCGTCGCCCTCGCCTTCGTGCTCGGCGCCGTCGTGGGCTTCGAGCGGGAGGCCAACGACCACCCGGCCGGGCTGCGCACGCACGTCGCCGTCGCCCTCGGCGCCTGCCTCTTCGCCATCGTGTCCGCGTACGGCTTCGAGGAGTTCGACGTCGCCAGGGCCCGCACGAATCATCAGGTCGACGTCACCCGGGTGGCGTCGCAGATCGTGAGCGGCATGGGCTTCCTCGGCGGCGGTGCCATCCTCAAGTACGGCCCCAACGTGCGCGGGCTCACCACCGCGGCGAGCCTCTGGGCCGTAAGCGCCATCGGCATGGCCATCGGGGCAGGCTACCTGTTCGGC
>DASVEG010000081.1:0-9049 GCA_036380695.1 Acidimicrobiales bacterium
AGCCACCCTCCCCGAGGAGCTCGCGGAGGCGTTCGGCACGCGGCTGCGGGAGTGGGAGGCCGAGGCGCTGGCAGCGGGCAAGGGCGGCGACTTCGTCTGGGTGGGCACGAGCAACCTCGACGAGATGCAGCGGCTCCTCACGTTCGGCCCGGCGATTGCCGCGGGCAGCGGCGAGCACACGCACGAGTTCCATCGCGCGCTCATGAGCGCGGTGGCCGATGCGATGGCCCGCACCGCGGCGCCCGCTGCCCACGCGGTGCCGGCTCCGCCAGCACCGCCAGCGAGCGCACCTGGCGAGCGCCCGGTGCGGGTGTTCCTCGTCGACGACACCGCCGACCTCCGGCTGCTGCTCCGCATCGCGCTCGACGCCGACGCTCGCTTCGAGGTCGTCGGCGAGGCGGTGAACGGCGCCGACGCGGTGGAGCGGGCCCCGGACGCGTCCCCCGACGTCGTCCTGCTCGACCTGATGATGCCGGTGATGGACGGGTTCACCGCCCTGCCGCTCCTGAGGGAAGCCCTCGGCGACGCCGTCCGCATCGTCGTGTTCTCCGCGATGGACCCGCACGAGCAGTCGGCCCGCACGCAAGAGCTCGGCGCCGACGCGTTCCTCTCGAAATCCGTCGGGATCCGCGACCTGCTCGACACCCTGTTCTCGTTCCGGAGGCAATAGAGGCGGTTGTACCGCCCCTATTGCCTCCGGAACGGGGTCGGGTCAGCCGAAGTCGCCGCCCCCGAAGTCGCCGCCCCCGAAGTCGCCGCCGCCGTCGAAGTCGCCGCCGCCCGCGTCGCCCGCGTCGTCGACGCCCTCCTCGTAGCCGCGGTCGTAGCCCCGCTCGAACCCGCCACCGCCGCCGAAGAACCCGCCACCGCCGCCGAGCATCGAGCCCAGCAACATCCCGGTGAACAGGTCGTTGCCGGCGAAGAACCCGCCGCCCTGCCAGCCACCGCCGTATCCCGCGTACCGCGGCCTGCGGTACTCGTCTTCCTCGTCGATCTCGATCGCCGGCTCGCCATACCTGCCGCGGTGCGTGAGGTCGTCGGGGGGCGGCGGCGGCTCGTGGCCCCGGACGATCGCCTGCGCCCTCGCCATCGCGTAGCGGGCCTCGCTCATCGCCCGCTGGATCCGCGGCGGGTCGTCCGGCGAGTCGATCTGCGGGATGGCCGCCTCGAGCCACTTGTACCTGGCGACCGCCGCGTCGTAGTCGGGCCGAGCCGCGGTGTGGACGTCGACTTCCGGCTCGAGCCGCAGCACGTCGTCCGCCAGCACCGCGAGCTCGGCCTGGAGATCCTGACGTGCACCCTGCAACGCCTGGTCGCGCTCCGCCGCGACCCGCTTCCTCTTGCGCCCGGACAGGAACGTGAACAGGAGGATGCCGCCGCCGACCAGCAACAGGATCGGGAGGATCGACCCGCCCTCGCCCTCGTCCGCCTCCGCCTCCGGCCGCTCGGGCACGCCGTCTTCCAGTGGCGCGTCCTGCACGCCCGCAATGAAGTGCTCGAGCACCCCAGCGAGGTCGCCGCGCTCGTTCGCCCGCATCGCCGCATTCGCGAGCTGGGGCGCGCGCCCCTTCTCGAGGGTGTTCGACTTGGCCCGGATCTCGCCGCGAACCGCGAGCACGTACGTGCCTGCGACTCGATGTTCGAAGTACAGCTCATCGAGCGTCGCGTCCTCGCTGCCCTCCTCGGCGACCGCGCCCGGCTCGAAGACGGCTACGAAGATCGGCCGGTCGGCACGGTCGCGGATCTGCTCGCGGATGGCATCCGCACCTGCGTCGGTCAGCAACGTCCCGGCCGAGTCGACGTAGACGGGATCGCTCTTGAAGTGCTCGACGGCCCGGTCGACCGCCGGCCCGGCGGCAAACGACAGCGCGACGAGCGGGGCGAGCGCGAGGCGGAGCACGGCTCTGGTCTACCGCGCGGCGCTACCGAGGCAACCGCGGACGTCGTCCGCGCGTCGCTTGATGGTGACCGCGAGCTCCCGCCGCTGCTCGTCGGTGAGGTCGTCCCACCGGTCGGACAGCAGGCCGGCCGCGGCGGCAACCGCGGTGATCGCGTCGACTAGCGCGTGGTGCGGGCGCGCGTCGACCCGGAACCGGGCCGCCAGGCCGACGGCGGTACCACCGTTGCTGTTGCCCGGCGCGGCCTCGGCCGGCCGCGGCTGGGTGTCCGCTCCGGCGGCAACGCGCGTGTCGTCGTCGCCGGGGCCGACGTCGTCGAGCACGTCGTCGTCGTCGAGCACATCGTCGAGGTCGTCCTCGAGGTCGTCGCGGGGGCCGACGTCGTCGGCGTCGTCGGGCTCCTCGGGGGGTCCGGCCGCGTCGGGTCCGCCCTCTACCCAGCGCAAGCGGATGCGGTCGGAACCCACAACGATCACGCCTACCCGTCCGGGGTTGGCGCGAGCAAGCCCAAGTGCCACTTTCCGCACTTTTGCCGGTTATGTGTTCACAAAGGGTGTGACACCCGTTACTCTTCGCGTTACCTGGGGTATCGAGCTGGCGGAGCCGCTATGGACAAGACGTCGGTTTTGAGGCGGTCGGGGCGTGTGCTCGTCGTTGACGACGACGCCACGGTCCGGGTGTTCGAGGTCGAAGTGCTGCGCTCCGCCGGCTACGACGTGGTCGACGCCAGCGACGGCGAGTCGGCCCTGGAGCTGCTGATCGGGTCGTCCGACGCGCCCGGCGCCAACGGCGCGGTGCACGTCGACGTGGTGCTGCTCGACAACCAGCTACCCGGTATGAACGGCGACGAAGTCGTCCGCCGCCTGCGGGAGACGCCGGGTACGCGCACGCTCCCCGTCATCCTCGTGACGGCCGACGAGGACGTCGCCGACCGGGTCGCGGGTCTCGACGCCGGCGCCGACGACTACGTCATCAAGCCCTTCTCCCCCGCGGAGCTGCTCGCCCGGGTGTCGGCCCGGATGCGCGAGCGCACGGCGTGGGGCGAGATCCTCGAGTCGCACCTCGCGGAGCGCGCGGCGGTCGCCAGGGTGCTGCGGGCCGCGGCCGCCGAGGGTTCGCTCGAGGACCGGGCCCAGTCGTTGTGCGACGCGTTCTCCGACGTTCGCGCCGTCGGCGGCGCGGCCATCGTCGTGTTCGACGACGATGTCAGCGCGACAGTCATCGCCACCGCGGGCGACGCGCCGTGGGCAGCCACCGGCGGCTCGACCCTGCCTCCCGCGGTCGCGAAGTACCTCGCGATGCGCGCCGCGGTCGGCCCGTGGGTCGACGGGCGCGAGTCGGGCGAGCCCTCCGGTCTCCTGCTGGAGGGTCGTGCCGCGTGCGCGCCGATCGGCCCGCGCGACCGCGTCAACGGGTTGCTCGCGGTCGTGCCCGCGGGGCCGGACGCCAACGCCGCGCTCGCCACCGGCATCGACTTCGCCACCATGACCGAGGGGCTGCTGCGCCGCGACCTCGACCACCGCGGCCTGTCGCGCCGGCGCCGCGTGCAGATCGAACAGGTCCTCAGCCAGGGGTCGTTCGTCGCCCACTTCCAGCCGATCGTCTCCCTCACCAACGGCAAGGACGTCGTCGGTGCGGAGGCACTCACCCGGTTCGACGACGGCGCGGCGCCCGAAGCGAGGTTCCGCTACGCCGCGTCCGTCGGCCTCGGCCTCGAGCTCGAACGCATGACTCTCGAGCGCGCGCTGCGCGACAGCGCGGCGCTTCCCGACGGCGAGTGGGTGAGCGTCAACGTGTCGCCCGCGCTCATCCTCGACGACCTCACGCTGCCCGAGCGCCTCAGCGGGTGCGAGCGCGAGATCGTCCTCGAGCTGTCCGAGCACGATCCGGTCGACGACTACGTCGAGCTGCGCCGCCGCGTCCGACGCATGTCGCCGAGCGTGCGGCTGTCGGTCGACGACGCCGGCTCCGGGTTCGCGTCGCTGCGCCACATCCTCCTGCTCGAGCCGGAGTACGTGAAGCTCGACCGGTCGTGGGTGCAGAACGTCGACGCCGACCCCGCCCGCCAGGCCCTCATCGCCGGCCTGCGCCACTTCGCGGAGAAGACCGGGTGCCACCTCATCGCCGAGGGCATCGAGACCGACGCCGAGAGGCGCACGCTGGAGGACCTTGGCGTCGACTACGGGCAGGGCTTCCTGCTTGGCATGCCCGCCGCTGTCGCGGTCGCGTAGCTCCTACTGCCACGTCCGGCATCGCGACGGTGCCCACTGGCGGTTCTGCTCGATCAGCCTGAGGTGCTCGCGCTTCTGCTCTTCCTTGAAGGCTTCCGAGAAGTACTGGTGCATGTAGGCGAGGAACCTCCCGATCTGAGCCCCGACGACGGCGGTGACGAACCCCCATGCCAGCTGGGCGCGGCCGACCGTGACTCCGATCTGGAGTCGCTTCGGCTCCCGTACGATCCGGTAGTTCGGAGCGCGGGTGAACCGGCCGTTCGCCTTGAGCCTTTCGAACCGGTCGCGTTGTTGCAGCCCCGGCGCCGCACCCCACACACCGAAAACACCTCCGAGGCTGGTCGCGAGCTGAAGGCTGCGGTTATCGAACGCCTTGCACGGGTCGCGCAGCCGGTCGATGGCCTGTGCGATCTGGTCCTGCATCCACCCGCCGATCGCCCCGACGATCATGGCGAGCAGTGTCGGGTTCGGCACCGGCAGCATCATCGCCACGGCCGCGATAGCACCGATTCCGCCCGCCGCGATGATCTTCACAGGATCGAGCTGCATCACGTTGCCGTTCGCCGTGATGAGCTCGACCGCGAGCTCCGCACCTGCGGCGACCACCGCTCCCCAGACCGCGGTCCATCCCACGTGGGCCGCGAACGCAGCCAGCCATATCGGGGCCGCGCCGTCGAGATCGACGACGTTGACAGGATCGGCTGCGGCGTACAGGTACAGGTTCGTGCCCTGGGCCGGCCCAGCGGGGTCGGGCTGCAACCACCGGGTGAGCGACCCGTCGTATTCGCGCTCGCCCATACGGTGCACGCCGGTGACGGGATCGAGCTGGCCGCCTGCGAACCCGAACGGCTGAAACCCGGGGTTCGTGTCCGCGAGTACGCGGCCGTACGCGTCGTACTCCAGCGCTTGTGCGATCTCGCCTGTCGTCGCGTGCACGACGCGGCGGACGCTGCCGCGCTCGTCGGTCACGACGCAGTAGGTCGCCTTCGGCGTGATCATCAGCTCCGGTGTCGCGGTGTTCGACACGTACACGAACTGCGCCCGCACGTTGCCTGCCGCGTCCAGCTCGGCCGCGATGGAACCGTCGATCCGCAACCACGATGCGGTGACATGGCCGTCCACCGACCGCTGGATCCGATCGCCCGATGCGTCGAGGACGTACCTCACGTCGAGGCCGCTCGCGGTCGTCTCGCCGACGAGGCGTCCGGCGTCATCCCAGTGCAACACGCGCCGTCCATCCGGTCCTTCGATCGACTCGAGGCAACCGTCGGCGGTCCACTTCAACGTCGCTTCGCCGAGCGAACCCATGCGGTCGCGCGCGTCGTAGGTTGCTCTGGCCTTGCCGATCGACACGGCGTTGCCGTGCGCGTCGTACGCGTACCGCGTCTCCGCCCCGTCGATCCCGGCGGACGCCAGCCTTCCCGCTTCGTCGTAGCGGTAGCGGCTGGCGCGCCCGTCCGCGACCTCCTCGCCGACTCGGCCCGCGTCGTCGGGACTCGTTCGAAGCTCCCAGAGCACCTTGCCGCCGACCTCGACGCGCCGGGTGATCGTTCCGTTCTTTGCGGCGGTTCGGGTCGCGCGCAGCTTGCCGATCGCCAGGCTGGCGACCCGACCCGTCGCGTCGTCCCATTCAACCTTTGCGCCCGCGACCGTCGATGGAAGACCGCTGCCGCCGTAGCTGAACGTCACCGGCTTCGTGCCGCGCAACGTCGCCTTCTGCACGTTGTTGCCGCGGCCGTACTCGAAGTCGATGTGTCCCTCGGTGACGCCCTTCCACGTGATCGACGTCGGGTACGAGCCGTGGTCGAGCGTGACCTCCGTCGAAGCCGCGTCTGATCGTGAAACGACGCGTCCCTTGCTCGGTGCCTCGACCGCCAGGGTGATGTCCCCCGCGCGCGTGCGAAACGCCTGCGGTCCTTCGTAGGTCGTCTCCGTCCGGCCTCGCGGCGTTACGCACGCGGTGATGCGGCCTTCCCCGTCGTACTCACATCGCTCGACGAACGGTTCTTCACCGTCGACCGCGGGGTGGTGGACGGCAATCAACCGCTCGAGGACGTCCCACTCGAAGCGCCACGTCGCCCCGGTCGGTGCGGTGATCGTCGCGAGCCTCCCCAGGTCGTCGTAGGTGCGCGTCACCGCGCCCACCGCGTTCTCGGTCTTCACGAGGCGACCGGCTCGGTCGAACTCGTTGGTCACGCGGTTCCCGTCGACCTCGGCGGCCTTCAGCTCGCCGCGGTCGGACCACTCGTACGCGGCCCGCCCGCCGGACGAGTCCTTCACCGACGTCACGCGACCCCGCCCGTCGTAGTCGAACGAGACGGACCCGGCCGACGTCTCGATCTTCTCGATCAACCAGTCCGGCCGCCGGTGGACGACCACGTTCCGACCGCTCGGCCCCTCGACGCGTGCGATGCGCTTCGCGACGTCGCGCTCGACGGTCCAGGTCAGGCCGCGGTCGCGGTAGCGCTGCGTGACCGTCTTCGGCTCGCCGCGCCGATCACGGGTGATGGTCGAGTCGGCGCCGTACACGCTGTTGCCGGCCGGCCCCGACACCAGCATCTCCGTGGTCATCGTGTCGACGCCGATCTCGCTGCTCACGTTTGTGTGGACTCCGAGTGGGTCGTCTCGCCACGTGCTGCTGGGGTTGGTGTGCTCGACGAACGAACGGCCACACGGGCCGACGACCTTGAATTGCTCTTCGGCTGCACCAGACCCGATCACCTTGCGATCGCGGTCGGCGGAGTACCGCCATTCGTCGCCGTTGCGGTCGAGGACCAGGAGCTCCTCTCCCTTCTCCGTCACGCGCTTCACCATGCGCAACGTCCCGCCCGGGTGCGTCGCGGCGACGAGGAGCCCGTCGTCATCGTACGCGTACGTCTTCACGAGTTCGCCGGGGCCGCGCACCTCCACCACGCGGCCCGCGCTGTCGTACGCGTAGCTCGTCGATGGCCACCCGTCCTCCTGCTCCGAGGCGAGCCGACCGTCGGCGTCGCACGTCACCCGAAGCTCACGTCCGTCTGCCCTGAACGCCGACGGGTTCCCGCGCTCGTCCCTGACGATGTCGAGCCGCGAGCCATCCGCCTCGACCACCCCTACGAGGAGCCGGCCGTCGTATTCGAACGTCCGGACGGTGGCGCCGCCCGGCGTCGTCGTGGCGACGTGGCGGAGGTCGGCGTCGTACACGTAGTGAAGCGGTTCCGTCGGCGACACCACGACCAGCGGGGCCGTCGCACCCGGCGGGAGGACCTCGAACACCTTGTGCTCGCCTCGGTCGGCGACGAGAAGCGAGCCGTCCGGGCGTCGCGCCAGCGCGACGGCGTCGGGGAACGAGAACCGTTGCGCGTCGTCGGCCATCGGGGCTGCGCTGGTGCCCAGCCCCGCGATCACCCCCGTGCGGCCGTACGCATCGACGCGCACGACTTGGTTGTCGCGCAGCGCGACGTATCCGCCGTTGGGATCCGCGACCACGTCGGCGACGTCCGGTGGCGCATCACCGAGGATGTCGATGATGCCGTCTGGCCTGATGCGGTAGACGGCTCGCGACGACTCGTCCCACACGAGCACGGCATCGCCTTGGAGGACGGCCATCGCCTTCGGCGTTGGCAGCGACGTCGCGATCGCGGCAGAGCCGGGCTTCGGGGCCCCGCTCCGGCCTGTCCCCGCGAACGTGGTGATCAGGCCGTCCTGGCGCACGCGCCGGATGCGGCCGGCTTCCGGATCGGAGATCAGGAGTGAGCCATCCGAGAGGAACTCGAGGTCGTACACCGACTGGAGGCGGGCCTTTACCGCCGGACCGTTGTCGCCCACGGGCCCCGACGACTTGCCGTTGCCGGCGACCAACGCCAGCCGCCCGTCGCGCACGGCGAAGACCTTGTTCGCGTAGTTGTCGCCGAGGTGGAGGACGCCGGCGCGGTCGACGGCGAGCGACGTGATCGTCCCGAGGCTTGCTTCGAGGGCAGCGACGCCGTCGCCCGGCTCCTCGTCGCCTCCGCCGACGACGAGCTCCGCCGTCCCGTCTGGGCGCACGATCCCGACGATCGACTCGGAGTCGTCCGCGAAGTAGAACGAGCCGTCCGGCAGCGCGCACAACGCGTACGGCGTCTCGATGTCCCGCTTCAGGGCCGGCCCCGGCTTGCGCACGAAGCGGCCCGTCTTGCCCGTGCCGAGCACAGTGACGACGCGCGAGCCGCCGATGCCTGCGGTTGGCATCGGCCCGTAGCCGCCAACGACCACCTCGCCACCGCGGAGGTCGAGGGGGTGGTGGACGTCGAGGCACCACCCGCCGAGCCCCGCGCCCACGGTCTCCCACGCGGAGCCGAGGACGAGCGTGTGGTTGATGCTGCGAACGGTCTCTTGCCGAGCCGGCACGTCGAGGGGTTCGCCGGACGCCTCACCGAAGCTCCGACCGCCGGGCACGGGCGCGGCGAGGACGCTCCCGTAGACGTGATCGATCTGCACGGCAGCGTGCTGCTGGCCAGGAACCGCTCGGCCGAGCGCGTCGAGCCCGTCCCAGACGAATTCGAAGACCTGTTTCGGTTCGGGAGGGAACTCCCGGCGGTGCACCTGCCCGGCGATGCGGACGGTGACCGCGGCCCGCACGAAGCCGGGAGGGATGCCCTCCCCCGTGACCGGGATGCGCGCGCGGCGCGCGGCGCGGCTCGGCGCCATCTCGCTCCAATGCTCGAGCTGGTACGGCGCGAACCCGAGAGGGATCGTCAGGCCGAGTGACTGGTTCCCGGCGTCGACGTCCGACCCGGACTGCTTGCACTTCTTCGGGTTCTTGCACGGACGGTCGGGCGGAGGCGGGTCGGGGTCCGGTGGCAGCGCCCTCGGCGGCCGGAACCCGTAGTTGCAGTCGATGGTCGAGAAGTGCGACACGCGGACCCGCCACACCGACTCGCCGGCGTCGTACTCCTGGCC
>DASVEG010000082.1:0-4690 GCA_036380695.1 Acidimicrobiales bacterium
CCCAGCGCCAGACCGATCAGCGGCGACAGCACGATGAACACGCCGATCTTGCGCAGGCCGTCGTCGAGCAGCACGTGCCCGCCGCTCACGGCGACGGCCGCGCCGGCCATGCCGCCAACGAGCGCGTGCGACGAGCTCGACGGCAAGCCCAGGTAGAAGGTGAGGAGGTTCCAACCGATCGCGCCGATGAGGCCGGCGAAGACGACGCCGATGGTGAGCACGTCCTGCACGACGACGTCCTTGGCGATGGTGTTCGCCACGTGCGTCTTGAAGACCAGGAACGCGACGAAGTTGAAGAACGCGGCCCACGCCACCGCGAACCTCGGCGACAGCACGCGCGTCGACACGACCGTGGCGATCGAGTTCGCGGCGTCGTGGAAGCCGTTCGAGTAGTCGAACGCGAGCGCGACGCCGATGACGAACAGGACCGCGGGCGACATCGTGCGTCAGGCGTGCTTGAAGACGATGGACTCGACGACGTCTGACACGTCTTCGAGCGTGTTCAGGGCGAGCTCCATCGCCTGCACGATGTCCTTCCACTTCACCACGTCGAGGGCGGAGAACTCGCCGCTGAACAAGCGAGCGAGCGTCCGCCGGTTGATCGCATCGCCCTCGCTCTCCAGCCGGTCGATCTCGGTGAGGAACGGCTCGACGCCCTTCATCTTCTCGAGCCGGGTCATCACCTCGACGGTCTGCTCCGCCATCTTCACGAGCACGTCGGCCTGCTCCTTGAGCTCCGGCAGCACGTGGTCGACGTCGATGAGCTCGAGGAGCGCGGCGACCGCGAGCACGTCGTCGACCACGTCGTCCAGCTCCTCGGCGAGCGCGTGGATGTCCTCGCGGTCGAAGGGCGTGACGAAGCTCGTGCCGAGCCGGTTCAGGAGGTCTTGCGTGAGCTGGTCGCCCCGGCGCTCGTACTCGACGACCTGCTGGTACATCGAGGAGAGGTTGGCGGGGTCCTGCAGCAGGTCGCGCAACCGCGTCGCGGCGGCCAGCACGTTGCGAGACGATTCGGTGAAGAGGTCGAAGAACACGTCGTCGACCGGAACGAGGCGAAACCGCACGGCGGGACCCTACTGGCGACGGACCGGTGGCTCGCCACTTCTGGCCGTCAGCCGGCGGGTGCCTCCTGCACGTTGAGCAACCCGAGCATGGAGGGGTGCACGGTGCAGAAGAACGTGTACACGCCCGGGTCGAGATCCTCCACGCCGACGACCGGCGTGGTGCCCTGACCGATCGACTGGCTGGCGAAGATCGGTGCCCCGGTCGCGGTCGTCTCGTCGGCCGTGACGTCGTGCGACGCGTGTTCGAGGTTGGCCAGCGTGACCGACCCGCCCTCGATCACGATCACCTCGCCGGGGAGGTACCGGAAGTTGGCGGTCGCCACGACGGTCGGCGCGACCGCGCGAGCCGGCACGGGCACCAGCCCCAGCACCAGCGACATGGCGGCGAGCGCGACCCCGACCGACACCGTCGCCCTCCGCGCGAGGCGATCTGCGCGACACCAGGGGCGAGTACCACCCCTGGAGCGCGCAAGTCTGGCGCTCACGGCAGGAACAGCCCGGGCAGGGCGGCGCCAAGCGTCGGGTCGGGGTCGGCGAGCCACTGTTCGAGCACCGCCTGGTAGACCGCGCGGAGGTCGGTCGTCTGGAGGATGTTGTCGACCGGGGCGAGCGTGGTTCCCACGTTCGGGTGGTCGCCGTGGATGCCGCCGACGAGGCGACCGGCGGGCGGCCCGACGAGGAACAGCGGCGCGGCGGCGCCGTGGTCGGTGCCTGCGCTGCCGTTCTCCTTGAGACGGCGGCCGAACTCGCTGAACGTCATGACCATGGTGCGGTCGGCGACCGTCGGGCTCAGCGGCGGGATCCCGCTGGCCGGGACACCGTTGAAGAACGTGTCGATGGCGTTGTCGAGGTTCGTCAGCAGCGTCTGGTGCGCGGTGCGCTGCAGCTCGTGCGTGTCGTAACCGCCGACCGCGACGAACACGACTTCGGTTCCGTAGTTGCCCTCGAGGAGCGTCCGGGCCGTGAGCAAGGCGTTGGCGAGCCCGTTGCCGGTGTTGGGCGTCGCGGGCGCGACCTCGAGCGTCTCGACGATGCGGACCGACTCGTCCATCCGCTCGCCCCAGTACTGCCGGAGAGGTTCGGACGACGGGTGGTTCGCGTACAACTTCGCCGCCGCGTGCTTGGCGTCCGCCGCCGCGGCCGTCCCGTCGGAGAACCGGAACGGCAGCGTCGGGATCGTGATGCCGAGCTTGTCGGTGCCGCGCAACGCGAGCGGCAGGTCGTACGTCATCGCGGCAGCACGCAGCTCGCCCGCGCCGATCCCGGAGCGGTCGAGGTGGCGGCCCAGCCACCCCGAGTCGGGCGCGGCGAGCGGCTGACCGCTCTGCCAGATGTCGGTCGACTCGAAGTGCGAGTACGAGTGGTTCGGGTAGTCGACGCCCTGGACGACGGCGACGCGGCCGGCCTCGTACATCGCATGCAGCTTCGTGAGCGACGGGTGCAGGCCGAGGCCGTGCGCGGCGTCGTCGGTGGTGAGGTCGAGGTGGAGCACGGCGGTGTCCGCGTATTGCAGCGTCGGTCGCGCCGCTTGGTACACCGAGCGACGCTGCGTCCCGTCCGCGTCCCACATCGGGATCACGGTGTTGAGGCCGTCGTTCCCGCCGCTGAGGAAGATCACGACGAGCCGGTTGCGCAGTGCCGTCGAGGGGTCGGGATCGTCGAGGCCGAACGCGGGGCCGACGCGGCCGATCAACGGCCACAGCGTCGGGACCGCGGCTGCCATCGCACCGCGCTTGAGGAAGTCGCGCCGCGACAACCCGGTTCCGGTGGGCATCACATCACCTGCCAATCGGGGCTCGTAGCGGCGAGGACGAACACGCCCGCCTGCAGTTCGAACTCGGTGACGCCGCCCCTGCCCCGCCTGCTCGCGAGGTAGGAGCGGAGCGTCGCCAGCGTGTTGGACGTGAACGCGTGGAGACCCATGAACGCGGCCCACGCCGCGCCTCCGGTGTCGATGTCGGCGGTCGCTGGAAGGAACAGCGACCTGACCTGCTCGGCGCGCTGGTTGTGCAGGTTCGCGACCTGCACCGCGAGGTCGTAGCGGGCGGTCGTCGTCGACGGCGACAGCCATGCCTTCCCGACCGGCCAGCCGCCGACGTTCGGCGGCCGCAGGAGCGTCTGTCCGGCGCGGGTGAGGTAGCTGTACAGCGTCCCGTTGTTGGCGCCGAGCCGCGTCGCCTTCGTGGCGTGGACGCACAGCTCGACCGGCTGGCGAACGACCTGGCGCCCTGCCGCTGCGGACGCGGAGCGGAAGTTGTCCGACAGGAGCATCGTGCGGATCGCGGGGCGCAGCTGCCAGTCGTTCGCCCGCAGCGCAGCGGCGATCTCCTCGACGAGGGGGTCGGGGTCGGCGAGCAGGTCGAGCGACGTGGGGACGTACGCGAGGTTCTGCACGAGCTTGTACGCCACGAACCGCGACGCGATCGGCTGCGACAGGGCGATCTCGATGACGGCCTTGTACTCCTCGGCGCCGAGGTTCGTGACCGTCTGGCCGAGGATGGTCTTCGTGCCCGTGTCGTGCCGGGACGGCTCGAATCGCGCCGCGCCCGTCGTCGGGTCGACGACCCAACCGGTGAACGCCCGGGCCGCCTCGCGGATGTCGGTCTCGGTGTAGGTCTGCGGGAACACCCCGAGCGTGAACAGCTCGAAGAACTCCCGCGCGTAGTTCTCGTTCGGCTTGTTCTTCGTGCTGCGCTCGCCGTCGAGCCACTGCAGCATCGCCGGGTCGATCGTCAGCGCCTGGCACATCGTGCGGAAGCTGCCGAGCGAGTGGATGCGAAGCGTCTGGTTCTGCTTCATGACGCCCGGTACTGCTGGCGACTCGCCGATCGCGGTCGCCCAGTGGTCGTGCCAGAAGAGGGTGAGTCGCTCCTCGAGGGGATAGGTCGTGGTGCGCATGCGCTCGAGCCACCACTGCGCGGCGGTGGCGGCCGTGCCGCTCGACTCCTGCTGCAACCGCGTGACGTCGTCGGCCGCCGGCGGTCGGAGCGCCGGGTCCGGCACGGTCAGCAGGAAGTCGACGACGTCGACGTACGGCCGGTTCGTGTGCAGGTCGAGATCGGTGCTCGTGGCGCCGAACGCGGCGCGGCCGAACAGGCGGGCAACGTCGGCCCGCGAGGCGTTCGGGTCCCCCATGCGTCCTCCCTACCGGCTCCCGTGTGGCGCGGGAGACCAGGTGCTCGAGGATGGGAACGACCGACCGGTCGGAACCTTACGGTGGTTATTTCGCGGGGCGGGCCGGCCCCGCGCCCTGGCGTCAGGTGTCGGGCTGGAGCACGACGAAGGCGGGCACGTCGTGGCAGATGCCGAGCCCGCAGGCGGTGACCGTCAACTGGAAGTCGCCGGTCTGGCCCTGCCCGCGCGTCACGGTCAGCGTCGACGCCCACGTGGCGTCGACCGCCAACGTCCCACTCGCCGGCGACAGCGTCGCGGCGCTGCCTGCCGGCGCGCCGGTGACCGACACCGACACCGGCGACGCGAGCCACGCGCCGTTCGACGTCACCCGCACGAGGGTCGTCCCCGCGCTCCCCGGTTGGATGTGCACGGTCGGGCGGGTCACGGCCACGACGAAGTGAGGCGCCAACGGCCACACGACGGGATGGGCCACGGCGACGGCGACATCGGTG
>DASVEG010000083.1:0-14747 GCA_036380695.1 Acidimicrobiales bacterium
CGGCCGATCCCGACCTGCTCGCGACGCTGAAGCGCCGGATCTTCCAGCTCACCGACACCGGCCGCCCGCTGTGCTTCGGGCGCATCGACACCGACGGCGGCGACACCTGGCACATCGGTAGGCGCCACGTCGAAGACGAAGCGGCGGAGCCGCTCGTCGTCGAGTGGCGTGCACCCGTCGCGGTCCCGTTCTACCGAGCCACGATCGACGACCCGCTCGGCATCGAGCGCAGGCGGCAGTTCGTCGTCGACGGTGGGGCCATCGTGCAGATGGCCGACGACCTGTTCGGGGAGGGCGCGGCCGACCGCGCCGCGGACGGTCCGCAGGTTCGTGGCCGCGACGCGTTGCTGGCCGAGCTCGACCGCGCCCGCACGGGCCAGATGCTCGACATCGTCGCCACCATCCAGGTCGAGCAGGACGTCGTCATCCGCGCGCCGCTCCCGGGGATCCTCTGCGTGCAAGGAGGGCCAGGCACGGGGAAGACCGCCATCGGCCTGCACCGCGCCGCGTACCTCCTGTACGGCAACGACGCGCTCGCTCGCGCCGGTGTCCTCGTGCTCGGCCCGAACCGCACCTTCCTTCGCTACATCGCGCAGGTGCTCCCTTCCCTCGGCGAGGAAGCGGTGGTGCAGACGACGCTCGTCGACCTCGTGCCCGACGCACCCGTCCGTGCGACCGAGTCACCGGACGCGGCTCGCGTGAAGGGCGAAGAGCGGATGGCGGAGGTGTTGCGCAACGCGCTCCTCCAACGACGTCGCCGTTGCGAGGACGACATCGAGCTGAAGCACAACCTCACGCGCGTCGTCGTCGAGCGCGACGCCGTCGACGAGATCTACGACACCGTGGCAGCCAGGCGGATCCCGTACGCCGCGGGCCGAACGACCTTTCGCGACCTCCTCGCGCGCGCGGTCTACGAGCGGTACGCGGGCCGCGCCGCCGCCGGTCTCGCGGAGGGTTTCCAGGAAGTGTTCCGAGCCATGACCGCGTCGGCGCCCTTCCGGGCCACCGTCGACCGCGTGTGGCCGAACGTGTCGGCGACGCAACTGGTGCGAGAGGTGCTCACGAAGCCGGCGGTCCTCGGTGCCGCTGCCGACGGCGTGCTCGATCCGGCAGAACAGCGGCTGTTGGCGCGCAAGGCGGCGCGATCGTTGAAGGCCGAACCGTGGACGGAGGCCGACGGACCACTCGTCGACGAAGCGATCGAACTCGTCGAGGGGCGGCTGCGTACGTACGGCCATGCCGTCGTCGACGAAGCGCAGGACTGGTCGCCCATGCAGGCGCGGATGCTCGCAAGGAGGGTGCCGAACGGGTCGATCACGATCCTCGGCGACATTGCCCAGGGCACGGGAGTGTGGGCGCGCGACGACTGGGACGACCTCTTGCGGTACCTGCCCGCGCCCGACGGCCTCCGGCGCGAGACGTTGCAGCTCGGGTATCGCGCCCCAGCGCGCGTGCTCGCCGTCGCGTCGCGGCTGCTGCCCGACATCGCGCCGCACCTCGCGCCGACCGAGTCGATCCGACCCGGGCGAAGCGAGCCGCGTTTCCTGCGCGTCGACGCGAGCGCGATCGAGGCCACCGTCGTCGACGAGGCGAAGGCGCTCGCGACCGAGTACGCGTCCGTCGCGGTGATCGTCCCGTCGGCGTTGCACGACGCGGTCGAGGACGCGCTGGCGCACGCGGCCGGCGTCGACGTCGGCGACGCGGAGCGCGAGGGGCTCGAGCACGCGGTGACCCTCGTGCCGGCCAGCGCGGCCAAGGGTCTCGAGTTCGACGCCGTCGTCGTCGTCGAGCCCGCGCGCGTCGTGGACGACGCGCCACGTGGGCTCCGGCTCCTCTACATCGCGTTGACGCGGCCGACGCAACATCTCACCGTCGTCCACGCGCAACCGTTGCCGGCCGCTCTCGCCGGCTGACACGGCGGCGCGGCGACACGGCGACGCCGCTGCGGCACGGCGAACGGGGGAAATTCGCCTGCTGGTGTCGTCGATCGTTCGTACCCTCGTGGCCATGGCGCGCGCCGCTCGACCGACCACGACGCCGGGTTCCCTCCCGGCGGACGTTGTGGCCTGAGCGCTCGCTCGCCACTCCCCAAAGAGCCCCGGGAGCACCTTCCCGGGGCTCTTTCGCGTGGCTCCTCGGTGCTCCCCAACCAAGGAGCATCCATGAGCGATCCGCACGCACCGAACGAGAACGACCACAGAAGGATCGGCCGGTCCCTCGGCCTGTTCGCGACCGACGAGCTGCTCGGGTCCGGCCTGCCCATGTGGCTGCCGGCCGGGTCTGCCGTGCGGGCCGAGCTCGAACGATTCGTCGTCGAGCTCGAGCGCCGGACCGGCTACCGGCACGTGCACACCCCGTCTCTCGGCAAACGGGAGCTGTACGAGCGTTCCGGCCACCTCGGCCATTTCGGCGACGACATGTTCCCGCTCATGTCCCTTGGCGGCGAGGAGTTCGTCCTGCGACCCATGAACTGCCCGCACCACATGCGGGTGTTCGGCGCGAGCGACCACTCCTACCGCGACCTGCCGTATCGCGTCGCCGAGCTGGGAGCGATGTTCCGTGCCGAACGGAGCGGCGTGCTCGGCGGGTTGTCGCGCGTCCGCGCCATGACGCTCAACGACGGGCACGTGTTCTGCAGCCGCGACCAGGCCGCGAGCGAAGTCGCGCACGTCCTCGCCCTCATCCACGAGGCACACGAGGTGCTCGGCGTCGACGTGCACCGGTTCCGCCTGTCGTTGCGCGGCGACGGCGGGAAGTACGTCGACGACGCTGACGCGTGGGCATTCGCGGAGGGGGTGCTGCGGGGTGCGCTCCGCAACGCCGGCGTCGCGTACGAGGAGGAGGGCGGCGAGGCCGCGTTCTACGGTCCGAAGATCGACGTGCAAGTCGTCGATGCGGGCGGCCGCGAGCTCACCTTGTCGACCGTCCAGCTCGACCTGCACCTGCCGGGTCGCTTCGGCTTGAGCTACACCGACGCAGGGGGTGCCGACGCCGTGCCCGTCGTCGTCCACCGCAGCCTGGTCGGGACCTTCGAGCGTCTCGCCGCGTACCTCGTCGAGCGCTACGCCGGCGCGTTCCCCGTGTGGCTCGCGCCCGTGCAGCTCGCGATCCTTCCGGTGGCCGACGACTGGGACGCTGAGGCGAGATCGCTCGCGGCACACGCCGTGCAGGCGGGCCTGCGGTGCGAGGTCGTCGACGCGCGTCACTCCGTCGCCGCGCGTGTGCGCGACGCGGTACTGGCGAAAGTGCCCTACGTCGCCGTCCTCGGCGAGCGCGACGTACGCGCCGGCACCGTCTCCGTGCGGCGCCGTGGCGAGCAACGCAACTACGACCACGAGCAAGGCGCGCTCGTCGCGGCGATAGCGGCCGAAGCGGAATCGAGGGCCAGGTAACGCCATCCATCGGGACGAGGGGCGGTCAGCCTCCCGAACGATGCTGCGCGGGGCGGCCGTCCCTATCCTGCGGACCATGACTGCGAGCGCGACCACACCCGCGCCCGCCGGTCGGTCGCACTCGGCCGACGGCCAGGTGTTGGGCGTGCTCCTCATCGCGTCCGGCGTCGGGTGGTTGCTGCAACGCAGCGGCCTCGTCGACCTGTCGTGGGAGACGTTGCTGTCGGCGCTCCTCGTGATGCTCGGCCTCGGCATGCTGCTCACCGCGCGCCGCCCTGGCGGCATCGGCCTCGTTCTCGTCGGCGGGGCGATCACGATCGCCCTGGCGAGCGCGTCGTCGATCGACATCGGGCTGCTCAAGGCGGGCGTGGGCGAGCGCACGCTCCATCCCGGCACGATCACCGCGGCGCGCAAGGACGCGCGCCTCGCCGTCGGCCACCTCGACGTCGACCTCACCGACCTCGTGTTGTCGGACGACGGCGGCGATCCCGAGACGATCCGTTACGAGGTCGGCATCGGCGAGCTCACGGTGCGCGTGCCCGAAGACGCCGACGTTCGTGTCGTCGGCAAGGCTCGGGGCGGTGAGCTGTCGCTGCTCGGGTTCGAGCGCAGCGGCCCCGACATGGAGCACGAGGTGCTCGACCGCGCGGACACCGGAGATTCTCTCGAGCCGGTGGAGCCCGATCTCGTCCTGCACGTGTCGGTGTGGTTCGGAAGCGTTCGTGTCGACCGTGCATCCGGCTGACGTCCACCCCGGGCGCGTCATCGGCGGCGTCATCTTCGCCGCGGTCGGTCTCGGGTTCCTGCTCGAGAGCCTCGGCGCCTGGACCGTCGACCTCGTCTACCTCTGGCCGCTCGTCCTCATCGGGATCGGCATCTCGTTCCTGCTCGGCCGCGCGCGCCGGATCAAGCTCGAAGAGGATCGCAGCGCGAAGATCGCCGTCGCCGAGGAGCGTGTCCGCATCGCACGCGAGCTCCATGACATCGTCGCCCACGGGGTGAGCTTGATGACCATCCAGATCGCGGCAGCACGCAGGGTCGCCGTCCGCCAGCCCGAAGCCGCGGACGAGGCGCTCGCCGCGGCCGAGCAGGCGGGCCGCCAGAGCCTCACCGAGCTGCGGAGCCTGCTCGCCGTCCTGCGCTCGGCCGACGCGTCCTTGGGCGAGGCCCGCTTCGACGGGTCCCCGCCCTTCGCCGCAGCCAACGGTCGCGCCAACGCCGGCGGCGCCGAGTCCGCCCGGGCCGCGGCCGCCGCAGAGGAGACGGCGCCCACGAGCCCGCTGCCCCGGCTCACCGACATTCCGGACCTCGTCGAGAACCTGCAGTCGGCCGGGCTCGACGTCGCGCTCGAGATCGACGGTCTCCTCCCCGTCGTGTCCCCCGCGATCGAGCTGACCGCGTACCGCGTCGTGCAGGAGTCGTTGACGAACGTCGTGCGCCATGCACCGGGCGCCCGGGCTCGCGTGATCGTGTCGTACGACGCGGCCGACATCGACATCGTCGTGCAGGACAACGGCGCCGGGCTCATGGCGACGCGTCCCGCGGCCGACGGGCACGGCCTCCTCGGCATGCGCGAGCGGGTGGCCGCAGTCGGCGGCTCGGTGGACGCCGGTCCGCGCGGGGACGCGCCCGGGTGGCAGGTCGAGGCGCGGTTGCCCGTGCTCGCGGTGGACCCCGCATGATCCGGGTACTCGTCGTCGACGACGAGGCCCTGGTCCGCTCGGGGTTCAAGCTCATCCTCGGGTCGGAGGACGACCTCGACGTCGTCGGCGAGGCCGCCAACGGGGCGGAAGCCATCGAGGTCGCGGAGCGCGCTCGCCCCGACGTGATCCTGATGGACATCCGCATGCCCCGCCTCGACGGCGTCGAGGCCACCGCCCGCCTGGTCGAGAAGGGACATCGCGTCCTCATCCTCACGACCTTCGATCTCGACGAATACCTGTTCGCGGCGGTCAAGGCTGGCGCCAGCGGGTTCCTCTTGAAGGACGTGCCGCCAGACGACCTCATCGAGGCGATCCGAGCGGTCGCCAGGGGCGACGCGCTCGTCGAGCCGCGGATGACGCGGCGGCTGCTGACCGAGTTCGCGCGCAGCGGTGCCGGCGCGCTCGCCGGGGGCACTCCTCCCGGGTGGACGACGCTGACCGACCGCGAGGTAGAGGTGTTCCAGGCGATGGCTCGTGGGCTGAGCAACGCGGAGATCGGCGAGGAGCTGTTCATCTCGGAGACGACCGTCAAGAGCCACGTGGCGCACGTCCTCATGAAGCTCGGGCTGCGCGACCGTGTGCAAGCAGTGGTGCTCGCGTACGAGTCGGGACTGGTGGCGCCCGGCTCGTCCTAGAGGATGGGGTCGGCGCTCGTCGGTTTCCGACCTCCGGCGGACGACGCCCCAGCCGTCGCTCCGTACGGTGCGACACATGAGTATCGACGAGTCCGATCTCTATCCTCCCGACGTCGAGCACCTCACGCCCGAGATGCGCCAGCAGCGCCTGCGCACGATCGCGGGCGTCGCCCTCGTGGGGATCGGTTGCGGGCTGATCCTCGAACGCACGCTCGACGCCGATCTCGACTACTTCTGGCTCTGCATCGGGATCGGCCTCGTCGTCGGTTGGGCCCGGGTGCCGCGCTTCGCCATGTTCGCGGTGGGCGCCATCATGACGGGCTTCGCAGCCGGCGACTTCGTCGCCAGCCTGATCCACGTTCCGTTCGAGACGCCGATCAACCTGCTGCTCGACGCCGTCGGTTTCGTCGCCGTGTACGTGCGCTACCCGCGCCAGGCGCGGTGGGCGCTCGTCCCCGCCGCGATCTTCGCGGCGCTGACGGTCGCGTCGATCGGGGTCGAGCTCATCGGGTTCATCCCGGGTTCGGTCACCGGGCTGCTGCTGCCGCTGCTGCTCATCGCCGGCGGCGGGCTCCTCCTCGCTCGCCACTCGCTGCCCCGCCCCCTCGTCTGCGGCGGCCTCGCCATCATCGCCGTCGTGTTCATCGCCTCCGCGGCGTCGAGCCTCGACGGGTGGGACGGGCCCGAGCTCTCGATCGGATCGCGGGAGCTGACGGAGGACATCGACGGCGAAGACCTCGATGGCCGGATCCTCGTGCTCGACGTGCCGCGCGGTTCCATCAAGGTCGACGTCATCGGCGAGTCCGAGGACGCGGAGGTGACGGCTCGCGTAAGGGGACACCACAAGCGCGACGGTGACATCGAGGTCGAAGTCGACGACGACGACGAGGGCGACGAGGTCAGGGTCGGGTTGGACGAAGATTTCGAGGGGTTCATGCGCAACCGGCGCGACGTCGACTGGGTGCTGCGAGTCCCCAAAGGCACCGAACTTGAGCTGCGGTCCGACACGGCGCCGATCACCCTCGACGTCGACGGTATCGACGTGCGGGTGGAGGCCGAAGTCGGTCGCGTGGACGCGCGTATCCGAGACGAAGGCTCGCTCGGTGTCACCGCGACGACCGCGGAGGTCACCCTGGATGACCGGAGTGAAACGACAGACGCGAACTACCGCTTGACCGCAAGTTCAATCTTCATCCCGGGCGAGGCCGACACGAGAACGTCGTACCGAAACGAAGGCGGCGCCGATGGTGAAGAACTCGGCGTGGACGTGACCGCCGAAACCGCCTCCGCTATCAGGCTCAGGACCGCGGCATGAGCCCCCTACGACTGTGCCCCGGGCGCGCCGACGCGCGTGCCCGCTCCGTTCGTCGCGGCCCGACGACCGCGGCCTCCGCCGTCGTCGACGACACGACCGAACCCGCGACCGATCGCTTGCGTGAGCCCGCGCTCGCATTGGCGTCCGCGCTCGCGCCGGCGTCGACCCGCGGCCGATCCACCGCGCCGCGAACGTCCATCCGAACGGTCCCGCTGGCGGTCGGGTTCGCCGACCTGTGCGGCTTCACCCCGCTCGCGCGCTCGCTCGATCACGACGAGCTCGCCGACCTCCTCGACCGATTCGAGACCGCCGCGACGCTCGTCCTTCCCGCGTGTGGCGCGACCGTGGTCAAGCTGCTCGGCGACGGCGTGCTCTTCCACGCGCCGCACCCGCGTGTGGCCGTCGACGCAGCGCTCGCCCTCGTCGACGAGACGCGCGCCGATGGTCGCCTGCCCGCAACTCGTGCCGCGGTCGCGGCCGGCCGCGTGCTCCTCCGCGGCGGCGACTGCTTCGGCGAGGTCGTCAATCGCGCCAGCCGACTGCTCGAAGTCGCACCGTTCGAAGCGGTCGCGGTCGACGCGTCCGCGCTCGACGAGTCGCGCCGGTGGCGCTCGCTCGGACACCACAACCTGCGCGACTACGGCCCATGGCCCGTCTGGGTGGCCGTATCCTGACGGCGCCCCCGTACCCCAACCGGCAGAGGGCGGCGACTTAAACTCGCTTCAGTGTGGGTTCGAGCCCCACCGGGGGCACGCCCGTCACCTTGTCGGTTCGTCAGCCCCAGCGGCGCCTCCTTCCGTCAGAGCTCGAGCCGGTATCCCAGCAGTGGAACGTCGGGCACGGGATGCCAATCGATGTCGGGCGCACGCACGAACCCGAGGCGCGCGTACAACCGGTGCGCGGCAACCATCCATGGCGTCGAGTGGAGCATCAACGCGCGGCGGCCCTCGCTCCGCGCCCTGGCGACGCACGCCGAAGTGAGCGCAGCGCCGACGCCGCGTCGCAGCCACTGCGGATGAACGGCCAGCATTCGCATTCCCGCCTCGTGGTCGGCGACCCTCTCCGCCCACGGCGACTCGGGCCCTGGCACGTATGTCGTACAGCCGACCGGGCGCCCGGTCGATGCCTCCGTCGCCGCGAGAACCACTGCGCCGACGGCGCGCCGCGCGACATCTCGCAATTCCCGCGCGTAGCCCCCGTCGAGCGGGTGATCGAGCGACGCATACGCCGCCACCACGATGTCGCCCAGCTCGTCGAAGTCGGCGGCGTCCGCGAGCCCGACCACGATGGCGGGAGCGGATGCCTCATGCTCGGCGTGCGGCGCCGCGTGCGGTGTTGCGAGCGCACCTCCTGTGCGCGGACGGTCGGTCATGCCGCTTGGCCCATCGGAGCGGCGGCAGCCGCCAACGACCGCCGCACCGTCGCCGCCCGCTCGCCCTCGAGGCGGTTGGCAACGATGACCCCTTCGATCAGATCGGCGACGACGTCCTCGAACGGCCGGTCGAACGCGCGCACGGCGACGATGCAGCGCCCGTCGGGCAGCCGGCGCATCGAGCGATCGGTGCCGGGCACCCCCGGAGGGGAGCGGAACCACGGCGCGACGAGCCCGAGCGCTCGTGCCCCGTCGGCGACGGCGCGGGCGGCCATGCTGAAGCGAGGAGACCAGGGTTCGGGTGCGTGCGCTGCCACGGGGACATGGTGCCTGACGGGTGAGACAGCAATTCGGTCCCGGCCGGACGGGGTGCGGTCGCCCGCCGATGGAACGCCGGCCGGACGGCCGCCGCGCAGGGCAGCTCGGGTCGCCGAAGGTGCGATCCAGGGGGTCCGGCCGGGCCAGGAACCGCGTTCTTGTCTCACCCCTCCCGTATGGTCGCTGCGTGGTGCTGAACCCTGCCCAGCAACGGGTCGTCGACGACCTCCTCGCCGTCGGGAGCCCTCGCCCGCGGTTCGCGGAGGGCGTCGATCTCGCGTTGCTGTCGCGGCTGGAAGAAGCGCTTCACCCTCTCGCCGATCGCCTCGACCCACTGGAGCTCCACGTCAACAAGGCGACATTGGCCCAAGTCCTCGCGTGCGAGTCGCATCACCTCTTCGAGGCCGCCATTCCGTTCGCGTGGTCGGCGGCGACGGCCAGGGGCGTCGTCGCTCACCGCGCCATCGAGCTCGCGGTGTTCACGCCGCCAGGCACCGCACCCCTCACCCTCGTCGACGACGTCATCGAGCGGATCGCCGAGCTTGGCGACGACCGCTCCCCTCGCGACTTCCTTCGCAGCGCGACCGCGGTCGAGCTCGCAGAGCTACGCGCCGCGGCCAGCCAGGTCGTGACCGCGTTCGAGTCCTGCTTCCCCCCGCTCGACAAGGCATGGCGCCCTCGCCTCGAGGCTCCGTGCCGCGTCGACCTCTGTGCCGGCCGGATCATCCTTCGAGCGAAGGTCGACCTCGCGCTCGGGCGCGCGGTCGGCAACGAAGCTCGCGTGCTCATCGTCGACGTGAAGACGGGTCGCCCCTGGCCGGCCCACCTCGACGACCTTCGTTACTACGCGCTGTGCGAAACGCTGCGGTCGGGGGTGCCGCCGTTTCGCATCGCGACCTACTACCTCGAGTCCGGGCGATGGCATCACGAAGACGTCGATGTCGCCATGCTCGAAACCGCGGTCGATCGAGTGATCGACGGCGTGACTCGCCTCGTCGACCTCCGCCTGCGGGAACGTCCCGCGCGATGGACGGCCGGCCCAACGTGCTCCTTCTGCCGACAACGGGACGACTGCGCGGGCGGTCGCGAGTGGGTCGAGCAGCGAGATGCCGCGGGGGTGACGGTGTGAGACGACGAACCTGATCAACCAGCAGCGGGGTCGGCGGCGCGCGTGCGCTCTTCGCCGAGGTGCTGCTCGAGCAGTTTGACCATCGGCACGAGTCGGGGCGGGTCGGGCCACACGACCCGGTCCACGCCTGCCTCGTACAGGGCCTCGGCGCACACCGGGCCGACGCACACCGCGAGCACGTCACGGGCCAGCGCGGCCGCCATGCCGTCCCGCACCGAGAGGCCGTCCGCGACCTCGAACAAGAACCGGACCGCGGGCTGGCTGGTGAACGTGACCGCGTCGACGGTGCGCGCCAGCACCTGCTCGACGAGTGCTTCTGCGGGCGCGAGATCCTCCGGCAGGCGCCATCGATACAGCGGGACCTCGAGGAGCGGGCCGCGTGCGCGTTCGTGCGCGAGCTCGCGCAACCGAAGCGTCGCCCAGTGGTCGTCTGGGTCGAACAACTGGAGCACGACGTGATCGTTCGGGCCGATCACCGACGCGACGTGATCGACGACCTCGTCCATCGACTCGTGTTCGGCGCGCCACGCCAGCTCGAGTCCCACGCCACGGACTGCGGAGGCGCCCTTCGCCCCGCGGGCGATGACGCGCGTCCTGTCGCTGGACATGGCGTGGAGAAGGCGGTCACGGAGGCCCCAGACCTCGGCTGTGTCCAACCACGACTTGAAGCCGACACCCGTGGTCACGATCACGAGCGACGGTGGGTCGGCGACGACCGATTCCGTCGCGGCGCGGAGCGCGTGGTCGGCGGTCAGGTCGACGGTGGTCATCGTCGGGCCATGGACGATGGTCGCGCCACGGCGTTCGATGAGCGTGGCCTGCTCTTGCCATCGGCGGTCGGCGGTGATCCCGACGACGCGGCCAGCGAGAGGCAGGAGCGAGGACATGGAGTCAGTTGAGCGAGAGCTCGGGCGGAGCGTTCGCGTAGGCCGCTCGCAACCCACCGAGGCGGCGGAGCACACGCTCCCAGAGCGTGTCCGGGTCGCGGGTGAGGAGCTCGCCGGGGAGGGGGTCGACGACGATCCAGCCGCCGACCGCCAGCTCTCCCTCTAGCTGGCCCGCGCCCCAGCCGGCGTAGCCAGAGAACACCCGGAGCCCGTCGATGGCGCTCGCGACGACCGACGGATCGCGCTCGAGGTCGACGCTGACGAGACCGGCGACGGTGTGGTCGACGCCGTCAGCGCTGGCGACGTCGGCTTCGCGACCCGGACGAGGGCTCGCGAGGCAGATCGCTGAGCTCACTCCGACGGGCCCGCCCCGAAACACCCGTTCGGGCGGAGCGGCGAGATCGCGCCACCGCGGCAGGATCTCGTCGACGTCTGCGGCGGTCGGGCGGTTGAGCACCACACCCAAGGCGCCCTCGTCGCTGTGCGCCAGCATCAGGATGACGGCGCGGGCGAAGTTGGCGTCTTCGAGAGACGGCGACGCGACGAGCAGCCGGCCGCGGAGCTTGTCGGTCATCGCGACGGGCCGGCGGCGCGGGGGTGGGGGCGCCGGGGACAGCGGCCAGGGTGGGGGGCGGGACGCACGACCACGAGTCGAAGCTACCCAGCGCGGCGTGCGTAGGTGCAGGGCGTGCGTGGTGCAGGGCGCGCGTAGGTGCAGGGGTACGTGGTGCAGGGCGTGCGTAGGTGCAGGCCTGCGCAGGCGGAGGCAGGCGGCGGGGCGCGGTCGAACCTGCCGGCCACCGCACGTGGCGGACGGGCGCCCCGAACGACCGGGCGACTCGGCCGTCCCGCATGGGTGCGCGCGCAGGGACCGCCCGAGGACCGCGGGCCGGCCGGTTTCGTCGAGCGGGGTCGGGGCTACGATCCGCCGGTCATGCCCGCGCCCCGCAACGAGATGACGGCGCCGGTCCGCGGGGGCGAGCTCGTCCCGCTGCGGCCGCGCGCCGCGGCGGAGCCGATCGCCGACCCTCGGCGGTCGGACGTCGACGAGTGGGGCAGGTCGGAGCGCCTCCGGGCGTTGGCCAGGGCGCTCTACGGGCCGGTGTACCGGAACTGGTTCCGCGCCGAGTGGGAGGGTCTCGAGAAGATCCCGACGGAGGGCGGCGCGCTCATCATCGCCAACCACGCGGCGGCGCTGCCGTCGGACGCGCCGGTGATCATGCACGGCATCGAGGAAGAGCTCGGCAGGCCCGTCTACGGGCTAGCCGAGCACCTGTTCAAGGCGGTGCCCCTCGTTGGCACGCTGTGGTCGCGGGGCGGCGGCGTCGCCGCGCACCCCGAGAACGCGTACCGCCTCCTCCGCGAGCAGCAGCAGTTGGTGCTCGTGTTCCCCGAGGGCGCGAAGGGCCCCGGCAAGACGTACGGCGAGCGGTACCGGCTGCGCCGCTTCGGGCGGGGCGGCTTCGTGGAGATCGCGATGCGTGCGGGGGTGCCGATCGTCCCCATCGCCGTGATCGGTGCAGAGGAGTCGATGCCGATCGCGATGAAGCTCCCGGCGATCAGCAAGCTGCTCCGGCTGCCGTACTTCCCGATCACGTACAACCAGCTGGTGTTCGGGCCGCTCGGCGGGCTGATCTACTTCCCGGCCAAGTTCCGGCTGCGGGTGCTCGACCCGGTGCGTTTCGACGTGCCACCCGACCAGGAGCGGTACTCGAAGAGCCGCATCATGGACGAGGCCGAGGCCATCCGGGTCCAGCTGCAGGACACGTTGCACGACATGCTGCGCAAGCGGCGGTCGGTCTGGTTCGGCTGAGTCGAGAGGATCACCGTGGGGCGCAGGGTTCTCGTCATGGGCATCGGCACGTTCTGGGGCGGCCGCGTCGCGCAGGCACTGGAGCGTGACCCCGACGTCGAGATGATCGTCGGCCTCGGCGTCGAGGAGCCGACCGTCGCGCTGGAGCGCACGGAGTACGTCCGGGCCGACCAGTCGTATTCGATCCTGGCGAGGATCGTGCGGGCCACGCAGGTGGACACCGTCGTGCACACGTTCCTGGTCGTCGACTCCACCCGCATGACCGGGCGCCAGCTCCACGAGATCAACGTCATCGGCACCATGAACCTGCTCGCCGCGGCGAGCGCCGCGGACAGCCCCGTGCGCACGTTGGTGGTGAAGTCGTCCGGGCTCGTCTACGGCTCGACCTACCGCGACCCGGTGTGGTGGCGCGAGGAGATGAAGCGCACGCAGCCGCCGAAGACGAGGGTCGAGCGCTCGCTGCTCGAGGTCGAGGGCTACCTCCGCGACTTCGCGGACGACAACCCGCACGTGTGCGTGTCGCTGCTCCGGTTCGCCAACGTCCTCGGCACCGACATCGAGACGCCGATCACCACCGCGTTGCAGCTCCCGCTCGCGCCGAGCGTGCTGGGGTTCGACCCGCTCGTGCAGTTCGTGCACGAGGACGACGTCGTCCGCTCGATCGAGTGGGTCATGCGCAACCAGATCCCTGGTGTGTTCAACGTCGCGGGCGACGGCAAGCTGCCGTGGAGCGAGGTCGCGGCGATCGCGGGCAAGCGCCAGTTCCCGCTCTCGCCCATCCTCACGGGCCTGGCGGCCGCCCCCCTCGGCATGCTGCGTCTCGTCGACCTGCCGCCCGAGCTGCTCGACCTGCTGCGGTACGGGCGCGGTATCGACAACCGCCGCCTGAAGGCGACGGGGTTCACCTACACCTACACGTCGGCTGGCGCGGTCGAGAGCTTCGCGGAGGCGAGCCGTCTACGGAGGACCGTCGGCGAGACACGGCCGGCGTACCGCTGGGAGCGCGACGTCGAGAACTTCTTCAGCCACTCCCCCGCCGTCGTGCGAGAGAGCTAGGTGGAGACGGTGCCGCTCGTGCGCGTCGAGCGCGCCGGTGACGACGGACGGGTCGCGGTGGTGACGCTCGACGCACCGGAGCGTAGGAACTCGCTGACCCTCGAGATGGTGCGGGAGATCGTCGCGGCGTTCGACGAGCTCGACGCGGACGAGGGAGTTGGCGCCGCCGTCGTCACCGGCGCGCCGCCGGCGTTCTGCGCGGGCGCAGACCTGTCGCACCTCGGGTCGTCCCGCAAGGCCGGCCTGCGCGACATCTACGAGGGGTTCCTCCGCGTGGGTCGGTCGCCGCTGCCGACGATCGCCGCGGTCAACGGCGCCGCCGTCGGCGCGGGCATGAACCTCGCGCTGTGCTGCGACGTCCGCCTCGCGGCCCACAGCGCCAAGTTCGACACGCGGTTCCTCCAGCTCGGCCTGCACCCAGGTGGTGGTCACACGTGGATGCTGCGGCGCGCCGTCGGCGTCGCGAACGCCGCCGCACTCGTCGTGTTCGGCGAGGTGCTCGACGGTCGGGGCGCCGAGCGCTGCGGTCTCGCGTGGCGGTCGGTCGAAGACGACCAGCTGCTCGGAGAAGCGGTGGCGATGGCCGGCAAGGCGGCGTCGGCCCCGCGGGCGCTCGCCCTCCGCGTCAAGGAGTCGCTCGCGACCATGGCGGTCGTCGGCTCGCACGAGGACGCGGTCGACGTCGAGCTCGAGGCCCAGGTCTGGTCGCTCGAGCAGCCGGAGTTCCGCGAGCGGCTCGCGGCGATGCAGCAGCGGATACGGGGCGGCTCCGGGTCGTAACCGCGAACCCGAACCCGATACTGCGGGCGCCCGCTGTTCACAACCACGGGTTCGTGGCTACCTTTCTCTCATGGCGACAACGACGCTGCCGGACGCGACGCGGTTCGATCGGACATCCGAGTCCGGCGAAGGCAACGAACTCCTGCCAGTGTCCGCCGAGCCGTCGACCCGCGCCGCCTTGACCGTGTCTGCGGCCGTCGCCTGTGCCGGCTCCGCCGCCGCGGGCCTCGTGCACGTCGCCGCCGCGGGCTCCCACAACGCCGACCGTGGGCTGGCGTGGGCCTTCGCGATCGTTGCCGTGCTGCAGATCGGCGCGGCCGGCGCGTACGCCGCGCACCGCCGCCGCG
>DASVEG010000084.1:0-4411 GCA_036380695.1 Acidimicrobiales bacterium
TCTCCCTCGCGGCAGGGGTCCGCCGGTGAGCCCCCGCCAGGAGCTGCTGGCGCCCGAGCCCGACCCGATCGAGTCGGCCGAGGAGGTCTCGCTCCGGCCGAGGCGCCTCGACGAGTTCGTTGGCCAGCCCCAGCTGCGCGAGCACCTCTCGATCATGCTGGAAGCGGCCCGCCGCCGCGGCCAGGCGATCGACCACGTGCTGCTCGCTGGCCCACCCGGCCTCGGCAAGACGTCGATGGCCGGCATCGTCGCCGCCGAGATGGGAGCAGGCCTGCGCGTGACTTCCGGCCCCGCCCTCGTGCGCGCCGGCGACCTTGCCGCGATCCTCTCCGACCTGCAGGAGGGCGACGTCCTCTTCATCGACGAGATCCACCGCCTCGGCCGGGCAGTCGAGGAGATCCTGTATCCCGCGATGGAGGACTTCGTCCTCGACATCGTCCTGGGCAAGGGCCCGGCGGCCCGCACCGTTCGCCTGCCGCTCCCACGGTTCACCCTCGTCGGTGCGACCACGAGGACGGGGCTGATCACCGGGCCGCTGCGCGACCGCTTCGGCTTCGTCGCCCGCCTCGACTACTACGACGCCGCCGAGCTCGAGGCGATTCTGGTGCGCTCGGCGCGCATCCTCGAGGTCGACCTCGCGCCGGAGGGCGCGTGGGAGATCGCGACGCGGGCGCGGGGCACGCCCCGCATCGCCAATCGCCTCCTCAAGCGCGTTCGAGACTTCGCCGAGGTCAGGGGCCCCGACGGCGACGCGTCCGTCACGCGGTCGGTCGCATCCGACGGGCTCGCGCTGTTCGGCGTCGACCACCTCGGGCTCGACAAGGTCGACCGCGCCATCCTCGACGCGGTGTGCCGGCGCTTCGGCGGCGGGCCCGTCGGGCTGTCGACGCTCGCGGTGTCGGTGGGCGAGGAGACCGAGACGGTCGAGGACGTCTACGAGCCGTTCCTGCTGCAGCTCGGGCTGCTCATGCGCACGCCCCGCGGCCGGGTGGCGACTCCGGCGGCGTTCGCCCACGTCGGGGTCGAGCCGCCGCCGATCACGACGCCAGGCCCCGCCCTGTTCGACTGACCCGGCGCTCGCCGGGCGGTCGGCGCCTCAGACGGTCGGCAGGTCGGCCGACGGGCCCTCGACGACGACGACCGGCTCGTCGACCCGGGGCACGTCGACCTCGACCTCGATCTCGGGCGTCGCCGGAGCCTCCGCATCCGGCACGTCGACGTGGGGCACGTTGGGGAGGTGCTGGGGCAGCGGGTTCCGCACGCAGACGCCAACCTCGACCGCACCAGACCCAGCGCAGCCCCAGTAGCCGTTCGCGCTCGTCGCCGGGGAGATGCTCGCGATCACCGGCACCGCCGTCACGGCAGCGATCAGACCAGCCAGAACCAGCTTCTTCATTCGTCCGACCCCTTGTCTCCCGCCTCGGCCAGGTACGGCTGGGCATCGTGCTGCGCTTCGACTGCGTACCGCTCGCCTGCGTCGGCGATGTCGTTGCTGGCGGCACCGGGATCGACCCCGGTGAAGACCAGATCGTCCGCGATGTCGTAGAAGAACGGTTGATCGTCGGCGCCGTCGCGAGCCGCGTCGCTGTCGTCGGTGTGCACCTCGACAGCCGCCGCCGCGCCGGACCCCACGCCGACGACGTCTTCCACGACGGAGCCGCCGTCCGGCGCCGCTGTCGCGCCGCCGGACGTGGCGCCCCCCCGCCGGCCGTCTCCCGCACCACGGCCGGCATCTGAGGATTCCTGTTCGTGCGCGTGACCCGTCTCGGACACGACCGAGACCGGCACCCCTGCGCCCACGACGCGGATGACCGCGGCCGGCCGGGCTGCGGGCTCGCCCGCCTCCAGCACGGCGGTGCCGACCGCGGCGACCGACGTGACGGCGACCGCGACCGACAAGGCGGGCGCGGCAGCGGTTGGGAGGGCGGACGCCCAGGCGCCGACCTTGGCCTTGACCGCACCCCACCGGCGAAGAAGCCCGCCGAGCACCGGCAGCGCCGCGAGACCGCCGAGGCGGTCGCTCCCGGCGACGGCCAGGAACTCGCGCTTGAGCGCCTTCCTGGCGCGGAACAGCAGCGCTTCCACGGTCCCGACCGGGACTTCCCAGTGGTCGGCGATCTGCTGGTACGACCAGCCGAGGCGCTCGCGCATGTCGAGGACCTCGCGATGGCGCGGGGCGAGGCCCTCCATCGCGAGCGCGAGCAAGGCGAGGTCGGCCTGTTCGACGATGGCGTCCTGGCCGCCGTCGACGCTGCCGAGGTCGATCACGGCCGCGGGCTCGGAGCGGCCCCTGCGGCGGTGATGGTCGACGCACAGGCGGCCGGCGATGACCGTCATCCATGGGTAGAAGCGGCGGTCGCCGCCGAGGGAGGGCAAGGCGCGGTACGCCTTGGCGAAGGCCTCCTGCGCGATCTCCTCGGCCTCGTGGGGGTCGCCGACCCTCTTCAGGCAGAATCGCTGCAGCCGCGCAAAATACCGGCGGTACAGCGTGTCGAACGCGGTGGAGTCCCCCTCCTGGAACCGCTCGACGAGCATGCGGTCCCGCTGGAGGTCGACGTCGTCGATGCGAAGCGCCAAGCTCGCTCCCCGAATGGCTGAGATGTTCGTGACTGCTGGTGCTGCTGGTGACGCGAACTGACCCCGCCTCACCATTCGCCATCCGATGACTGATTCCTCTTTCCTCGCCGCCTACGACTACCTGCTTCCGCCAGGCGCGATCGCCCAGGAGCCGGTCGAGCCGCGCTCGTCGGCGCGGCTCCTCGTCGACCTGGCGCGGGCCGAGGACCCCACGCACGTCACGGTGGAAGCGCTGCCGGACGTGCTGGGCGCGGGCGACGTGGTCGTGGTGAACGAGACGAGGGTGCTGCCGGCCAGGTTGCGGCTGAGGAAGGCGACGGGTGGCGAGGCCGAGGTGCTGCTCCTCGAACGTGCGGAGGACGGCGAGGGCGACGCCGAGAGGTGGATCGCGCTCGTCCGGCCCAGCCGACGGCTGCCCGCGGGCACGGTGCTCCTCGCCGCGGACGGTACGCCGGTCGTGGAGATCGGCGAGCACGCCGGCGAGGCGGGGGGCGGGGCGAGGCAGGTCCGGCTGCTGGCCGACCTCGACCGCCACGGTGTCGTCCCCCTGCCGCCGTACATCGACCGGCCGCTCACCGACCCCGGCAGGTACCAGACCGTGTACGCCCGGACGCCTGGCAGCGTCGCGGCCCCGACCGCCGGGCTGCACCTCACCGACGCCGTGCTCGACCGCCTTCGGGCGAAGGGGATTGCGGTCCACACCGTCGACCTCGCGGTCGGGCTCGCCACCTTCCGGCCGATCGCGACCGAGCGGATCGACGACCACACCATGCACACCGAGCGGTACCACGTGCCCGCCGAGACGCTGGCGGCCTGCCGCGACGCAACGGGTCGGGTCGTCGCCGTCGGCACCACCGCCGTGCGCGCGCTCGAGAGCGCCGCCGTCACCGGCCTCCTCGAAGGCCGCACCGACCTGTTCATCCGGCCCGGGTTCCGGTTCCAGGTCGTCGACGTGCTGCTCACGAACTTCCACATGCCGCGGTCGTCGTTGCTCGTTCTCCTCGCCGCGTTCGCAGGTGGCGACCGCTGGAGGCGCCTGTACGACGACGCGCTGGCCTCCGGGTACCGCTTCCTGTCCTTCGGCGACGCGATGCTCGTCTCACGGGGATGACGCTGCGCATCGACGTCGAGGCAACGGACGGGGCGGCGCGGTCCGCGACCGTGGCGACCGCGCGCGGCACGTTCCGCACGCCGTGCTTCATGCCGGTCGGCACGCGAGGGTCGGTGAAGGCTCTGTCGAGCGACGATATGGCCCGCCTCGGGGCCGAGGTCGTGCTCGCAAACACGTACCACCTCATGCTCCGACCCGGCGCGGCGGTCGTCGAGGCCATGGGCGGCATCCACGGGTTCGCGGCGTGGGACGGCCACACCCTCACCGACTCGGGCGGCTTTCAGGTGTTCTCCCTCAACCCGCACGTCGACGACGACGGCGTGACGTTTCGCTCGACCTACGACGGCTCGTCCCACCGGCTCACGCCGGAGGCTGCGGTGGAGGTGCAGGAGCGGCTCGGTGCCGACATCCAGATGGTGCTCGACGTGTGCCCGCCGCTCCCGAGCGCGCCCGAGGTCGTGCGGCTCGCCGTCGAGCGTACGGCGGCGTGGGCGGCGCGGGCGCGCCGGGCGCATCGCCGCGAGGGCCAGGCGCTGTTCGGCATCGTGCAAGGAGGGGTCGACGAGGGGCTCCGGCGCGAGGCCGCGCAACGCACGGTCGAGCTCGACTTCGCCGGCTATGGCATCGGAGGCCTGTCGGTCGGCGAGTCGCGCGCGGAGATGCTGCCCGCGCTCGCGGCCGCGCTCGACGAGCTCCCGGCCGACCGCCCGCGCTACCTGATGG
>DASVEG010000085.1:0-9141 GCA_036380695.1 Acidimicrobiales bacterium
GGGGATGGGCGCTCCGGTCATGATGCGGATGGCCTCGCCCGCGCCCACGTGCATGCCCGCCGGGTCCTTGCCGGCCGGCAGGTCGCCGACCACGCGCAGCCGCACGGGCGCACCCTCGGTGTCCGCGGCGCGCAGCGCATACCCGTCCATCGCCGTGTTGGCGAACGGCGGGACGTGCTCGGCCGCGCCGATGCTCACCGACGTCACGCACCCGAGCGCCTCGTCGAGCGGCACCGCTCGCGGGTGGAGCCGGGGGACCGAAGAGGTGCGCGCCTGCGCGTCCTCGAGCGCGATCACGACGGATCGCGCCGGACGATCTCCCGGAGGAAGGCGCGGAACTGCGGACCGAGGTCGTCGCGCTGCAAGGCAAACTCGACGATGGCCTTGAGGTAGTCGAGCTTGTTGCCCGTGTCGTAGCGACCCTCGGTGAAGCGGTAGCCGTACACGCCTTCGCCGGCGGCGAGCATCGCGATGGCGTCGGTCAACTGGATCTCGCCGCCCTTGCCGGGGACGACCCGTTCGAGCGCGCCGAAGATGTCGGGCGTGAGGACGTAGCGACCCATCACCGCGAGGTTCGACGGCGCCTCGCCGGGGTCGGGTTTCTCCACCAGGCCGGTGACGCGCACGAGGCCGTCTCCGAGCTCTTCGACCGCGGCACACCCGTACGACGAGATCTCCGACGGGTCGACCTCGAGCAGCGACAGCACCGGTCGCCCCGTCCGCTCGTACACCTCGAGCATCCCTTCGAGCACCGGGGTCGTCAGCAGGTCGTCGGGCAACAGGACGGCGAACGGGTCCTCGCCGACGTGCTGGTGCGCGACCGACACTGCGTGACCGAGGCCCTTCGGGTCGCCCTGGCGCACGTAGTGGACCGTCGCCATGTCGGTGATCTCGCGCACTTCCTTCAACAGGTCGTGCTTGCCCTTCGCCTCGAGCTGCACCTCGAGCTCGAGGGCGCGATCGAAATGATCCTCGATGGCCTGCTTGCCGCGGCCGGTGATGATGAGGATGTCGTCGAGGCCGGCACGGACGGCTTCCTCGACGACGTACTGGATCGCCGGCTTGTCGACGACGGGGAACATCGCCTTCGGCTGCGCCTTCGCCGCGGGGAGGTGCCTCGTGCTGAGGCCGGCGGCTGGCAGGACGGCCTTGGTGACGCGCTTGGCGGCCACTGGTTCGCTCATGCGACCCCTTCGTCGGGTGTGGCGTGCTCGACGCGGTTCTTGCCGGCGCGCTTGGCGCGCAGCAACGCAGCGTCGGCGGCCTTGAACAACTGCTCGGCGCTGCGCCCGTCGTGCTGGTGGACGGCGAAGCCGAGGGACACCGTGATCGGGATGATCTTCGAGCCGTCGACCATCGGCTCGCGCGCGACCGCGGCGCGGACGCGCTCGGCGACGGCGGCGGTCTCCTCGAACCCCGCACGAGGGAGCAGCACGATGAACTCCTCGCCGCCCCACCTGGCCACGACGTCGATCTCACGCGTCGCCTCCGACAGCCGGCTCGCGATCCAGATGAGGGCGGCGTCGCCAGTCGTGTGGTCGAACCGGTCGTTCACCTGCTTGAAGTCGTCGATGTCGACGACGACGATCCCGAACGGCTCCTCGAAACGCTCGGCCTCCTTCACCGCTTCTCGCGAACGCAGCTCGAACTCGCGGCGGTTCCAGAGGCCGGTGAGGCCGTCTGTGCGCGCCTGGCGGCGCGTTTCGTCGTGCAGCATCACGTTGCCGATCGCGACCTCGGCCTGGCGGCCGAGGGTTTGCAGCGTGTCGACGTCCTCCGGGCTGAACAAGCTCTCGCCCGTGCGGCCGTAGACCGCGAGCACACCGAAGAGCCGGCCCTCGGACACGACGGGCACCGCGATGGCGCTCGACACGACGGGCTCGCCCAGGTCGAGCCAACCGGTGCCGGGGAAGGTGACGGGCACGAGATCCTTCGCGGCTGCGCCAGCTACACCCGTGCCGTTGAGCTCGATGTCCTCGAACTCGCCGCCCCTCATCGCGCTGGACCGGATGCGCGCGGGCATGGCGACGCGCTCGTAGAACACGGCGAGCTGCGCCTTGAGCGTGAGCGCCGCCGCTTCGAGTACGACGTCGACGATCCCGCCCAGGTCGTGGGTCGAGACGAGCACGTCGCCGAGCCGCGCGATCGCGACCTGGAACTCCGTGCGGCTCTGCTGGAGCTGCGCGACGTACTCGCTGAGGTTGTCGGTCATCTGGTTGAACGCGCGACCGAGCGCGACCAGTTCCTCGTCGCCCGTGAGCTCGACCCGCTTCGTGAGGTCGCCACGGGAGACGGCGAGCGCGGCGTCGACGAGGTTCTCGACCGGGCCGGTCACCAGGCCGCTCACCGTGTTGCCGACCAGCACGATCAGCACGAGGAGGACGACGAGCAACATCCCGAAGATCAGCACGAGGCTGGCTCGGCTGCCGGTGCCCTCAGGGCGCGTGCTCACGACGAGGACCGCGTTGCTGCCCGGCACCTCCGAGCCGACGACGTAACGGTCCCGGCCTCCGAACGACGCCGAGAACTCTCCTTCGATCGCGCGATCCGGCAGCGGCCCTATCGCGGCGGTCGTGGCGACGACCTTGCCGTCGACGACGAGCGACGCGGCGACGGTCTCGGCGCGGGTGAGCGTGGCGAGGCGCGCCTCGTCGAGCCAGACGGCGGCGTGCACGGTGCCGAAGGGCGCGTCCGACCGCGCCGACATCACGAGCGGCGAGCCGGCGACGATGTCTTCCAGCGACGGGTCGTCGACGTCGCCAGCGAAGTCGGCGTCGCGCCGGATCCCGCCCAGGACCGCACCGGAGTCGTCCGACACGACGACCGCGTCGAGCACGTCGGTCGCGAGGACCTCCCTCAGCACCGCCTCCACCGCCACGTCACCGGCAGCGAGTGCGTCCCGCAACGCCGCCGAAGACGCCAGCGCCTCGGCGCGGCGGGCGACCCGCGCGCGTTCGCCACCGAGCGACGACTGCGCGAACGCCGACGTGAGACGGAGCCGGTCGAACGTCCGCTCGTCGCTCTCGTTGCCGATGAGGTTGACGACCATCACCCCGACCACGGTGATCGGGACGACGATCGCCAGAGCGACCAGCAGCGTGAGTCGGCGACGAAGGGTCAGGCCGCCATGGTAAGGCGGTTGGGAGGGGCGCTACACTTGGCACTCACCGAGGGCGAGTGCTAACCGCTCGCCCTGCCGGTTCGAGTCCGCACAAGCCCCGTCCGTCCCGCCAAGGTGGTCGTCGATGCCTACGTACGAGTACGCCTGCAGGAGCTGCGGCGAGCATCTCGAGGTCGTCCAGTCGTTCAAGGACGATCCGCTCAAGGAATGCCCGGCGTGCGACGGTGAGCTGAGGAAGGTCTTCTCGCCGATCGGCATCACCTTCAAGGGCTCCGGGTTCTACAAGACCGACAGCCGCCCGGCGGCCAAGACGTCGTCGACCACGTCCGACACGGCGGCCGGGCCGTCGACCGCCACGCCATCGACGTCCGGGTCGGACTCGTCCTCTTCTTCGTCGTCGTCGTCCTCGTCGTCGACGTCTGGCGCCGCCCCTTCGACCAGCGGGTCGTCGTCGGGCGGGAGCGACAAGGCCGCCGCGGCTTCTTGAGCCCCGCAACACGCCGCCGCTCGCAGAGACGTTCGGGCCGCAGGCCCGAGCTCCGTGCTTGCGGGGCTCATTGAGCTCGGGAGCCGGCCGCCCCTCGGCCGACATCGGGGTGTTCGGCGGCTCGGGGTTCTACGCCTTCCTCGACGACGTCACCCAGGTCTCGGTCCACACGCCGTACGGCGCGCCTTCCGCGCCGGTCGCCCTCGGCACCGTTGGCGGGCGTCGCGTCGCCTTCCTCCCCCGGCACGGCGTGGCCCACGAGCTGCCGCCCCACCAGATCGACTACCGGGCGAACGTGTGGGCGATGCGCGAGCTCGGCGTCACCCGCATCCTCGGCCCGTGCGCCGCGGGGTCGTTGCAGATCGGCGTCGCGCCTGGTGACTTCGTCGTCCTCGACCAGCTCGTCGACCGCACCTCCGGCCGGCGAGACACGTTCTTCGACGGCGGCGTCGTCGGTCACGTCGGCTTCGCCGACCCCTACTGCGCGGAGATGGCCCCCGTGCTGACCGCGGCCGCCAGGGCCGAAGGGATCACGGTCCACGAGGGCGGCACGATCGTTGTCGTCCAGGGCCCGCGCTTCTCCACCCGCGCGGAATCGGCGTGGTACCGCGCGCAGGGGTGGCAGGTCGTCAACATGACGCAGTACCCCGAGGCCTACCTCGCACGCGAGCTCGGCATCTGTTACTCGGGGATCGCCTTGGTGACCGATTACGACACTGGCGTGGAGGGCGACGAAGGCGTGGCGCCGGTGCGGATGGACGACGTGTTCGCGGTGCTGCGGGCCAACGTCGACCGCACGCGTTCGCTGCTCTTCCGTGCGATCCCCGAGATCCCGGTCGAGCGATCGTGTTCCTGTGGCTCCGCGCTCGACGAGGGGCCGTTGCGGCGCGGCTGACGCCCGCCGTACGCTCCCCGCGCTTCCCCCTCCTCGCCGCCTTTCTGAGGAGATCCCCATGCGCAACGCCACGCGCCTCTCCCTGTCGCTGGCCCGCGTCCGCCGGTCGGCCTTCGTCACCGCAGGCGCCGCCGCCGTCGTGGCCGTCGCGAGCGCAGGTGTCGCAGCGACGTTGCTGCAACGCGCGGGCGACGCCGCGAGCGCCTTCGGTCCTGTCGTCGAGGTGCCCGTCGTCGTACGAGCGGTGCCGGCAGGCGCCGTGGTCGGCGACGGCGACGTGCGCGACGAGCCGAGGCCCGCATCGCACGTGCCGGGGGCGTTCGTGACGCGCGCCGGTGCCGTCGCAGGACGCGTCGCGTTGGTGCCGCTCGTTCCCGGGGAGGTCGTCGTCGACGCACGCCTCGGGGACACGTTGGTGCCAGCGGGATGGCGCGCGCTCGCCATCGCGCCGCCGGGCGTTGGCACCCACCCGGACGTCTCGGCGGGCGACGCCGTCGACGTGATCGACGTCGGCGCGGAAGGCGGTGCGACGGTGGCCAACGGCGTCGTCGTCGCGGTGCGCGACGACGGGACGGTGACCGTCGCGGTGCCGGGCGACGACGCGGCCAGGGTCGCCTACGCAGCTACCGCAGGCACCGCGGTCGTCGCGATCACCGCACCGCGGCGAGGACGATGACGTTGGCGCCGAGCACGATGCGATACCAGACGAACGGCGCGAACGACCACGTCCGCAGCACGCGGAGCAGGCCCCACACCGCGACGAACCCGGTGACCGCGGCGGACGCCATGCCCCACGCGAACGGCGCGGCGAAGCCCGCGGGCAGGCCGTCGCCGACGACGAAGACGTCGAGCCCCTTGTAGGCGGCCGCGCCTCCGATGATCGGCAGGCTCATGAGGAACGAGATGCGCGTCGCCGCGTCGCGCGTGAAGCCGAGCCACCGCCCCATCGAGATCGTCGCGCCCGACCGGGACACGCCCGGCTGCAGCGCGAGAGCCTGCGCGAACCCCATGAGCACGGCGTCCCTCGGCCGGAACGCGGTGATCTCCCTGCGCTCCGGCAGCCGGTCGGCCCAACCCAACACGAGGCCGAACACGATGAGCATCACGCCGATGACCCAGATCGGGCCGTAGGCGCCGTCGAGCACCGCGTCGAGTACCGCACCGATGGTCGCGGCCGGGAGCGACGCTACGACGAGCAACATCGCCATGCGCTCGTCGTCGGTGTCGACGCGGCGGGTGCGCAGCACCCGGAACGCGGCCGCGGCGAGCACGACGATGTCGCGCCGGAAGTAGACCAGCGCTCCGACGAACGTGCCGAGGTGCAGCGCCACGTCGAACGTGAGGTCGACGTCGGGCCGGTCGGCGAGGTCGTCCCAGCCGAACAGCCACGGAACGATCTCCAGGTGACCGGACGACGAGATGGGGAGGAACTCCGACAGCCCCTGCACGATGCCGAGGACGATGGCGTGGAGCGTGCTCACGCGCGACCTACAGCGCCTTCGTCGACGGGACGATGCGCGGGCGCCAGGCGCGGGGAGCGTCGTAGTGGTGGCCGACGACCCGCCCGGCGCGCAACGACTCGAGGAACCCCGCGGCGTCGCCGTCCGCGAAGTCCGGCATCTCGACGAACGCGGCCCCGACCGCGGACGGCTCGTGCGCGTCGCTGCCAGCGCCGCAGGCGAGGCCGTGCTCGGTCGCGAACGCGGCACCGCGTGCGTTGAGGTGCGAGAGCGACACCTTTGCGTTGAAGACCTCGACGGCGTCGAGCGCACCTGCACGGGCGAGGCCGGTCATCGCGTCTTCCTTCATGCAGTGACGCATGGGGTCGAAGGGATGCGGCACGTACACCAGCCCGCCTTGCCCGCGGATCGCCGCGGCGGCCTCCTGTGGGTTCAGCCCGAAGGGCAGGCGCTCGGTGAGGAACAGCCCGATGATCTCCCCTGCCGTCGTGCGCACTTCTTCGCCGACGACGACGCGGCAGCCGAGCGAGCCCGCGAGCTCGACCGCGCCGTTGATCGTGCCGTGGTCGGTGATGCAGAGCACGTCGATGCCGCTCTCGGCCACGGCCTCCCGCAGCTCTTCTGGCGTCGTCGTCGCGTCGCCCGACCACATCGTGTGCATGTGCATGTCGACGCGGACCCACCCCGCGGGCACGGCCGACGCGAGGTGCGGGTGCCGCGCCGACGCGGCCGGCTCGGTCGGGCTGGGCACGGCGGGACGTTACCGGGCGGGACTGCCGGCGCTCGTGCGGCTACGCCGACGCGGCACGGAGCAGGTCTTGGTCGATCACGAGCCGGAGCGACATCGTCTTGTAGCCGACCTCGTCGAACAGCACGGTGATCGTGTCGGCGTCGGCGCGGACGAGGAGGCCCTCGCCCCAGGCGGTGTGCACAACACGCGTGTCGGGCGCGAACGGCACGATCGCCGCGCCGTCGCTGTGGTCGTCCGCCGCGCTGCCGACGCAGTTGTCGCAGTTGCCGCACGACCCACCCACCTGTTCGCCGAAGTAGTTCAGGAGGTACTCGCGCCGGCACGCCCGCGTCTCCGCGTAGCTGCGGATCATCTCGACGCGCGACTGCTCGATGCGGCCGCGCGCCTCTTCGTTGCGCGCCGCGCCCTCCGCGGCGTCGACGGGGTGCACTTGCCCGGTGGCGCGCACCTCGCCGCCTGGCAGCACTTCGACCGCACCGGCTTCCTCCAGCCTCGAGACCGCAGACGTCAGCCGCGTTTCCGAGAGACCGGTGACTTCGGCGAGCTCGGTCGCGTCGATCGGCCCGTCGTGGCGCGCCACCGCGACGGCGACGCCGAGCAGGGTGTCGACGCCGAGCTCGGAGCCGCCGGTGAAGTAGCGGCGCAGGCCGAGGTCTTCGATGCGGAAGAACAACACCGCTTCGGCGGGTTTCCCGTCGCGACCAGCCCTCCCGATCTCCGGGTAGTAGGCGTCGAGCGACTCGCTGATCGCGTGGTGGTACACGTAGCGCACGTTCGGCTTGTCGATGCCCATGCCGAACGCGGTGGTGGCGACGACCACGTCGAGCCGGTCGCCGAGGAACGCCTCGTGCGTAGCGGTGCGCTCCTTCGACGACAGCCCGGCGTGGTAGCAGGCGCTGCGAAGGCCCGTCGCGCGCAACGCGTTCGCAAGGTCTTCAGCCCCCTTGCGCGTCGCGGCGTAGACGATGCCAGGCCCCGGCGTCTCCGCGCACCGCTTCAGCAGCGCCGTTCGCTTGTGGCGCTCCTCGAGGAACGACTCGACCGACAAGGCGATGTTCGGGCGGTCGAACCCGCGCACGACGACGGCGGGATCGCGCATGCCGAGCCGCTCGACGATCTCCGCCCGCACCGGCGGCGCCGCGGTGGCCGTCAGCGCGAGCACGGTCGGGTGGCCGAGGTCTTCGATCACCGCGCCGAGGAGCAGGTAGTCGGGACGGAAGTCGTGGCCCCAACCGCTGATGCAGTGCGCCTCGTCGACGACGAACAGCGACGGGCGGGCGGCGCGAAGGGCGTCGATGACGTCGTCCTTGCGCAGTTGCTCCGGGGCGAGGAACAGGAACTCGACGTCGCCGGTGCGGACGCCTGCGAGCACCTCTCGCCGCTCGACCACGCCGACCGTCGAGTTCGCGCTGGCGGCCCCGTCGGTGACGCCGGCCAGCCCCGACACCTGGTCGCGCTGGAGCGCGATCAGCGGTGAGACGACGACCGCGGGGCCGTCGAGGAGCATCGCGGGCACCTGGTAGATCGCCGACTTGCCCGACCCCGTCGGCAGGACGGCCAGCGTGTCGCGGCCCGACAGCACCGCCTCGATAGCGTCGGCTTGCCCGGGTCGGAAGCCCGGAAACCCGAAGCGGTCACGCGCGACGCGTCGAGCGTCGGCCAAGGTCGGCGGCACCCGCCCGGCGTACCCACAAGCGTTCTGGGTCTAATCCGACCCCCATACGGGGGTCGACCAGACCCAGAACGAGGTGGAGAAACGGCTAGACGCCGCCCATGGAGATGTCGGTCATCGCGAGGGTGACGTGCGCGGTGTTGCCCGCGAGCCACTCGAGGTCGTTACCGACCGCGCTGATGCCGAGGAGCATCCGCTGGATCGTCGAGCCGATGGTGATCTCGCGAACAGGTTCCGCGACCTGGCCGTTGCGGATGCGAAGACCGGTGGCGCCGACGGAGAAGTCGCCGCTGACCGGGTTCACGCCCGAGTGGAGCCCAGAGAACGACTGGACGAGCAGCCCGTCGTCGATGCTCGCGATGATCTCGTCTGGCGTCTGTGCGCCCGGCTCGATGCGTAGCGCTCGCAGACCGACGCTCGGGGTGTCCTTGAAGCTCGCCCGCATGCCCGACCCCGTCGAGGCCGTGCCGGCGCGGCGGCCGGAGTACGTGTCGTACAGGTATCCCTGCAGCACGCCGCCCTGGATGAGCGGGACCGCCCGCGTGGCGATGCCCTCGCTGTCGTAGCGGGTCGCACCCCACGCGTCGGGGGTCGTCGGGTCTTCCACGAGCGTCACGCCAGGGGCAGCGACGTCCTCGCCGACGCGGTCCGCGAAGAGCGAGCGACCCTTCAGCACCGCGGCGCCAGACAACGTGCTGCCGACGAGCCCGAGGAACGTGGCCGCCATCCGCGGGTCGAGCACGACCGTCACCTTC
>DASVEG010000086.1:0-3247 GCA_036380695.1 Acidimicrobiales bacterium
CATCGACTTCCTGCGCGACGTCGGGAAGCACTTCACCGTCAACCAGATGGTGGCCAAGGAGTCCGTGCGATCGCGGCTCGAGCGCGCCGACGCCGGCATCTCCTACACCGAGTTCTCCTACATGCTCCTCCAGGCGATGGACTTCCTCCACCTGTTCGACACGTTCGGCTGCCGGTTGCAGCTCGGCGCGAGCGACCAGTGGGGCAACATCACCATGGGCGTCGAGCTCGTGCGCAAGGTGCGAGGCGAGACCGTCTACGGGTTCACGACGCCGCTCGTGCTCAAGCCAGACGGCACCAAGTTCGGCAAGAGCGAGACGGGCACCGTGTGGCTCGACCCCGCGAAGACGTCGCCGTACGAGCTCTACCAGTTCCTCGTCCGCAGCGACGACTCCGTCGTCGGCGCGTACCTGCGGTACTTCACGTGGTTGTCGCGCGAGCGCATCGAGGAGCTCGACGCGGCGACCGCGACGCGGCCCGAGCAACGCGAGGCGCAACGGGTACTGGCGTGGGAGGTGACCAAGCTCGTCCACGACCAGGACGCAGCCGAGAACGCGAAGCTGCAGTCCGACGGCTTGTTCAGCGACCGGCTGACGCAACTGCAGTGGGACCGCGTCGACCACACGCCGGTGCCGCTGGGGCCGATTTCCATCGTCGACGCGCTCGTCGCGACGGGCCTGGCGACGTCGAAGTCCGACGCGCGGCGGCAGATCACCGGGGGAGGGGTGTACGTCGAGGACGACCGGGTGACCGACGTCGAGCTCGTGCTCTCGCCCCCGCTTCCCGACGGCGGTCACGTCGTCGTGCGCCGAGGCAAGGCGAACAAGCGGGTGCTCCGCTTCGTCGAGGGGCTACACGAGTAGGTCGGTGCCGCGCAGGTGCGCGGTCTCGTTGAGCGTCTGCAGCGAGCGGTCGCCGCGGCGTGACGCGAATACGCGGTGGAGGCTCGTGTAGCGAGGCTCGAACCAGAGCGGCCGTTTGATGCCGAGGATGTGGCCCAGGTACGCGTTGATCACGCCGCCGTGGCAGACGACCGCGACGGTGCCGCCCGGGTTGCCGGTGATGATGTGCTCGATGGCGCGCACGACGCCGCGCTGGAACTCGACGGGGTCGAGGCCGTCGGCGTCGAAGTTGCCTTCGACCATCGCGAGCCACCGCTCGTCCTTCGCCGCCTTGAGCTCCTCGACGGGGATGTAGCTCGTCGCGTCGCGGTCGTATTCCGCGAGCTCGACGTCGACGACGACGCTCAGGCCGAGCTTCTCACCGACCGGCGCGGCCGTCTCGCGCGCCCTTACCATCGGGCTCGACCACACCCCGCCTATCGCCTCGTCGGCGAGGTAGTCGGCCAACCGCTGCGCCTGCTGGTGCCCCCGCTCGGTGAGGTGCGGGTCGGCCGGCCCGTCGGCCTCCACGATCTTCACCGGCTCCGCGTGGCGGACGAGGATCAGCTCCACCCGCCCTTCCTAGCCCCCGGGATTCGCTTTGTGCACCGTTGGCATCAACGAAGCGCCCAACGGTGCACAAAACGAGTCCGGCTAGGAGCCCTCGGCGATGATCAGCATCGCGAAGGCGAGGCCGACGACGTGGACGGCGATCATCATCAACGAACGCGCGAACGCAAACCGGGGCCCGGCGAGCTCGGCCAAGCCGAGCACCATGGCCGAGAGGACGATGACCGGCGCGCAGAAGATGATCAGCCAGAACACGCCGCCCGCCCAGGGGGAGAGCTGGCAGCCCCATCCGATGCCGTAACAACTCGGCGGGTTCGTGCGGTAGTCCAGCCACAACTGCATGACCGCCGCACCAGCCGTCAGCAACGCCATCGGGATCAGGCCCGCCCAGATCGCCCACGGCATCCACCGCTCATGGAGTCGCTGCCAGCCACGGCGCCTCTCGGCCTGCCCGTACGACCCCTGCGTGTTCAGCGTGCTCACCGTTCTCACCTCCCAACCGTCGGCGAGGTGGGCGGCGCGGGCGACCGGGTCCAGCCCCTATTGCTCGCTGGGGGCTGCTTCGAGCAGGCGGTCGAGCTCGGCCAAGGCGACGTCGGCGTCGTCCACGAGGATGGCGTGGAGGCCGGCACGGCGCGCGCCTTCGACGTTCCCCGGCGCGTCGTCGAGGAACACCGCGCGGCCGGGCTCGATCCCACCGAGACGCTCCAGCGCGAGCAGGAAGATCGCGGGGTTCGGCTTGCGGACGCCGACGTCGGAGGAGTCGACGACGACATCGAACAGCTCGTCCGCGGGAACGAGCGCGCGCCAGCCGCCGGCGAGCTCGCGGACATTGTTCGTCACCAACGCCGTGCGGTAGCCGTCCTGCCGCAGCGACCGCGCGCGGGCCACCACGCGGTCGTTCACGAGGACGCGGTCGTTGAAGCCGCGCAGCCGGGAGAAGTCGAGCGCGATGCCCGCCTCCGTCGCCGCCGCGACGAGCGACCGGCCGTACTCGTCGAGCGGGATCTCGCCGCGCTCGAGCCGGTGCCACGGGTGGTCGCCGTCCTCGGCGTAGTCGCCGAGCATCAGCCGCAGCACGGTGTCTGCGTCGACGCCTCCCGCGGTGCCGACCTCCGCGAGCGCCGCCCACGGCGACGACGTCACCACGCCGTGCAGGTCGAACAGCACCGCGTCGAGGCGGCGGCCCGTCACCCCCTCAGGCGACGACGTGCACGGGCGTGCCGACCGGCGACCACTCCCACAGGAAGCGCGCGTCGTCGATGGCCTGCCGCACGCAGCCGCGCGACTGGTAGCTCCCGAGCTGCGCGGTGCTCTGGATCGGCCGCCCGCGGCGGTCGACGGGGATCGAGTGGAACCCGACCGCGAGCCGCCGGCTGCGCGTGAACCGCACCATGTACTGCATCGTCACCGCGCCGGAACGCGTCCGCTCCGAGCGGGAGAACACCGCGTACGCACCAGCGCGCGGGTAGTTCTTGCGGCCGGAGACGAGGTAGGTGCGCGTGATCGTCCCGTCGGCCTCGACGAGCCAGACGCGCTGCTGGCCGTTGGAGTACACGATGCGGCGACCGTCCCCCGACCCGGCGGGCACAGGGGGCGGAGCGGGAGCTTCTTGCGCGCTCGCGACACTCGTCAGCACCGACACGAGCAGGAACGAGGCCGCGAGCGCAGCGGACAGTGACCGCCGGATCATGGACGGAGGATAGTGTCGCCCGGTTCGACCGCAGCCCGGATCGACGCCGCGGTCGCGTGCAGGGCTTCGTCGCTCGCGTACTTCTGCCTCGGCCAGAAGAACCC
>DASVEG010000087.1:0-4983 GCA_036380695.1 Acidimicrobiales bacterium
CCGCTGCCCGACGCCGTGCTTGCGGCCGTCGGCGCAGGCGGTGAAGGCGGCGAAGAGCAGCCTGCGGACGCCCCGTCTGGCGTCCACGTCGAGACCGTCGAGCAGCCTGCGGCCACGTTCGCCGAGCGGCTTCGCACCCTCGTCCCCGATGGTCGCGCGCTGCGTGCAGGTGTGGCCGCCGTCGCGGCGGCCCTAATCGTCGGGGGTGTGGTCGTCGCCCGCCGAGGTGGCGACGAGCCGTTGACGGGGGCGTCGGCGTCCGCGTCGACGACGACCTCCACGTCGACGACCACCACGACCGAGCCCGAGCCCGTCGTCACCACGGTGCCCCCGCCGACGACGACGACCGCGCCGCCCGACTTCGCGGCCAGCAACACCGACGGGCTCAAGCTCGTGTACCTGAACCACGTCGGTGTGACCATCGTCGACCTCGACGCCAACACGATCCGCGACGTGGAAGTGCAGTTCGATCGTTCGCACAACACGGGCGACGCCGACGTCTTCGACCCCGGCGTGTACGGGCGACCGGACGAGCTGTTCGTCTCCGGCGGCCACGCGTTCTTCGCCGCGGACGGCAAGGTCTGGTCCGCTTCGCTCGCGGCGACGCGTGAGCCCGTGGAGCTGGGCCCGGCGCTGGCGATGGTCGCGTCGACGCGTGCGGGCCACGTGTCGCTGCTCGTGAGGCAGGAGAACGACCTCGTGCTGCGCGACGTCGACGCGCGGGGCCGCGCGTCGGCGACCTCGAAACCCGTTCCGCCCGACTGGCGGCCGCTGCACACGACCGGCGGCCTCGTCGTGTTGTCGCAGCTGGAGCGGCAGCAGGTGTGGAACCCGCAGACCGGCGAGACGGTGTGGAGGAGCGACGGTCCTGCGTCTGTCATCGGCGTCACCGACAGCTCCATCGTGTGGCAGGGGCCGTGCACGCTGCCGCTGTGTGCGGTCCACGCCACCGACCGCGCCTCGGGGGCGGACCGCACGGTCCTCCTGGCAGAGGGACAGGGGCCCCAGGAAGGCTCGAGGATCTCCCTCGATCCGACGGGCCGCCGGATCGCGACGACCGGGTCGGGCCCGAGGCGTGGGCTCGACACGAGCGTCCTCGTGCACGACCTCGCGACCGGCAAGACGACCTCGGCGTCGCTGCCGTTCGCGGCGCACGTCGTGTGGTCGCTCGACGGCCGGTGGCTGGCGGCCGCACAGATCGACGGCGACGTCTCCAACCGGGTCGCGCACCTCTGGCGCGTGGAGGAGGGCGCGTTGCGCTCGGTGCTCGTGTCGCTGCCCCGCTCCGCCATCGGTCGAGCGCTCGTCGTGGCCCGCTGACGTCGCCTTCCGGGCAAACGGCGCAGGGGTAGGGTCGGCGTCCATGGCGCTCCGGTTCGTGATTCTCGGCGGCGGCCCCGCTGGCCACACCGCGGCAACGCACGCGGCGCGCCTCGGGGCCGAGGTCACGCTGATCGAGCGCGACGTCGTCGGCGGCGCCGCCCACCTGTGGGACTGCATCCCGTCGAAGGCGATGATCGCCACCGGCAACGAGATGACGGAGGCCAGGCGGGCGCCGGCGATGGGGTTGCGCAAGCTCGAGGCCGAGCTCGACTTCGAGGCCCTCAAGCGGCGCATCACGACCATCGAGGGCCGGCTGAACTCGTCGGTGTGCGAGCTGCTCGCGAGCCAGGGCGTGCGCATCGTCGCGGGCGAGGGCGAGCTCACGGGCCCTCACACCGTCGTGGCGCGCGAGGCCGGTGGCGCGACCCACGAGCTCGAAGCCGACGCCGTGCTGCTGTCGACGGGCTCGCGGCCGAGGGTGCCGGAGTGGTGCGAGCCCGACGGCGAGCGGGTGCTGTTGACCCGCGACGCGTACCCGCCGCGCGAGCTGCCGTCCCACCTCGTCGTCGTCGGCTCGGGCGTCACCGGCGTGGAGTTCGTGCACATGTTCAGCTCGTTCGGCTGCGACGTCACGCTGATCGTCAGCCGCCAGCAGGTGCTGCCGGGCAAGGACCCGGAGGTCGCCGCGGCGTTGGAAGCCGACTTCTTGGAGCGTGGCGTGCGCCTGCTCAAGGGCGCTCGAGCGATCGGCATCGACCGAGCGCCAACGGGCGACGAGGTAACCGTCCGGTGCGACGACGGGCGCTCGGTCACGGGGTCGCACGCGCTGCTCGCGATCGGGTCGATCCCGAACTCCGAGTTGCTCGGGCTCGAGGCCGCGGGCGTGGAGGTGGAGAACGGCTACGTCCCGGTCAACCACCACTGCCAGTCGAACGTCGGGCACATCTACGCGGCCGGCGACCTCTCGGGGAAGCTGCCGCTGTCGTCGGTGGCATCGGTGCAAGGCCGCAAGGTCGCCGAGCACGTGATGGGGCTCCACACCCGCGAGCACCGCCACCTCGACTACGACAAAGCGGCGTCCGCCATCTTCACGGAGCCCGAGATCGCCGACGTCGGGCTGGCCGAGGCCGAGGCGTTCGCCATCGGCCGCAAGATCCGGGTGACGAAGGTGCCGTTCGCGTCGTCGGCCAAGGCCCACATCGAGGGCGACACGCGGGGGTTCGTGAAGATCCTGTCCGACCCCGCGACCGGCGTCGTCCTCGGCGGGTCGATCGTCGGGCGCAACGCCGCGGAGCTGATCTCCGTGCTCGCGCTGGCCGTGACCGCCGGGTTGAAGGTGAGCGACATCGCCGAGAGCCTGCTCGTGCACCCCGCGCTCGCCGAAGCGCTTGCCGACGCGGCCGAGTAACCGCCGCGCCGCGCTCGCGCTCGCCTTCGCGCTCGTCGCGGGCGCCTGCTCCGGTTCTGGGCGCGAAAACGGCGACATGCCGCCGGAATCGCGCCCATTTGCCGATGCAACGACGACGACGGCGTCGACCGTCGTCGAGGAGGGCGCGGTGCGGGTGGTCGCGGCGGGCGACATCGCGTGCAAGCCCGGCCAGGAGACGTCCGCGTCGCAGTGCCGGCACGGGGAGACCGCGGAGCTGGCGGCGTCGCTCGACCCCGACGTGGTGCTCGTGCTCGGCGACCTGCAGTACGAGCGAGGCGAGGCCGAGGGGTTCGCGGCGTCGTACGACCCGACGTGGGGCAGGTTGCGCGACCGCACCCGGCCCGCGCCCGGCAACCACGAGTACGCAGGCGGCCGGGCGCGTGGCTACTTCGGCTACTGGGGCGAGGCCGCGCACCCGCCCAACGGGTGGTACTCGTTCGACGCCGGCCGGTGGCATGTCGTGGTCCTCAACTCGGTGTGTTCCGTCGTCGGGTGCGGCGCCGGGTCGGAGCAGGCGCGGTGGCTGGCGCAAGACCTCGCGGCCGCGAGCGCGGCGGGGGCTCGGTGCACGCTCGCCGCGTTCCACCACCCGCGCTGGTCGTCTGGCCTGCACGGGAGCGAGGACGCGATGGCGGAACTGTGGCGCGTGTTCGTCGCCGGCGGCGGAGACGTCGCCCTCGCGGGCCACGACCACCACTACGAGCGCCTCGCCGCGCCGGGCGGTGGCACGCAGTTCGTCGTCGGCACCGGCGGGCGCAACCTCTACCCGGTCGTGCGCCGGATCGACGGGAGCGAGTTCGTCGACACCCGTCACTTCGGCGTGCTCGAGCTGGAGTTGCTCGACGGGAAGTACCGCTACCGCTTCCATGCGGTCGGCGCTGGTGTGCTCGACGGGGGCGAGGCGGACTGCACGTGACGCCCTGAACCCGAACGCGAAGAGGGACGGGCCGAAGCCCGTCCCTCTCGCTCACTGCTTGTTCGGAGAAGCGATCAGCCGAGCTGGGTGATCGTCTCGTCGTTGGCGGCCTTGACCGGCTCGATGATGAGCGTGCGCTTGCCGACCGCGGCGAGCGCGTCGGCGCCGTCGGTCGCAGCGTGCGTCAGGTCAGCCTTGACCTCGATGGTGTGGATGCCCGAACCCGTGTTGAGCTTCAGCCAGTTGAAGCCGTTGGCGTTGCCCGTGCGCTGCAGGGTGCGGATGGTCGCATCCTCGTCGTCGAAGACCGTGGTCTCGCGCTCGTCGAGGCGGTCGCAGAAGGTGACCTTGCCCGGGTCGGCGGTGTCGTCGGCGCTGACGGGCACGACCACGCCGTCCACCTCGATCCAGATGCGGACCTGGGCCTCAGCAGTCTCGAGATCGTTGCCGACCGTGGTCAGCTCGGTGGTGATGACACACTCGGCGGTCACGCCGAGGATGAGGTCGGACGGCGACGAGGTGCGGATCCGCTCCGACATCAGGGTGACGTTGCTGCCAGGGCTGACGACGATGCCGGCCGAGCCCGAGGCCGACACCTTGTCCGCAGGTTCGTGGGTTGCATTGACGGCCTGGCTGCTGATGACACCCAGCAGTCCGGCCGCGAGTACCGCGCTCAAGAGCACGCGACGCATGAGAATCCCTCCATAGGTTGTGAACACAGTTCCGCCGGTTCGAGGTGTTCACTTCTACGGAGAGTGAAGATTTCCTTCCGGATTGTCCAAATACGTCCTTACGCAGTCAACCGCTCACGAACAGCGTTCGTGGTGGCGAGGTCGACGCACGTCTGGGCCATCGCGACCGCGCCGTCGCGTACGGCCTTGTCCGCCGTTGGTGTGGCGCAGAACGCAGCGAACTCCGGCTGGTGGTTCGACACCGGGAAGCAGCCGAGGCCGAGCATGGGGTGGATCGTCGGGATGGCGAGCGAGATGTTCGCCATGTCGGTCGACCCCGCGAGACGCTGCGCCAGCTCGCCGCCGAGGGTCAGGAACGAGCGCCCGAGGGCTTCCGCGTTCGCGCGGTAGATGGCGCGGATCTCGGCGTCGTCGCGCATTTCGGAGTACGGCGGCGACTTGGCCTCCATGCGGTAGTCGCACCCCGTCGCCAGCGCGCCGGCCTCGAAGCACCGCTCGACGCGGGGCTGCAGCTCGGCGAGTTTCTCGAGGGTCTCCTCGCGGATGTACCACTTGCCGGTGGTGTGGGCGGGCACGATGTTCGGCGCCTCGCCGCCGTGGGTCACGATGCCGTGGATGCGGGC
>DASVEG010000088.1:0-8422 GCA_036380695.1 Acidimicrobiales bacterium
AGCGCGCATGCGCTGCGCGAAGTTGCCGCAAACGCCGCAAAGCATCCCCATCACGACCACTGATAGTGGCGAAAGGCAGGACGGGAGGGGCCTGCGGCGAATAGGATGTGTTATGAGTTGGCGGCGGCGGCGTGACTCCGAGCGCGAAAGCGAGAGCGTCGCCGAACCGCGTTCACTCGCGCTGACCGCCACGCTCGACCGCCGGCCGGACGCGCTGCTCTCCGCCGTGACGGAAGACCTGGTCGCGAGCGAGACCGGCATCGAGTTCGTGTACCGCTCGCTCACGCGCCTTCGCGACCGCTGCCACGCCGACGACGTCGTCGTGATCGTCGACGAGCAGCCCCTCGGCCGCCAGGCCTTCCGCGCCGGTCGTGACCCGATCGACTCCGGGTGGGCGCGCGACTTGATCCGCAACGGCGAGCCTGGCCTGCACGCGACGCCCGTCGACGTCGACCCGTCTATCGCCGCGAGCGTGGCGAGCCTGTGCTCGCTCGCCGTGCGTCTCGACGTCGCACGCCACGACAGCCTGCACGACAGCCTTACCGGCCTGCTCAATCGCCGGGCGTTCGACGACCTGCTCGCGTCGTCGTGCGCGCGCAGCGAACGCTACGGCTGGCCGTTCTCGCTCGTGCTCATCGACCTCGACCACTTCAAGTCGGTCAACGATCGCCTCGGCCACGCCATCGGCGACACCACCCTGCAGACCGTTGGCGCCGAGCTTCGAGCGCGACTGCGCGCCGGCGACGTCGCCGCGCGCATCGGCGGCGACGAGTTCGCGCTCCTGCTGCCCAATCTCGACGTGACCCACGTGCCCGATCTCATCAAGCGGCTCGGTCAGGTCGTCGACGAGACCGTCCCCGACGCCCACGTCACCTTCACGGCCGGGGCGGCGAGCGCTCCAGACGACGCCGTCGACCCGCGCCTGCTCTACCGCATCGCAGACCAGCGCCTCTACGAGGGGAAGCACCAATGAGACCGCTCGACGTGCTCGAGCTCGAACTACGCCGCCTCCCGAACGTCTGCTACGTCGGATTTCAAGACCGCGACGACGCGATGCTCGTGCAATTGCTGACGCTCGCGTCGCCCGATCCCCTCGGGATCCGCGCGAGCGCGGAGCGCGTTTGCCGGGCCCATCTCGACCGACCCTTCGTCGTCGAGATCGCGGGCGGCACGCGGCCGACGCGGGTGCGCATTCTCGACGTGCGAACGCCCGACGTCGACAGCGGCGACGAGCTCGAGGTCCATCTCGGCTACGAGGGCGTCCGCACGATAGGGCGCGCAAAGGCGGGCGACCCCGAGTCGGCTGCCGCCGCGACGTTCGACGCGCTGAAGCGCATGGGCGCGCGGGTGCCGTTCCGTGTCGAAGCCGCCGCGCTGTTCGAGCACACCCTCGGCGAAGGCGTGATGCTCGTGCTGGCTTCGCAGTCCGCGGGCGACCGCTACGGCGTCGCTGCCGCGGAGTCGGTCGAGCTCGCCGCGGTGCGAGCGACGCTGCACGCGCTCAATCGCTACCTGTCTACCCAGACCCTTCCTGCCCTGGCGGTCTGACGACACGGGTGGCTCCCCGCCGCCCGGTGCGCATGAGGTGCACGACGACGTCGGCCACGCCGACCGTCATCACCAGGTCGCCGAACGACAGCACGACGCGTGCGAACGGCACGGGCAGGATGTCGCCGAGGAACGTGACCTCGTCGTCGTCGGTCTCGAGGTGGCGCTTGCTCTCGAAGTCGAGTTCGTCGATCTCGTCGCGGTCTGCGATGCCGGCGGCGACGATGGCGTCGGCCCTGACGGGCATGCCGCCGTTCACGCCGATCACGATCGCGTTGAGCGCCACGCCAACGAGCACGACGCCCATGCCCGGCTTGGTGAGGTTCATCGCGGTGAACGCGACGATCAACGCAAAGGACGCCAGCACGAGCGTGACACCGGCGAAGCCATCGACGAACACCGAGGCGACCTGCAGCGCGATCCCGGCCATCATCGCCGGCGACCACCGCAGCTCCGCCTCGCCCATCGCGCGTAGACGGCCGCCCGTGAGGTAGCCGATGACGACGCCGGCGGCGAGGGCCACGACCATGTAGGCCACGGGGCCAGCGTCCCATGGCGGCTACGGTCGGCGGGCGATGGCGAAGCACCCCCGCCCTGTCGCAGCGGTGGCGACGGCCTTCGGTGCGGCCGTCGTCTTCTTGGTGTCGTTGGCGTCGTCAGCGGCGCCGGCCGATGCGCAGGAGGTCGACGAGCTCTACTCGACGATCGAGATCGTCATCAACGCCACCGGGGGCGACGCGATCGACTTTTACAGCCACGGGTTCTCCGGGGACGCGCACGCGTTCATGGACGAGATCGGGGCCGCGCTCGTGCGGGTGCCTTGGGACGGGACCACGAGCGACTACCGCGACGTGTACGACGACCTTCGGACGGCCGGCCTGCAGCTCGACGGCCGGGTGCTCGCGCGCGAGAGCAGCGGCGATCTCGTGCTTCGCGTCGACACCAGGGCGTTGAACGAGCTCATGTCGGGCGTCGGCTACCAGGGTTACGAGCTGGGCATCTGCGCGCCGCGGGTGGATCGCGAGATCGTCGGCGAGGGGCTCGACGAGCCGTCCTACGAGGTCGACGGCTGTTCCTACTGGCAGCTCACCGCACTGCCTGGTGCGCACGTGGAGTTCGAGGTGCGAGTGCGCCCCGACGCCGACGGCTACGGCGTGCTCGTCGCGACGCTGGCCGCGGTCGCCGCGCTGGCCACGGTCGCCGGCATCCTCGGCGTCCGGCTCTTGCGCCGGTCGGTGTTGCGCTCGTTCGGGGCCCCCTCCGTCGCCATCGCCGCCGCCGCCGTGCTCGCAAGCTTGTTCGTGACCGTCGTCGCGGTGATCACCCTGACGGTGACCGACGGCCCCACGACCGGGCTGGTGATGGCGCGAGAGGTCGCGCAGTGGGGCAACGTCGTGGCGACGGTGCTGCCCGCCTCGTTCCTTGCCGTCCCGGGGCTCGTGATCGCGGTGCTCGCGTTGCGGTCGCCCGTCGTGCCGAAGCCGCCCGCTCCACCCGCGTTCGGCGGTTACGGCCAGGGCGGCTACGGAGGCTACGGCGGCGGCTACGGCGGCTACGGCGCCGGTGGGTACCCGCAAGCGCCGCCCCCTCCGCCGCCGTCGACGCCGGGGCCCGGCATGCCGACCTGGCTCGGCAAGTGAAGGTCAGGGTCGGGTTCGGGCTCGGGACAGGCACGACCGCGGGCGGGCCGGCCGGGTTCGCTGCCCTCGTCGACGGGTTGGAGCGGCACCGGTTCGACTCGCTCTGGCTCTCGGAACGGGTGACCGGCGCCGCCGTCGACCCGATCGTCGGCCTCGCGGTGGCCGCGGGGAGGACGTCGAGAGTAAAGCTCGGCTTCAGCGTCCTCGTCCTGCCCGGGCGCAACCCCGCGTTGCTGGCCAAGGAGCTGGCGAGCCTCGACCTGTTGTCCGGCGGCCGGCTCTTGCCTGCGTTCGGGCTCGGTATCGCGGACCCCGGCGAGCAGCAGGCGTTCGGCGTCGACCGGAGCGAGCGCGCGGCACGCTTCGACGAGGCGCTCCCGCTGCTTCGGCGGTTCTGGACCGAGGACGCCGTCGACCACGACGGGCGGTTCTTCACCTACAAGGGGCTCGGCGTGCGGCCCAAGCCCCTTTCGTCGCCGCTCGAGGTGTGGCTCGGCGGTCGGGCGACGAGCGAGCTGCGGCGTGTCGGTCGCCTCGGCGACGGGTGGCTGCCGTCGTTCTGCACCCCGGCGGAGGCGACGGAGGGACGGGCGGTGGTCGAGGCCGCGGCGGCGGAGGCGGGGCGGGAGATCGACCCCGAACACTTCGGCGCGCTCGTCGTGTACCACCGCGGGCCCGCGCCGCTGCCCGAACGGCTGGCGACGCTCGTGCAGGTCCGGCGGCCCGGGACCGACCCGTCGGAGGTCGTCCCGTCGGGTGCAGCGGACCTGCGCCGCCAGCTCGAACGCTTCGTCGACGCCGGCTTCTCGAAGTTCGTCGTCGTGCCCGCGGGCGACCCTCCTTCGGGCGACTGGGACGCGGAGCTCGCCGAGCTCGCGTCCGAAGTCCTCCCGCTACAGACCTGAGGCGTCGTTCTGGGTGCAGAAACTCGCGCTATGCGCGAGTTTCTGCACCCAGAACGGTGGTGGGGGAGGCGAGGCGGGCGCGGGCGGCGGCGATGGCGTCCTGCTCGCGGCGGTCGTGGGCGGCCTTGGCCAGGAGGCGGAGGCGCTCGTCCCACTCGTCGGCGACGGCGGCATCGGCGAGCCGGCCGAGCGACTCGTCGTGCTCGAGTAGCCGGAGGTGCAGCTCGACCTCGGTGTAGCGCGCGACGACGACGGGCAGGCGCTCGGCCTTGGCGACCGGGTAGCCCGTGCCCGCGACGAGCTCGTGGGGCTCCATCCGGAACAACCCGGCGAGGATGGTGATCGTCCGCTCACCGGGAACGCTCGTGCCCGCTTCGAGGTGCGACAGCGCGACGCGGGAGATGCCAACGCGGGCAGCGAGGTCGTGCTGCGTCCACCCGAGCTCGTTGCGCAACGAAGCGATCCGCCGCCCGAGTTGGGGCGCGGCGGCTCGTTCCTCCAGGTTGGGCACCGCCCCAGTCTGCCAACCCAGTTGGCAGACATCCGAACCCGGCCGGCGTACACCGTCGGAATGACCAAGCGCGCCCTCGTCACGGGCATCACCGGCCAGGACGGTTCGTACCTCGCGGAGTTCCTCCTCGAGCAGGGCTACCAGGTGGCCGGGATGGTCCGGCGGTCGAGCACGGTGAACTTCGAGCGCATCGCCCACATCCAGGACGACGTGGAGATCGTGTCGGGCGACCTGCTCGACGAGGTGTCGCTCATCAAGGTGTTGCAGGATCAGCGCCCCGAGGAGGTCTACAACCTCGCTGCGCAGTCGTTCGTGCAGACGTCGTGGGCCCAGGCCGTGCTGACCGGCGAGACGACCGCGCTCGGCGTGACCCGGCTGCTCGACGCCATCCGCATCGTCGACCCCGACATCCGCTTCTACCAAGCGAGCTCGAGCGAGATGTTCGGCAAGGTCGTCGAGGTGCCGCAGAAGGAAACGACGCCGCTGTACCCCCGCAGCCCCTACGGCGTCGCCAAGGTGTACGGGCACTGGATCACGGTCAATTACCGCGAGAGCTACGGGCTGCACGCGTCGAGCGGGATGCTCTTCAACCACGAATCGCCGCGGCGCGGCCTCGAGTTCGTGACCCGCAAGATCACCAACGGCGTCGCCCGCATCAAGCACGGCCTCGACACGACGCTCGCCCTCGGCAACCTCGACTCGCAACGCGACTGGGGCTTCGCCGGCGACTACGTGCGGGCGATGTGGCTCATGCTCCAGCAGGACGCGCCGGACGACTTCGTCGTGGCGACGGGCGAGACGCACGAGGTCCGCGAGTTCTGCCAGCTCGCGTTCGCGCACGCGGGGCTCAACTACGAGGACCACGTCGTCATGGACGAGCGGTTCATGCGGCCCGCCGAAGTCGACCTGCTCGTCGGCGACCCGTCGAAGGCGCGCAACGAGCTCGGCTGGGAGCCGAAGGTCTCCTTCGCCGAGCTCGTGCAGATGATGGTGGAGGCCGACCTCGAGCTCGTCGAGCGCCAGGTCGCGCACGGCGTGCTGAGGTGAGCCCGCCGGCGGGTCAGCGGGTCAGATGAGCCCGCGGCGCCCGCCGCCGAAGAGCCCGCCGCGGCGACCGCGGGCCGCGCCCGTCATGAAATAGACGATCGCCGCCGCGCAGAGCACCGCGACCACGAACGCGAACGTCGAAGCGAGGCCGAGGCCGCGGCTGACGAGGCCGCCGATGAACGCGCCGGCGATGCCCACGAGCATCGTCGTCAGCAGTCCCATGGGGTTGCGGCCGGGGATGGCCAGTCGCGCGAGCGCGCCGATGATGAGGCCGGTGAGCAGCAAGGAGAGGATGAATCCGAGGTCCATGCCGGTAGCGTTCCCGGCCGTGCGAACCGCGAACCTCGAGATGCGGACGTGATCGACCGGCGAGACGACGGGCGGGTCACCGTCCTCACCCTCAACCGGCCGGACCGTCGCAACGCCGTCGACTCCGAGGTGTGCGAGGCGATCGCCGCGGCGGTGTGGTCGGCCTACGACGACGGCGCGGGCGCCCGCGCCATCGTGCTCGCCGGCGAGGGACCGCACTTCTGCGCTGGCGCCGATTTGAAGACGGGTGAGCCGATCGAGTTCGCCGGCCACCTGCGCGCCGCGCTCGACGCGCTGCGCGAGGTGCCGTGCGTGACGATCGCCGCGGTGCAGGGCGCGGCGCTCGGCGCGGGGATGCAGCTCGCGGTCGCGTGCGACCTGCGCGTCGCCGCGGCCGACGCCCGGTTCGGGATCCCCGCCGCAAAGCTGGGGTTGATGGTCGACCTGTGGACGATCCAGCGGGTCGCCGCGCTCTGCGGCCACGGACCGGCGCGCGCCGTGCTGCTCGCGTGCGAGGAGATCGCCGCCGAGGACGCGCTGTCGATCGGTCTCGCGTCGCGCGCAGGCGACCTCGCCGCGGCCATCGGCTGGGCCGAACGGATCGCCGAGCTCGCGCCGCTCACCATCGCCGGCCACAAGCTCGGCCTCAACCGCCTCGACCCGTCGCTCGACGACCCCCGCTTCCGCGTCGCGTTCGAGCGGGCGTGGGCGAGCGACGACCTCCGCGAGGGCCGTTCCGCGTTCGCGGAGAAGCGCCTTCCGCGCTTCGAGGGACGCTGACAGCCGTGCCCCACCGGAGACGCCAGCGCGGCGCCACGTGATCGGGAGTCTGGCGTTGGCGTTCGGGGGCGGGATGGTGTCGTTCCTGTCGCCGTGCGTGCTGCCGCTCGTGCCCGGCTACCTGTCGTTGATGTCGGGCGTGGGGATGTCCGACCTGGCGGCGCCGTCGGCGGGCGACGTCCGCCGCCTCCTTCGGTCGACGCTCCTCTTCGTCGCCGGGTTCACCCTCGTGTTCACCGCCCTCGGCGCCACCGCCAGCGCGCTCGGGCAGCTGCTCGCCGACCACCAGCGCCTGCTCGAGCGGATCGCGGGCCTGTCGATCATCGTCATGGGCCTGTTCCTCGCCGGCGTCGTCGCCCCCGGGTTCCTCCAGCGCGAGCGCCGGTTCCAGGTCATTCCCGACCGGCTCGGCACGCTTGCCCCGCCGGTGATGGGCATGGCGTTCGCGTTCGGGTGGACGCCGTGCATCGGGCCGTCCCTCGCGGCGGTGCTCGGCTTCGCCGCCAACGAGGACACGCTGGCCAGGGGCGTGCTCCTCCTGTTCGCCTACTCGATCGGGCTCGGGGTGCCGTTCGTCGCAGCGGGACTGGCCTTCGGCCGGCTCACTTCCGTCTTCGCGTGGGTGCGGCGCCACTTCCGCATCCTGAACGTCGCCTCGGGCGCGGTCCTCGCGTCCCTTGGCTTCCTGCTGTTGACGGGCCGCCTCGGGCGCGTGTCGAACTTCCTCATCGACGCCATGGATCGCGCCGGGCTCGACTGGCTCAGCCGCGTCGGCTGACGGTCAGCGCCCCTCAGACGTTGGCGGGCAGCAGGCGGGCGAAGTTCTCGAAGAACACGAACAGCACGACGAAGAACACGGGCGCGCCCATCGCGTAAGCGGGGATGCGGCCCCATCGCTTCGACAGCAGCGCGGTCAACAACCAGATCAGCGCGGCGAGCCCGCCCCACCCGACCGCGGGCCACTTCGACACCGACTCGCCGGAGACGCTGGCGTCGTCGCTGAGCGACGGCCCCTCGTCGGCCGCGCCCTCGCCGCCGGCTTCCCCCGACCCGTCGCCGCCCTCGCCCTCACCGTCGCCGTCGTCGGTGACGTCCTCGCTTGCGATGTCGCCGGGCTCTGCGCCCACGACCGGCGGGGGCCCTGGCACCGGGTTGTCGATCAAGCGGGCGGTCACGATCATGCGCTTCGCGGCCGAGTACCGCGGGTGGCACGTCGTGAGCGTGAGGCGGTTCTCGTCGGTCGGGTTCAGCACCTCGTTCTGGTCGGGCGTGACGATCTGGGTGCCGCTGACCTCATAGGTGAACTCGCCTTGCCTGGTCCTCACCTCGATCCGGTCGCCGGGGTCGAGTTCGTCGAGCCGGCTGAACGGCGAGCCGTACGTGGTGCGGTGACCCGCGATGGCCGCGTTGCCCGGCTGGCCCGGCAGCGGCGTGGTGGGGTAGTGCCCCGGCCCCTTCTTCAACGCCGCGACCGAGACGCCCTCGACGACGACCTTCTCCAGGCCGATCTTCGGGATGCGGATGTTGGCGACGCCGTCGCCGGTCGGCACCGAGAGCGGGGCCGGCACCGCCGTCGTGGAGGTCGCCCCCTCGCCCCCGTCGCCGTCCCCGTCGCCGCCGTCGCCGTCGTCGGCGACCGCGTCCTCCGCCGCTTGGTCGAGCACGTCGAGGAAGTCGGCGCG
>DASVEG010000089.1:0-2652 GCA_036380695.1 Acidimicrobiales bacterium
TCTCTTGGCGGACGGTCTCGCCGGCCACGAGCAGGTCCACCTGGCGACGAGCCTCGTAGTCGATCGCCCGACCCAACGACCGCACGCTGTTGACGTTCTTGATCTCGCAGCGGGTGCCGAACGGCTCGCCGGCGCGGCGGACGGACACGTTGGCGTCGACGCGGAGCGAGCCTTCCTCCATCTTCCCGTCGGACGCGCCCGTCGCCACGAGGATCGCGCGCAGCTCGCTGACGTACGCCTTCGCCTGCTCCGCCGTGCGGAGGTCGGGGGCGCTCACGATCTCGACGAGGGGGACGCCGGCGCGGTTGTAGTCGACGAGCGAGTGCTCGGCGCCGTGGATGCGCCCGCCACCACCACCGATGTGCTGCGTCTTGCCGGTGTCCTCCTCCATGTGGGCGCGCTCGATGCCGATGCGGGTCTCGTCCGGCAGCTCCAGCCAGCCGTCGACGTTGATGGGCTCGTCGTACTGGCTGACCTGGTAGTCCTTCGGCATGTCCGGATAGAAGTAGTTCTTCCGGTGGAAAATGCTGCGGCGCACCGTGCAGTGCAGCGCCTCCCCGATGCGCATCGCGTACTCGACGGCCTGGCGGTTGAGCACCGGCAGCGACCCGGGAAGCCCGAGACAGACCGGGCACACGTTCGTGTTCGGCTCGTCGCCGAAGGCGTTGCGGCACGAGCAGAAGAGCTTCGTCTTCGTGCGCAGCTCGCAGTGGACCTCGAGCCCGATCACCATCTCCCACCCGTTGGCGAGCGTCGACGTCATCGCGTTGCCTCCAGCGCGGCGGCCACCCGGAACATCACGGGCTCTTGCAGGGCGTTGGCGAGCACCTGCACGCCGACGGGCATGCCGTCGTCGCCCACGCCGTACGGGACGCTGATCGCCGGGTGGCCGGCGAGGTTCGACGGGATCGTGCACACGTCGTTCATGTACATCGCGAGCGGGTCGGCCTTCGCGCCGAAGGCGAACGCCGTCGTCGGCGACGTCGGCGCGAGCAGCGCGTCGAACGACTCGTATGCGGTGGCGAAGTCGCGGATCATGAGCGTGCGGACGCGCTGCGCCTTTCCGTAGTACGCGTCGTAGTAGCCGGCCGACAGCGCGTACGTGCCGAGCATGATCCGCCGCTTCACCTCGGCCCCGAAGCCGGCGGCGCGCGTCGCGCTGTACATCTGGGTGATGTCGCCGGCGTCGACGCGCAGGCCGTAGCGAACGCCGTCGTAGCGTGCGAGGTTGCTCGACGCCTCGGCCGGCGCGATGAGGTAGTACGCCGACAACCCGTAGATCGCGGCCGGGACCGACACCTCGTCGACCTTCGCCCCGGCCGCCGACAACGCCTCGGCCGCGGCGTTCACGCGTGCGACCACGTCTGGCGCGATGCCGTCCATCAGCTCCCGCACGATGCCGATGCGCAACCCGTCGATGCCCTCGCGCAATGCCGTGGTCGCCGACGGCAGGCGCTCGCCTATCGACGTCGAGTCCATCGGGTCGTGGCCGGCGATCACGTCGTAGAGCAGCGCGCTGTCCGCGACGTCGAGGGAGAACGGGCCGATCTGGTCGAGCGAGCTGGCGAACGCGATCAGGCCGTAGCGGCTGACCGCGCCGTACGTCGGCTTCATCCCGACGACGCCGCACAGCGCCGCCGGCTGGCGGATCGACCCGCCCGTGTCCGACCCGAGGGCGAGGGGCGCGAACCCCGCGGCGACCGCGGCTGCGGACCCGCCGCTCGATCCGCCGGGAACGCGAGATGTGTCGTGAGGGTTGCGGGTCGCGCCGAACGCCGAGTTCTCCGTCGACGAGCCCATGGCGAACTCGTCGAGGTTGGTCTTGCCGATCACGATCCCGCCCGCGGCGACGATGCGCTCGACGACCGTCGCGGTGTACGGCGGGAGCCACCCCTCGAGGATGCGCGACGAGCACGTCGTAGGGACGCCCCTCGTGCACAGGTTGTCCTTGAGCGCAACGGGCACGCCCGCGAGCGGGCCGGGCTCGCCGCCCGCCTCGATGGTGCGGTCGACACGGTCGGCGGCGGCGAGCGCTTCCTCGCGCATCACGTGGTTGAACGCGTGGATCTCGCTCTCGCGCTCGTCGATGGCGGCGAGGTGCTGCTCGACGACGTCGCGTGCCGAACGGTCGCCGCGCCGTACGGCTGCCGCGGTCGCGGCCGCGGTCGCCGGGGCCGGGGTTGCCGTCACGGTGCCTCGCCGAGGATGCGGGGCACGCGGAAGCGGTTGTCCTCCGCCGCTGGCGCCATCGCGAGGACTTCGTCGCGGTCGACCGACGGCCGCGGCGTGTCGTCGCGGAAGACGTTCTCGATCGGCAGGGGGTGCGCGGTCGGGGGCACGCCTTCGACGTCGAGCGCCTCCACGTCGCGGGCGTGGTCGAGCACCGCTTCGAGCTGGCCGGTGAACGTCGCGACCTCTTCCTCGGTGATGTCGAGGCGGGCGAGCTTGGCGACGTGGCGGACGTCGTCCTGGGTGATGCGGCTCACTGGTCGCTCATGCCGCGGTGACCTTGCGGGCGAACTCCACCGCGCGCCGCTCGATGTCGTCGCGGTCGTAGTCGAGGGTGGCGACGTGGAACGAGCGCTCGAGCCACACCCGCTCGACGGGACCGGTGACGCGGCTCGCGAGGTAGTCGCTGTTGCTCGGCGGGAC
>DASVEG010000090.1:0-3860 GCA_036380695.1 Acidimicrobiales bacterium
CGACCGCGGCGCCAGGACACCGCGCCGCCATCACCGTCGCCGAACCCGCGGCCAGGCCGCCGCCGCTCACGGGGGTCACCAGCACGTCGAGCGGGCCGACGTCGGCAACCAGCTCCAACGCCGCCGTCCCTTGGCCCGCCATGATCAGCGGGTCGTCGAACGGCGGCACGAGGACGCGTCCCTCCTTCTCGACGAGGTCGCGCCCGAGCTGCTCACGATCCGCGTTGTACCGATCGAACAGCACGACGCGCGCGCCGTACCCGCGGGTCGCGTCGAGCTTGGCGACCGGTGCGTCCTCGGGCATGAGGATCACCGCGTCGATGCCGAGCAACGACGACGCGAGCGCGACCGCCTGCGCATGATTCCCCGACGAGAACGCCACCACGCCGCGCCGGCGCTCGTCGTCCGACAACGACGACAGCTTGTTGAAGGCCCCGCGGAACTTGAACGCACCGCCGCGTTGCAGGTTCTCCGCCTTGAGGAAGACGGAGGCGCCAACCCGCTCGTCGAGCGTCCGCGACGTCAGCACCGGCGTGCGGTGCGCGACGCCATCGAGCACGCGCGCCGCCGCCTCGACGTCGGCGATGGTGATCACAGCGTGCGAAGGAACCGCAGCAACGCCTCGTTCGTCTCCTCGGGCTTCTCCTGCTGCACCCAGTGTCCGGCGCCAGGAACGATCTCGCTGACCCTGAGGTCGGTCACCCAACCGTCCATCGCCTCGGGACGAGCGAGCGCGAGGACCGGGTCCTTCTCGCCGGCGACGAACGCGGCCGGCATGTCGATCTTGCGCGTGCCGTAGTCCTCCGACAGCTCCCAGTTGCGGTGGAAGTTGCGGTACCAGTTGATGCCGCCCGTGAAGCCCGTGCGCTCGAACTCGGTCGCGAAGACGTCGAGCGCGTCCTCGCTCAGCCAGCCGGGCAGCACCGGCGCGGGCCGGATCCAGTCCCAGAACGTCGTGCCCTCCGCGGGCAGCGAGGTGGCGAGCCCCTGGCCCTGCTGGCCCTCGCCGGCGATGGCGGTGAGGAAGCGGCGCATCGCTTCGCGCGGGTCCTGGCCGAGGTCGGCGTCGGCGACGCCGGGCTCTTGGAAGTAGAGGATGTAGAAGAAGCGGTCGCCCATCACCTGCTTCAGCAGGTCGATGAGGCTCATCGGGCCGCGCGGTGCGAACGGCACGCTCATGCCGACGACGGCGCGCACGCGCTCTGGCAGTCGCTGCGCCATCCCCCACGCCACGATCGAGCCCCAGTCGTGCCCGACGATCACCGCCTGGTCGTGCCCGAACGCGTCGAGCAACCCGGCGATGTCGTCGGTCAGGTGGGGCAGGTCGTAATCCTCGATGGCGCTCGGCGCATCGGTGCGCCCGTAGCCGCGCTGGTCGGGCGCGAGCACGTGGTACCCGGCCTCGGCGAGCACCGGCAGTTGGTGCCGCCACGAGAACCACAGCTCGGGGAATCCGTGGCACAACACCACCGGATCGCCCTGCGGGTCGCCCGCTTCGGCGACGTGCATGGAGATGCCGTTGACGTCGATCTGCCGGTGGACGATGTCGCTCCCGCTCATGGAGGCGACGCTAGCGGCCTGGCTGCGAGGCGGATCGAGGCGTGGACGCCTTGGGGCGCGGTGATCCACACGTGCTCGCCGTCGCGCACGACGTCGACGACGTGGTGCGGTTCGACCGGAAGCCGGTACTCGAGCTCGGCCCGGAATCCGGCGCCGCCCACGACGACCTCGGGATCGCGGTCGAGCACCTCCTCCGCGACGGCCCAGTAGGCGGCGTTGTTGACGTGGCCCATGACGTCGTAGTCGGTGGCGCGGAAGACCCACGCGCCGCTGGGCGCGTCCGCTGGCGGTGCTGGGTGCACGAGCCGTCCCGAGACGCGCCGGGTGCCGTAGGGCTCGCCCCACGTCTCGACGAAGCCCGGCGGCAGCGGCGCAGGCCGGCCGGTCGCCATGTCGACGTGCACCCACAGCGACGCGGCCTCGACGTGGCCACCGCGATCGCCGCGCACCGTCGTCCGCCGCTCCGCCCACCTGCCGCCGGTCCCCCCGCAGAACGTGGTGAGCTCGACCGTCTCGCCGAGGGCAGGCCACCGCTCCACCTCGAGCTCGGTCCTGCGAACGACCCACGGGTTCGCCGCCTCCCCCAGGACCTCGCGGGCGTCGTCGTTGGCGACGTCCTGCAGGTACCGCGCCAGCGCGTCGAGCCGCAGGCGCCCGCGCAACGTCGCGTCGCCGAGCCGCACCTCCCGCGACCGGGAGAACCGCCTGCCGGTCGACGGCAGCGGGACGAAGCTCGGCTCCGTGTCGCTGTCGCTCACCGGCGATGGTCGACGGGCACGGTCGTCCCGGTCCGCGCCGAGGCGTACATCGCGACGACGATGGCGAGCGCCTCGCGGCCGTCGGTGTCGGCGAACGGCGCCGCGGCTCGATCGAGGCACGCGTCCACGAACCCGGCGAACAGGTCGACCGGTCCCGCGGCGACGGGTTGGGCCTCGCCCCCGGAGGCGGCGCGCACGACGGCGCTGCCCCGCGAGATCGACACGGTGCCGTCGCGGCCGAGCACGGTGACGTGCAAGTCGGGCCCGGGGCGCGCGACCCACGTCGCCGACAGCACGCCGGTCGCACCGTTCGAGAGTTCGATGGCCGCGTGCGCCGCCTCGTCGACCTCGTCGTCGCGGTACTGCACGACGCCCGCGACGCGGTCGACCTCGAGCCCCGTCACCGCCCTGGCGAGGTCGGCGACGTGGATGCCGAGGTCGATGCCAGCACCACCGCCTGCGAGGGCAGGGTCGTAGAACCACGTCGCGCCGGGAGCCCACGACGCCGGCCCGGAGTGACCGAACGCGATGCGCACGCCGTCGACCTCGCCGACGCGGCCGGAGCGCACCGCTTCCGCCGCACCGACGAACGCAGGCGCGCCCCGCAGGTTGTGCGCGGTCATCAGCACGACGCCCGCATCGCGCGCCGCGTCGATCATCGCGTCGGCCTCGGCGAGCGACACCGCCATCGGCTTCTCCACGAGCACGTGCTTGCCGGCTCGCGCCGCCTCTACCGCCATCTCCGCGTGCAGCGCGTTGGGCGAGCAGATGTCGACGGCGTCGACGTCGTCCATCTCGAGCACGTCGCGCCAGTCGGTCACGACGCGACCAGAACCCCACTCGGCGGCCGCGCTCTCCGCCGACGCGCGCGTGCGGCTCGTGAACGCGACGACGTCGACGGCGTCGCGCCCCGCCTTCGCGAACGCGGGCAAGTGACCCTTCGAGACGATCGTCCCGCACGTCAGGATCGCGATGCGTAGCGGCGCAGTCGTCACAGCAGCGCGCTCGCGACCTTCGCGATGCCGATCGCGACGTCGTCGCAGTCGGTCTCGGTGTACGCCGCGCCGATGGGGACGATGACCGAGCGCGCGACCAGCTCTTCGGTGCGCGGGCACAAGCCGGGGCCGTACTCGGCGCTCGTCGGATGCTCGGCGCAGTTCCACGGGCCGCCCTTGCCAGACACGGTGCGCTTCGCCACGATCGACGGGGTCAGGTAGACGGGCTTGCCGTTGTAGAGCTGGCCGGCGGGGATGCGCTCGGCCCGCAGCGCCTTCACGAACCGGCGGGCCGAGACCTCGTCCGGCGTGAAGAAGTTGACGCTCGACCCGCCGTCTCCGGCGGGATCGGGCAGGCGCCGGAACCGCAGGCTGCCGGCGCTGCCGGCGCTGTGGGCGGTGCCGACGCCGAGGTCGCCGAGGCGCGCCAGCACCCGCCGTTGGTTGGCGCGTTGGCGCTCGAGCAGGGCGGGCAGCTTGCGCACCTGCACCTCGGCGATCGCCCCTGCGATCTCCGTCATGCGCAGGTTCTCGCCGACGAACGGAG
>DASVEG010000091.1:0-10262 GCA_036380695.1 Acidimicrobiales bacterium
AGTCGGCGCGGAGCCGGTCCTGAGCGCGGGCTTCGGTGAGGCCAGTCCCCCAGAGCTGGTATGCGACGAACAGGAGGATGAGCACGCCGGACGCGATGCACGTCTTCCCGATGCCCGCGACGACGCGGCGAACGTCCACGACGGCGAGGATACGGGCACCCGGCGAGGCCACTCGCGCGGCCGTCCCGGCTGTATACAGCGGCGGGGCACCTCGTAGCATGGGCGCCGGTCCCATGACCCCCGCGATCCGACTCTCTCGCGCCGTCGTCCTGCTCGGACGCTTCCCCGCACTCGCAGGAGCAGACCTCCTCGTCGAGCGCGGAGAGGTGGTGCACGTGTCCGGTCCGAACGGCGCGGGGAAGACCACGCTCCTCCGGCTGTGCGCGGGCCTCCACGGCCTCGCGAGCGGCGAGGCGGAGGTGCTCGGCGTCGACCTGAGGACGAACGGTCGCGACGTGCGGCGCAACGTCGGGCTGCTCGGCCACGCCGGGTTCCTCTACGACGACCTGACCGTCGCCGAGAACGTGCGGTTCGCGGTGCGCGCCGCAGGCGTCCCGGTGGACGACGGCGACGCGGCCATCGACCGCCTCGGCCTCGGCGGCCGCCTCCGCGACGTTTCCGCGGGCCGCCTCTCCGCCGGGCAACGGCGCCGCACCGCGCTCGCCGTGCTCGTCGCTCGCCGCCCCCAGCTGTGGCTCATGGACGAGCCCCACGCCGGCCTCGACGCCGACGGTCGCGCGCTCGTCGACGGGTTGATCGCGGACGCGGCGGCGGGAGGCGCCACCGTCGTCTTCGCCAGCCACGAGCTCGACCGCGAGCCCCGTCGCGTCGACGGTGTCGATGCTCGCCCAACGGAGGTCCCGCGACGAGTCACCGTTGTCGGCGGCGAGGTCCGCGACGGGGTGCTCGCCCGTGCTTAGGGACGTCGCGCTCGTCGCGGGCAAAGACCTCCGGATCGAGGCGCGCAGCCGCGTCGCGGTGAACCAGATCGCGCCGTTCGCCTTGCTCGTCCTCGTGCTGTTCGCGTTCGCGCTCGAGCCCGACCGAGGGGTGCTCGCACGTGCCGCCGCCGGCTTGTTCTGGCTCGCGGTCGCGTTCAGCGCGCTGCTCGCGGTGCAGCGGAGCTTCGCCGTCGAGTCGGCGGACGCGGGTCGCGACGGGCTGCGGTTGTCCGGCCTCGATCCCGCGGCGATCTTCCTCGGGAAGGCGGCGGCCGTCGCCGCGCAGTTGCTCGCGCTCGAGGTGCTGCTCGCCGCGGGCGTCACCGTCCTCTACGACGCGCGGCTGTCGGGCGCGCTGCTCCTCGCGCTCACGTGCGTCGCCGCGTCGGTCGGTCTCGCCGCGGCGGGGTGCCTGTACGGCGTGCTGAGCGCGGGCACCAGGGTGCGCGAGACGGTGCTCCCGCTGCTGCTCGTGCCGGTGATCTCGCCCGTCGTCCTGAGCGCGACGAGGGCGTGGGAGGCGGCGATGGCGGGCAGCCCCGAGGCGGGCTGGCCGTGGTTGCGGCTGCTGGTCGCGTTCGCGGCCGTCTACGCCGCGGTGGGCGCGGCGTCGTTCGGCGTGCTGCTGGAGGATGGGTGACGGGCCGCCTCGCGGTGATGGGCGGGGGCGCGTTCGCGCTCGTCGGCTTGACGATCGCGCTCGGCCTCGGCCTGCCCCCGACCGCCGAGCAGGGCGAGTACGCGCGCCTCATCGCGGTGCACCCGCCGATCGCATGGGTCGCGTACGTCGCGTTCGGCGTGATGGCGTTGGCGAGCCTCCTCTACCTCGCGCCCGCCACCCGTCACCCGCGATGGGATCGCATCGCTGCCGCGTCGGCCGAGCTCGGGGTCGTGTTCACCGCGCTCATGCTCGTCACCGGATCGATCTGGGGCCGCCCGACGTGGGGCGTGTGGTGGACGTGGGACGCGCGCCTCACGATCAGCGCGTTGATGCTCGCGTTGCTCGCCGGCTACGGCGCGTTGCGGCGAATGACGCCTGAGCCCGAACGGCGGGCGAGGGTGTGCGCGGTCGCCGCGCTGGCCGCGGTCGTGGTCGTCCCCGTGAACCACTACGCGGTGACGTGGTGGCGCACGTTGCACCAAGGCCGCTCCCTCGCGCAGGTCGACCCTGGTTCCGACGTCGACGGGTCGTACGTCGGTGTGATGCTGCTCGGCTTCGTCGCCATGACGCTCGTGTACGCGTGGCTGCTCGCGGTGCGTGTGCGGGTCGAGGAGGCGGAGGACGCGCGGAGCGCGGATCTCGTCGCCGACGCCATCGCCGAGCGACGCAGGGAAGGCGCGCTCGCGGGCCAATGAGCTACGTCTACGCCGGCTACGGCGTCACGATCGCGGCGCTCGGCGGGTACGCCGCGTGGCTCGTGCGGCGCCTGCGAAAGGCGAGATGACCGCGACCGAGCACCCTGTCGAACACCACGATCCGATCGACGTCCGGCCCGAGACGACACCACGCCGGAGAGGGGGCCGGCGCGCCGCCATCGCCGTCGCGGTCGTGCTCGCCGCGCTCGGGTTCGTGCTGTGGAAGGGCCTGGGCGAGGCGACGGTGTACTTCAAGACCGCGGACGAGGCCGTGGCCGAGAAGGACGCGCTCGGCGGCCGCCGCTTCCGCGTCGAAGGTCTCGTCACCGATCCTGTCGAGCACCGCGATGGCGCGGTGTTCTTCGCGATCACGTCGGCGGGCGTGTGCGTCGACGTGCGCCACACGGGCGACCCGCCCGAGCTGTTCAAGCCGGGAATCCCCGTCGTGCTCGAGGGCCAGTGGCGGGGCGACACCTACGTGAGCGACACGATGATGGTGCGCCACTCCAGCGAGTACCGCGCCGAGAACGAGGGCAGACTCGAGGACGCGGCGAACGAGCAGTACGCGTCCTGCCAGCAGTGACCGCGTCTGTCGGCCTCGCGGCCGTCACCCTGGGGTTCGTCGTCGCCGTCGCGGGGGCGGCCACGCTCGCGATCGCCCTGCGCCGCCGCCGCACCGACCTCCTCGACGTCGGCGGCCCGTTCGCCATCGCGCTGCTCGGCGCCGCGGTGGTCGCGGTGCTGGCGATGGAGCGCGCGCTGCTGACCGACGACTTCTCGCTCGCGTTCGTCGCCGAGAACTCCGCCCGTTCGACGCCGTTTCTCTACAAGGTCGCGACCATGTGGTCAGCGCTCGAAGGGTCGATCCTCCTGTGGGCCCTGGTGCTCGCCGGCTACGTCGCGGCGATGACGTGGCGGTTCCGCTCCCGGTCGCGCGACCCGTTGTTCGGCTGGGCCCTCCTGGTGGGCTTCGTCGTCGCCGCGTTCTTCTTCGGATTGATGGTCGGCCCCGCGAACCCGTTCGAGCGGGTGGCCGGCGCGATCCCGGCCGACGGCCCTGGGCCGAACCCGTTGCTGCAGAACCACCCCCTGATGGCGGTGCATCCGCCGATGCTGTACCTCGGCTACGTCGGCTTCACCGTGCCCTTCGCGTTCGCCGTGGCCGCGCTCGTCACCGGTCGGCTCGACGAGGGATGGCTCACGGCGACGCGGCGCTGGACCCTGTTCGCCTGGGGCTTCCTGTCGACGGGGATCGTGCTCGGCGCGTGGTGGAGCTACGAGGTTCTCGGGTGGGGCGGGTTCTGGGCGTGGGACCCCGTCGAGAACGCGTCGTTCCTTCCCTGGCTGACGGGCACCGCGTACCTCCACTCGGTGCTCGTGCAGGAACGGCGCGGGATGCTGCGCGTCTGGAACCTGTCGTTGTTGCTGTCGACGTTCGCGCTCACGATCCTCGGCACGTTCCTCACGAGGTCGGGCGTGCTCGTGTCCGTGCACGCGTTCACGGAGTCGGGCATCGGCCCGGCGATCCTCGGGTTCTTCGCGGTGATCGTGGCGGTCGGCGTCGGCCTGATCGGCTGGCGCGGCGACCGGTTGCGCTCGCCGGGTTCGATCGACTCGCCGTTGTCGCGAGAAGGCGCATTCCTCGCCAACAACGTGCTGTTCGCCGCCTTCGCGTTCGTCGTCCTGCTCGGGACGGTGTTCCCGCTCGTGGTCGAGTCGCTGAACGGGGACCAGATCTCCGTCGGCCGCCCGTACTTCGACCGGATGACGATGCCTATCGGGCTGACGTTGTTGTTCCTCATGGCCGTCGCTCCGGTGCTGCCGTGGCGCAAGGCGTCCGGCGAGCTGCTGCGGACGCGCCTGCACTGGCCCGCGTGGGGAGGCGCGGCCACGCTCGTGTTCGCCGTTGCCGTCGGCGCGCGGGGATTGGCGCCCCTCTTGGCCTACCTGCTCGGCGGGTTCGCCGCCGCGGCCGCCGTGCGCCAGCTCGTGCTCGCGGCACGACGCAACGGGCTCGCCGGTTTGGTCGGCAGGGCGAACGGCGGCATGGTCGCCCACCTCGGCGTGATCCTCATCGCCATCGCGTTCGCGTCGGCGACGGCGTACGGCGAGCGCGCCGAGGTGAGGCTCGCGCCGGGGGAGTCGCGCACCGTCGTCGGCCACCGGATCACGTACGAAGGTCGCGACGTCGTCCAGTACGACAACCGCCGGTCGGTCGAGGCGAAGGTGCGGATCGACGGCGGGCAGGTGTACCGGCCCGCGTTGTCGACGTACCCGTTCGTCGGCAACGCCATCGGCACGCCGTCGGTGCGCACGGGGTTCACGGAGGACGTGTACCTGACGCTCATCAGCTCGCCGCGGGATGCGGAGTCGGCGGCGGTCATTGGCGTGGCCCGCCAGCCGATGATCCTCTGGATGTGGGTCGGCGGCGGCGTGATCGCGCTCGGCACCGTGTTGTCCGCCCTGCCGGGAAGCCGCAGGCGCCGGCCGACGCAAGCCGCGTCCCGCACGTCTGCCGCGGACGACGCCCCGGCGGCGCCCGTCCCCGACCCTCCCGCGGTGCCGGTCGCATGACCGCCGTCGACGACGACGCCGCACCCGTCCTCGATTCCGGAGGCAATGGAGGCGGCTCTACCGCCCCTATTGCCTCCGGAACGCACGTGGCGCGGTGGGTCGCGCTCGGCGTCGGGGTCGTGATGCTCGCGTTGGTCGCCGTGTTCGCGACGCGAGAGCCGGCGCGCAACACCAGCGCGGCGAGCCCGCTGATCGGTGAGATCTCGCCGGAGATCATCGCCACCGACATCGACGACGGGAAGACCGTGCGCGCCGCGGCGTTCCGCGGTCGCTACGTCGTCGTGAACTTCTTCGCGAGCTGGTGCGTACCGTGCCGCAACGAGCACCCCGAGCTCGAGCGGTTCACCGCCCGGCACGTGCAGAAGGGCGACGCGCAGGTGCTCGCCGTCGTGTTCAACGACGACGTCGACGACGCCCGCAAGTGGTTCGCCGAGAACGGCGGCGACTGGCCGGTGGTCGAGGACCCTCGCGGCAAGATCGCGCTCGACTTCGGCGTGCGCTTGCCGCCCGAGTCGTTCGTGATCGACCCCGACGGCGTCGTGCTCACGCGCATCGTCGGCGAGGTCGACGCCGACGGCCTCGACCGCGTCATCGCCCAGGCCGAACGACTGCGGGCGAGCCGATGAGGACACGCGCGCCGCTCGTGTCGTGGATCGCCATGGCCGCCGTCGTCACGACGGCGTTGCTCGTGGGCGCGACGTCCGATCGCGCGCCGCGTACGGAAGCCGAGCGGGTCGCCGCGATCGCGACGGGCGTGCGGTGCCCGACGTGCCGCACCCTGTCGGCGGCCGAGTCGGACGCGGTCGGCGCGCAAGCGGTGCGCGACGCGATCCGCGACGGCGTGCGGGCCGGGCAGTCGGACGCCGAGATCCGCGCGTTCCTCGTGAGCAGGTACGGCAGCGAGATCCTGCTGAAGCCAAAGGCGTCGGGCATCGCGGGCCTCGTGTGGATCCTCCCGGTCGCGGCGCTGCTTGTCGCGCTGGCTGGGCTCGCGATCGCGTTCCGTCGCTGGCGGCGCGCCGAGGAGGGCACGCCGGCGCCGACCGACGACGACCGCGCCCTCGTCGACGCCGCGCTGCGCCCATGACGACCGCGCCTACGCACGACGAGCGGTCGCTCGAGGAGGAACGCGAGTTCCTGCTCCGGTCGATCGCCGACCTCGACGCCGAACACGCCGCGGGCGACCTCGACGACGCCGACTACCGCGCCCTCCGCGACGGCTACACCGCCCGCGCCGCCGAGGTCATCCGGCTTTTGGGCGCGGAAAAGCCGGTATTTCGGCCTGAACGCGCCCAAAAACGGGAGGCGGGGTCGCCGTCGGGGAGACGGTTCGTCGCCATCGCGGTCGGCGTCGGGGTCATCGCCGTCGCGTTGGCCGCGGGGTGGCTGGTGGCGCAAGCGTCCGGTGAGCGGGTCAGCGGCTCGGCCGCCACCGGCTCGGTCCCCGAATCGAGCACCGACCGCATCGCGCGGGCCCAGCAGCTCGTCGCCGAGGGGAAGGCCCTCGAGGCGATCAAGACGTACGACGCGCTGCTCGACGACGACCCGGAGAACCCGATCGCGCTGGCCGAGCGCGGGTGGTTGCTCAGCCGGGTCGACCCGTCCCTCGCCGAGCAGGGTCTGAAGAGCATCGACAAGGCGATAGCGGTCGACCCCGGGTACCCCGAGGCGCACTTCTTCCGCGGGATGATCCTCCTGCAGGCGCGCGACGATCCGGTCGGCGCCGTGGCGTCGTTCGAAGCCGCCATCGCTGCGGGCCCGCCACCGGACCTCGTCGAGCTGTTCGAGCAGGCGCGGGACCGCGCCCGCGAAGCCGCGAACGCCCGCGCGTAGGCGCCGGCCTCAGAGGGCGCGCAGCCCCGCGGCGACCACCGCGCCCGCGACGACGCACACGCCGAACGGCGCCCTCCGCCACGCGAGGACGACGGCGACGGCGACGCCTGCCGCCTTCTCGTCGAGCACGGGCGCGCCGCCGTCGTCCACGAGCTCGACGTATGCAAGCGACGCCAGCAGCGCGGGCGCGACGCCGCCGAGCCGGCGCGCCAGCGCGTCCGGCACCTCGGGCAACAGCGAACCCGCGCCCTTGATGAGGATCGTGAGGACGGCGAGCGCGACCGCGGCGGCGATCATCCGCGGTGCGCGACCAGGCCTGCCGCCGCGGCGGCCGCGAGCGCGATGCCCTCGCCTGCGAGCGGCGTGAGCACGACCGCGGTCGCCAGCCCCGCCAGCGCGCTGCGTACCGCGGGCCGGTCGGTGAGCACCGGGAACAGCAAGGCGACGAACAGGGCCGGCAACGCGGCGTCGAGCCCTACCGTCTCCGGGTCGCCCAACACCTGGCCGAACAGCGCGCCGACGAGCGACCCGGCCGTCCACCCCGCATAGAGGAGCGCGCCGGACACGATCGTCGTGTCGGCGTCGGGCTCGTGGGCGGTGCCTTCGGCGGCGCCGAGCACGTAGCTCTCGTCGACGACGAGCTGCGCGAGCGCGAAGCGCCGCAGGCGCCCGCCGGGGAGCACCCGCGCTGCAGCCGTCCCCGTGGCGAGGTACCGGGTGTTGAGCAGCGCGGCCGATGCGACCGCGGCCGCGGGCGACCCACCCGCGCCGAGCACCGACACCAGGGCGAACTGCGACGACCCGGCGAAGACCGTCATCGACAGGAGCACGGTGAGCCACGCGGGGAAGCCGGAGGCCTCGGCGAGCACGCCATAGGGGACGCCGATCGCGCCGACGGCGGCCACAATGGGCGCAGCCGCGGACAGCGCTCGCCGGGAGGGCACGCCCAATCCTCCCGCGTAGGCTCGGGCTAGTGGGCTTCTTCGATCGCAACCGCAAGGAGCTGGAAACGCGCGGTGTCGACCCGGCGCGGCTGCCTCCAGGCCAGTACTTCACCGACCGCTTCCCGGTGCTCCACGCGGGCAGCGTCCCCCACTACGACGACCTCGACGCGTGGGACTTCCGCGTGTCGGGAGCGGTCGACCGGCCGCTCGTGCTGTCGTGGCGGGAGCTGCTCGACCTGCCGTCGGTGGAGCTGACCACCGACATCCACTGCGTCACCAAGTGGTCGAAGTTCGACACGGTGTGGAAGGGCGTGCCGTTCGAGGAGGTGGCGGCGCCGGCCGGCGTGCGCAGCGACGCGACGCATGTGATGTGGCACAGCGAGCACGGCTTCACGGCGAACGTGCCGCTCGCCGACGTCACCGGCCTCGACGACGCGGGGCGCCCGAAGGCGATCCTCGCGTACGCATTTGGTGGCGAGCCGCTCGAGCCCGACCACGGCTACCCGCTTCGGTCGCTCGTGCCGCACCTCTACTTCTGGAAGTCCGCGAAGTGGTTGAGAGGCGTCGAGCTCATGGTCGGAGACCGCCCGGGCTTCTGGGAGCAGAACGGCTACCACATGTACGGCGACCCCTTCCTCGAACAACGCTTCTGGGGCGACTGAGGGCAAGGCCGCGCCGAACAATCCGCTCGCCCCGACGGGCGGGTAGGGGCACGATGGCCGACCGCCCATGAGTGACCCCTCGCGGCGCCCCGCCGCCTTCCGCCTCGCGATCCGCTCGTACGCCGCGCAGATGCGGCGGGACGCGCGCGTGTCGATCCCTGGCCTGCTGTTCCCGGGCCTCGGGTCGATCTTCACGTGGTACCTACCGCCGCTCGTCGTGGCGCGCATGCTGTCGAGGTTCGTCGACGGGGGCCAGCTCGAGCTCGGCGACATGACGCCGTACCTCGTCACGTTCGTCGCGGTGTGGCTGACAGGCGAGGCGATCTGGCGCGTCGGGATCCACTTCATCAACCGCACCTGCGTCCGCGGCGCGACGGAGCTCTACGAGAGCGGCATGGACGCGTTGTTCGAGAAGGACGTCTCGTTCTTCCACGACAACTTCGCGGGGTCGCTCACGAAGAAGGTCATCGCCTACTCGCAGAGCTACATGAACCTCCTCGACACGTTGTGCTTCTGGGTTGCGCCGAGCCTCGTGCCGCTGGCGTTCGTGAGCGTCGTGTTGTGGCGGTACTCGCCGTGGCTGTGCCTGACGCTCGTCGTCATGGTCGGCCTCACCGGCCTCGCGGTCGCGCCGTTGATACGCAGGCGCAAGGCGATGGTCGACGCGCGTGAGGCGGCGAGCAACGAGGTCGCGGGTCACGTCGCCGACGTCATCTCCAACATGGAGGCCGTCCGGCTGTTCGCGCGCGAGCGCGAGGAGGCCGCAGCGCACTCCCGCAACGTCGCGATCTGGAGCGGCCTCGCCTTGCGCTCGTGGGACTACCAGAACCGGCGGATCGACGTCACCACGTCGCCCATGTACGTGCTCACCAACCTGCTCGGGCTCGTGCTCGCTGTCGCCCTCAGCGACGGCCGCAACGCGGCGACGTTCGAAGCGGTCTTCGTGGCGTTCGCGTACTACAGCCGCTTCACGCAGATCGTGTGGGACTTCAACCACATCTACCGGAGTGTCGAGACCGAGCTGTCGGCCGCCGCCCAGTTCACCGAGCTGTTGCTCGACGAGCCGATCGTGAACGATCCGGAGGAGCCCGAGACGCCTGCGTTCCGCGACGGGAGCATCGCGTTCGACGGCGTCAACTTCGCCTACCCGAAGCGTCGCGACGAACCGCTGTTCCGCAGCCTCGACCTGTTCATCCCGAGCGGCCAACGCGTCGGCCTCGTCGGCAGGTCGGGCGGCGGCAAGTCGACGCTCACCAAGCTCCTCCTCCGGATGATGGACGTCGACGGCGGAGCGATCCGCGTCGGCGGCCAGGACATCGCGCGTGTCCGCCAAGCCGACATCCGCGGGCAGATCGCGTACGTCCCGCAGGACCCGGTGATGTTCCACCGGTCGCTGCGCGCCAACATCGCCTTCGGCCGCCTCGACGCGTCCGACGAGGAGATCCATGCCGCCGCGGTCGCCGCCCATGCGGCCGAGTTCATCGACGGGTTGCCCGAGGGCTACGACACGTTGGTGGGCGAGCGCGGCATCAAGTTGTCCGGCGGCCAGCGCCAGAGGCTGGCGATCGCTCGGGCGTTGTTGCGGCACGCGCCGATCCTCGTGCTCGACGAGGCGACGAGCTCGCTCGACTCCGAGAGCGAGGCGCTCATCCAGCAGGCCCTTCTCACGCTGATGCGAGGAAGGACCACGCTGGTGATCGCCCACCGTCTCAGCACGATCCGGATGATGGATCGCCTCATCGTGCTGGAGCACGGTGAGGTGGTCGAGGACGGCAGCCACGACGAGCTGCTCGCGGCCGACGGCTTCTACGCGTCGCTCTGGGCGAGGCAGTCGGGGGCGTTCCTGCCGGACGCGATGCTGACCTAGTAGGGATCGGCGAAACAGGGCTCGCTCTGCGAAACGTGCGCGTCTGAGCCGCGGTACTCGCCGCTCCTGTCGCGTGGAATAGACC
>DASVEG010000092.1:0-7044 GCA_036380695.1 Acidimicrobiales bacterium
CCTCCTGGGTGAACTCGACGGGCAGCGTCACAATACCTCTGCTTTTCGCCGGCACGGCAAGCCCCGGCACAAAAGAAGCGTACTTCTGATCAGAGCCCGCCCGCGCCTAGGGATCAAGAGGGCGAAGCCACAAAAGCGCGGGCGAATCGGGGCTCCGCCAGGGAGGTGAAGAGGCGGCGACGCAGGGCGCCGTCGGGGTTTGGGTGCACAGGGGCTCGCTTTGCGCTAGGTGTCGCGAAACAGGCGCGTTGCGAAAGAGGTAGGGCGAGCATGGCGTCAGGGGAACAGCACGAGGGCGCGACCGAGTTTGGCTCGCGCGCGGACCCGCGCGCTTCGACACCGCCCAAGATACCGACCTCGCGCATCCTGGGTACCGGCCACTATCTCCCCCAGCGCGTCCTCAGCAACCACGATCTCGAGCGCATGGTCGATACCTCGGACGCTTGGATCATCGAGCGCACGGGCATCCGCGAGCGCCGCATCGCAGCCGACGGCGAGGCGACCTCCGCCATGGCCATCGCCGCGGGCGCCGACGCCATCAAGGACGCGGGGCTCACGCCGGAGGACATCGACGTCCTCGTGCTGGCGACGACGACGCCAGACCAGATCGTGCCCGCCGCGTCCGCCTTCGTGAGCGACGGCCTGGGCCTGCGCTGCGGCGCGTTCGACGTGAACGCGGCGTGCGCCGGTTTCGCGTACGCGCTCGTCGTCGGCTCGTCGCTCGTCGCAACCGGCGCGAGGAACGTGCTCGTCGTCGGCGCGGAGACGATCTCCCGCTTCATCGACTACGACGACCGCGGCACGGCGATCCTCTTCGGCGACGGTGCAGGCGCAGCCGTCCTCTCGGCGTCGACCTCGGGAGCGGCGCTCCTGTCGTGGGACCTCGGGGTCGACGGCTCGGCGACGTCGCTCATCGAGGTTCCCGTCGGCGGCTCACTGCGGCCGGCGCGCCGAGACACCGTCGACGGTCGTGGCGTCTTCGTCCAGATGCAGGGCAACGAGGTGTTCCGCCGCGCGGTCCGGGCCGTCGTGGAGTCGGCGACGGTCACGCTCGACAAGGCGGGCGTGACCGCGGCCGACGTCGACCTGTTCATCCCCCACCAGGCGAACGTTCGCATCGTCGACGCGGTGTGCGCGCGCCTCGGCATCGACGACGACCACACCTTCGTCAACATCGAGAAGTACGGCAACACGAGCGCGGCCTCGATCCCGCTCGCCATCGGCGACGCCCTCGCGGCCGGCCGCATCTCCGACGGCGACCTCGTCCTGCTGTCCGGCTTCGGCGCGGGCATGACGTGGGCCAGCGCGCTGCTCCGGTGGGGCCGGTCGTGACGAGGGTCGCGTTCGTGACGGGCGCGTCGGGAGGCATCGGCCGCGCCGCGGCCGTCGCCCTGGCCGCGCAAGGCGTGGCCGACCGCATCGCCGTCGGCTGGGCCACCAGCGAGAAGGGCGGCGCGCAGACGTGCAAGGACGTCGAGGCCGCGGGAGCCAAGAGCCTCGCGATCGGCGTCGACGTGGGCGACTCGAAGAGCGTCGAGAGCGCGTTCGGCCAGATCGAAGCCGCCTTTGGCGCGGTCGAGATCCTCGTGAACAACGCGGGCGTGACGCACGACGGTCTCCTCGTCCGCATGACCGACGAGCAGTGGTCGCGCGTGCTGCGGACGAACCTCGACGGCGCGTTCCACTGCATCCGCCGGGCCACGCCGAGGATGATGCGCGCCCGCTACGGCCGGATCGTCAACGTCGGCTCCGTCGCAGGCCTCTCCGGCGGTGCGGGGCAGGCGAACTACGCCGCCGCCAAGGCCGGCCTCATCGGTCTCACCCGCGCCACCGCACGCGAGCTCGCGACGCGCGGGATCACGTGCAACCTCGTGGCGCCCGGCCCGGTCGTAACGGCCATGACCGACGCGCTCCCCGAGGAGCGACGCGCCGAGCTGGCGGCCCAGGTGCCGCTCGGCCGCTTCGGCACACCGGAAGAGGTGGGGGCTAGCGTCGCCTTCCTGGCTTCAGAGTCCGCCGGCTACGTCACCGGCGCCGTCGTCCCCGTCGACGGCGGCCTCGGGATGGGCCATTGAGTACCCCGCCACCGATACAGGAGTTGCATCGATGACCACCCGCGACACCGTCTTCGCCACCCTCAAGTCCGCCGCCGCCGAGGTGCTCGGCGTCGACGAGGCCCAGGTGACCGAGGAGGCGCGCTTCAAGGACGACCTCGACGCCGACAGCCTCGACCTCGTCGAGTTGGTGATGGCGCTGGAAGAACAGCTCGACATCTCCGTCCCCGAGGAGGAGCTCGAGGGCGTGGAGACCGTCGGCCAGGCGCTCGACCTCATCAGCGGCAAGGTCGCGGCGGGCGCGGCGGGCGCGGCGGGCGCATGAGCCAGAACGGCCGGCCGCGCGTCGCGGTCACCGGATACGGCGTGAAGACGCCAGCGGGGAACGACGTCGAGTCGTTCTGGACGACGCTGCTGTCGGCCGAGTCGCAGGCTGCGGAGCTGACGCTCATCGACCCGTCGCCGCTGCCCGTGAAGTTCGGCTGCGAGGTCCGCGACTTCGATCCCGTTCCCTACCTCGGCCCCAAGGAGTCGCGCCGCCAGGACCGCGTCGCGCAGCTCGGGTTCGCCGCCGCGGCCGACGCCGCAGCCGCTGCGGGCGACACCGGTGCCGACCCCGGCCGGTGCGCGGTCGTCGTCGGCACGGGGATCGGCGGGCTCACCACGCTCGAGGCGCAGGTCGGCGTCTACAACGAGAAGGGCGCGGAGCGGGTGAGCCCCTTCCTCGTCCCGATGATGATGGCCAACGCGACGGCCGGCCTCGTGTCGATCCAGTTCGGGTGGACGGGGCCGTCGCTGTGCATCACGACCGCGTGCGCGGCGGGCGCCAACGCCATCGGCGAAGCGGCGCGGCTCATCCGCGACGGGTCGAGCGACGTCGTGCTCGCAGGCGGCGTCGAGTCGTCGATCACCCCGACGTCGTTGTCGGCATTCGCTCGCATGGGCGCGCTGTCGGGCCGGAACGACGACCCCAAGCGCGCCAGCCGCCCCTTCGACGCAGGGCGCGACGGCTTCGTGATGGGCGAGGGCGCGGCGTTCCTCCTGCTCGAGCGGTGGGATCGCGCCGAGGCGCGCGGTGCCACCATCCTCGGCGAGTTCCTCGGCTACGGGCGCAACTGCGACGCGCACCACATCACTGCGCCGTCGCCGGGAGGCGCGGGCGCGGTCGCGTGCATGCAGGCCGCGATCGACGACGCCCGCATCGAGGCGTCGGCGGTCACCCACGTCAACGCGCACGGCACGTCGACGCCCCTGAACGACGCGGCCGAGTCGGAGGCAGTCGCCAAGGTCTTCGGGGGCACGACGCCCCCGATTACGTCGGTCAAGGGCGTCACTGGTCACCTCATCGGCGCGGCCGGCGCGGTCGAAGCGGTCGCGACGTTGCTGTCGATCCGCAACCGCGTCGTGCCGCCGGTGGCCAACTACGAGACGCCCGACCCCGAGATCTCGGCCGACGTCGTGCACGGCGAGGGCCGGGCGATCGAGTCGGGCCCCGCGCTGTCGAACTCGTTCGGGTTCGGCGGCCACAACGCATCGCTCGTCTTCGGGCCGGGTCCGGCCTAAGCCTTGGTCGGCCACCACGCCCCGCCGATGCTGCCCGTCGCAGCACGGCGGGGGTGTGCGGCAGAGGCCGCGCTGCGGCCGCTCGTGCCAGGTGGCCCGCTCGTCGGTCTGTTCCGGCTCGAAGGCGGCAAGCGTCGCGGCGCCATCGGTCCGGCCGAGGGCGAGACGATCGCCCGCCTCGTGCGCACCGCGGTCGACGCGGGCGTGCCCGTGGTCGGCGTGTTGTCGACGTCGGGCGCCGACGTGCACGAAGGCGTTGCCTCGCTCCACGCGTGGGGTTCGATCGCGAGGGCGTTCAGCGCGGCGTCCGGCGTCGTCCCCGTCGTGCTCGTCGTCGCCGGCCCGTGCGTCTCCGGGCCCGCGTTGCTGCTCGGCCTCGCCGACGCCGTCGTGATGACGCCAGACGCCTTTGCGTACGTGAGCGGGCCCGCCGCAGTCGGCGCGTTCACGGGCGTCGAGACGACACACTCCGCGCTCGGCGGCTCGGCCGTGCACGCGTCGCGCAGCGGCGCCGCCACGCTCGTCGCATCCGACGAGGACGACGCGCTCCAGCTCTGCGCGGACGTCCTCGCGCTGCTCCCGCAGAACAACGCGGCCGCGGCCCCGCGGCACGCGTCGGACGATCCCGCCGACCGCCCCTGCCACGCCGCCGTCGCTGCCGTGCCCGCGTCGCCGACCGCGACGTACGACGTGCGCGCGGTGATCGAGGACGTCGCCGACGACGGCTGGATCCTCGAGCTCCGCCCGCGGCACGCACCGAACGTCGTGACCGCGCTCGCTCGCATCGGGGGCCATCCGGTCGGCGTGATCGCGAACCAGCCATCTGCCCTCGCGGGAACGCTCGACATCGAGGGTTCGCAGAAAGCGGCGCGCTTCGTGCAGTGGTGCGACGCGTTCGGCGTCGCGCTCGTCTCGTTCGTCGACACGCCCGGCTTCCAGCCGGGCAAGGACATCGAGTGGCGGGGGATGATCCGCCATGGCGCGCAGCTCGTGCACGCGTACGCAGCCGCCACGGTGCCGCGCCTGTCGGTGATCTTGCGCAAGGCGTACGGCGGCGCGTACATCGTCATGGACTCGAAGCAGCTGGGCGCCGACCTGTGCGTCGCGTGGCCTGCGGCGGAGATCGCGGTGATGGGCGCTTCAGGCGCGGTCCAGATCCTCCACGGCAAGCGGCTGGCGGCGCTGCCGGAGGGCGAAGCGCCCGCCGTGCGTGCCGAGCTCGAAGCGGAGTACGCCGAGCGTTACTTGTCGCCTGCGATCGCCGCCGAGCGCGGCTACGTCGACGAGGTGATCGACCCGCTCACCACCCGGCTCGTGCTCGCGAGCGCCCTCGAAGCGCTCGCCCACAAGCGGGAGCACGCGCCGCGGCGGCGGCATTCGAACTCGCCCCTCTAAGGAGAACCGATGGCCGGCCTGCTGGACGGAAAGAAGATCGTCGTCACCGGCGTGCTCAACGACGAGTCGATCGCGTTCTCCGTCGCCAAGCTCGCGCAGGAGCAGGGCGCGGAGATCGTGCTCACGTCGTTCGGTCGCGTCGCCCGCATCACCGAGCGAGTGGCGAGGAAGCTGCCCGAGACGCCCGACGTGCTCGACTTCGACGTGAGCGACCCCGATGCGCCGGCGCGGTTGACCGACGAGCTCGGGGCGCGGTGGGGGCGGGTCGACGGCGTGCTGCACGCCATCGCCAACGCCAACCCGGCGACGTGCCTGGGCGGCGACATCATGCGGGCCGGGTGGGACGACGTCGGCGCGGCTTTGCAGGTGTCGGCCTACTCGTTGAAGGTGGTCGCCGCGGTCGCGGTGCCGTTGATGAAGGACGGCGGCGGGTCGATCGTCGGCCTCGACTTCGACAACTCGACGGTCGCGTGGCCTGTGTACGACTGGATGGGTGTCGCGAAGGCTGCGCTCGAGGCGACCAGCAGGTACCTCGCCCGCGACCTTGGCCCGCTCGGCATCCGCGTCAACCTCGTCGCCGCGGGGCCGCTGCGCACGTTGTCGGCCAAGTCGATCCCCGGGTTCGGTCAGTTCGAGGAGACGTGGACGCAACGCGCGCCGCTCGGGTGGGACCTGCGCGACCCCGAGCCCGTGGCCAAGGCGTGCGTGTCGCTGCTGTCCGACTGGTTCCCGGCCACGACCGGCGAGATCCTCCACGTCGACGGCGGGTTTCACGCGGTCGGTGCGTGACACGGCTTCCTCGAACCCGTCTGACTAGTTACTTCAGGCCATGGCAAAGGGCCCGTTGGGGGGATGGTTGGCAAACGCCCCGTTCCCTACCTTGAGGGAGGAATGGTGCGTCCGACCCCTCGTCGCCTGTCGCCGTTCGGTGGCGTGGCCCTCGGCATTGCCGCGGTCGCCGTCGTCGCCGCTGGCGTGCAGTTCGGTACTTCGGGTCTCCCGCGGTCGGACCAGCGGTCGCCTGCGTCGTCGGTGAGCAACCCAGCCGCCGAGGTCGTCGTTCCCGTCCGCCTCGCCACGGTTGCTCGTGAAGTCGAGGACGCACCCGAGCTCGCGCCGTCGCGCATCGACGCGACGGCCATCTCCCCGGCGTCGGTACCGGGCCCCCAGTCGGTGCCGGCGCCGGGACCCTCGGACGGCGCGACCACGCCATCGCTCCTCGACCCAGCACCAACCCCACCTGGCGGCGGAGAGGACCCCGGCACCGACCCCGGGTTGCTCGATCCGCTCGTCGAGGTGGTCGCACCCATCGTCGCTCCCGCCGCCGACGTGGTGCACGACGCGACAGGGGCCGGCCTCTCCGTGCCGGCCCCGTCAGTCGTCGTTTCCGGCCTCTAAGCCGGCCAGCCTCGGGATACCGCGCTTACGGCGCGCTCGGGACCCGTGTGCTGGCGATGACCTGGTCGACGAAGCCGTAGGCGTTGGCCTCGTCGGCCGTGAACCAGCGGTCGCGGTCGGAATCCTCTTCGATGCGCTCGACCGGCTGGCCGGTGTGGAACGCGATGCGCTCGGCCATCATCCGCTTCATGTAGATGATCTGCTCGGCCTGGATGGCGATGTCCGCAGCCTGGCCCTGGAACTGGCCGAGGGGCTGGTGCATCATCACCCGGCTGTGCGGGAGGGCGTAGCGCTTGCCGTGGGTGCCGGCGCAGAGCAGGAACTGGCCCATCGACGCGGCGAGGCCGAGGCACACGGTCGACACGTCGCAGGGGACGTACTGCATCGTGTCGTAGATCGCGAGGCCAGCCGTCACCGAGCCGCCGGGCGAGTTGATGTAGACGGCGATGTCGCGGTCGCTGTCCTCGGCGAGGAGAAGCAGCTGCGCGCAGATCAGGTTGGCGAGGTTGTCGTCGACGACGCTGCCGAGGAACACGATCCTGCGCTTGAGCAGCTGCTGGAACAGCTCGTTGCTGCCGCCGAGCGGGTCTCCCGCACCGGCCATCAGGGGGGACAAGGACGGGGTCAGGGGCAG
>DASVEG010000093.1:0-9878 GCA_036380695.1 Acidimicrobiales bacterium
GCGCGCCACAGCGGGGCAGATCATCGAGTTCGCAGGGGTCGAAGACTTCAGTTCTGCCCCGTTGCGGACGTTCTCTTCCGGGATGCTCGCCCGGTTGGCGTTCGCGGTGGCGACGACGTGCGAGCCTGACGTGTTGTTGATCGACGAGGTGATGGCGGTGGGTGACCAGGATTTCCAGATCCGCTCGCGGCACCGGATCGACGAGCTGCTGCGGCGGGGCGCCGCGGTGGTGCTCGTGTCGCACGTCGCCGGGACGGTGAAGGAGTTGTCGCAACGGGTGCTGTGGCTCGACCGCGGCGACGCCATCGCGTACGGGCACCCCGCGACGGTGCTGGACGCGTACGCCGCGCAGGTCGACGCTACGCAGGGAGCGGCATGACGATCGACGACGTCTGCTTCGTCTCGACGTGGGACGTGTCGTGCGGCATCGCGAAGTACACCGCCGCGCTGCGCGGCGCGCTCGACGACTCGGGCGTGGCGACGTCGGTGCTGACGATCGACCGCCAGCAGCTCGGGCGGTTGGCGCGCCGCGAGCTCGCGTCGTACTTCGACGACCTCGGGCGCGAGGCCGCTGGTCATCGCGTGGTGCACGTGCAGCACGAGTTCGGGTTCTTCGCGGGGTCGTACGGTCACCCCGAGTCGGTCGCCAACCTGCGCCGTTTCCTGAAGGCCGCGCGCCGGGGGGCCGAGCGCGTCGTCGTCACGTTCCACTCGCTGCCGCCCGTGCCGTTCTGGCCCCACCGCACGCTCGCCGGCGTCGCCCGCGAGCAGTTCCTCGCGCAGGTCTGGCGGGTGGCGGTGGCCAAGCTGTTGCGAGGCGACGGCGTTCGTGTCGTCGCGCCGAGTCGCTACCAGCGGAGGCTGCTCATCGACAGCGGGGTCGACCCGTCGGTCATCTCGCTCATCTCCCAAGGTGCCCCGACGTTCAGCCACCGGCGTACGAGGGCTGGGGCGCGTGCCGCGCTCGGGATCGACGAGGAGGCGAAGGTCGTGGTGCTGTTCGGCTTCGTCGCCGCGCACAAGGGACACCTCGTCGCGATCAACGCGCTCCGCGCCTTGCCGGCGTCGTACCACCTCGTCGTCGTGGGCGGGCCGCATCCACACAACAACGACCCGACCTACGAGAAGGTGCTCTCCGCCCTCCGCAGGCGTCCCGCCCTCCGCCCTCGCGTGCACGTCACGGGGTGGGTCGAGGACGACGAGGTCGCGGACTGGTTCGCGGCGTCCGACGTCGCTATTGCTCCGTACATCGACTCACGCCTCGTAACGTCGGCCGCAGCGGTGTGGGCGCTCGCGTCGGGGCGGCCGCTCATCGCGAGCGACCTCCCGGTGTTCCGCGAGCTGGTCGACGACTGGGACTGCGCGGAGCTCGTCGCGCCGGACGCGCCCAACCGGCTGGCCGAGACGATCCAGCGCATCGTCGACGACGACGAGCGGAGCAAGGAGCTCGTAGAGAACGCGGCAGAGGCCGCGACCGCGTGGGCGTGGCCCCGCGTCGCGGAGGAACACGTCCAGATCTATCGCTGAACGCGTTCCATCAGATCGAGGAGCGCGGCGGCGACGGCGACCGGTTCGCGGGCCCCATCTGTCGGCGGGGCGTCGTCGGACATGGCTCGCGCCACGGCGTGCGCGACGTCCACCGCGGCCGCGTCGCTTCGTAGCCGCACGACGCCGCTCGCGGGCTCGCCGGCCCCGCCCGCGACCACCACGCGCCGGCGCGCGGTGAGCGCGAGGTCGACCAGCGACTCCGCGTCGCCACGACCTTCCGGACGGAGCACGACGTGGACGGTCGCGGTTGTCGACAGCGCGAGCAGGTCGGCTGGCTCCGGCGGGCCGTGGAGCAGCAGGCGCCTCGGGAGCTGCCCGCCGAACGCTCGCGTCGCGGCTTCGACGTCGCGCTGGCGCACGGCTCCGACGACGCGGACCGTCGACGGGAGGCCGATGGCCTCGAGCGCGTCGCACAGGTCGGCGGCGTCCTGCACCGTCCCCTCGGCGAAGGCGCCGAGATGCGCGGGGCGGAGCACGCACACGAGCGGCACCTTCCTGGCGCGCGCAGCGGCGTCGCGCTCGACCCCGCCTCCGTAGAGGAGCACGTCGTTGGAAGGCACCAGCTCGGCCGTGGGCTTGCGCGCGTGCCAAGCGAGAGGAGGCGCGATGCGGTGAACCGGCACCGACCCATGGCCGACGACCGTCGCGACGCGATGCTCGTCGACGCGGTCGCGGACGACCAGCGCGCAGGCCGCCGCCGCGAGCTCGCGGACCGCGTCGGCGTGCGGCAGCACGGGGTCGAGGTCCCACAGCACGGCGACGCCCGAGCGTGCGCGAAGCGTCGCCGCTGCCCAGACCGTCGCTTCGTGCGAGTCGACGAGGCACGCGAGTGGCCCGGGGAATCGGGGCGCACCCGTGGGGAGCGCGTCGGACGTGAAGCGCCCGACCGGTGAGGCGGGCACGGCCCCGTCGAACCCGGCGAAGGAAACGCGGGCGAGGCCGACCATGGCCTCCGCGGTGGTGAGCATCGCGCGGGCGGGTGTGCCCACCACCGGCGACGATCGCACCGCGACGACCGCCCGGCGAGCCGGCGGCTGCAGCGGGCGCACCCATGGCCCGACGTGCGCGCGGGCACGCGGCGCGCGTGCGGCGTCTTCGTACGCGCGGACGACGCCCTCGGCTGTCGACGACCAGCTGAACGCTCGCTGCCTTTCGCGCCCGTACGCGACGAGCGCGCGGCGCAACTCCTCGTCGCGCGCCACACGCGCGATCGCGTTGGCTATCGACTCGGGACGCGTCGGGTCGAACGTCGCGAGCGGATGGCCGAGCACCTCGCCGCAACCCGTCGTCGCGGACGCCACCACCGGTACGCCGGCGGCCATCGCCTCGAGGATCGGGTACCCGAAGCCTTCGTGCAGCGACGGGTACACGACGGCGAGGCAGCGCTCGAACAGTGCCGCCAGCACCTCGTCGCTCACCCAGCCGCACAGCCGCACGCGTTCGCCCACACCGTGGTCGTCGGCCACGCGGGCGAGCCGGTCGCGCACCTCTGGCGGCGACCACGACGCGACGACGAGCTGCGTCGATTCCCGCACGTCGCCCGGGAGCGCGGCGAAGGCCGCGATCAGGCGTTCGAGGTTCTTGCGGGGGTCGACCGAGCCGCCCGTGTAGAGGAAGAACGGCGCGCGAACACCATCCGGCAGGCGTGCGCTCCGCCGGGAGGCGACCGCGTGGCGGGGGATGCCGGTGCCGACGACGCGCACCTTGCCTGGAACGAGCCCGAGCCGGGCGATGCCTTCGTTCGCCGCCTCGCGTCCGAGGCACACCACCGCGTCGGCCTGGGTCACCACCTCGGCGCGCCGCTGCCACCACCGGCGAATGTGCTCGCCGTAGCCCAGGCCGGGCGTGAGGGGGATCGTGTCGTACAGCGTGACGACTCGCGCGACGCGAGGTCCGGCGAGCGCTCCTGGCACCAGATCGGCGCGGCGGACGCTCTCGAACGGCGACGTGACGTGGTGGACGTCGACCTGCAGCGCCGAGCACCGCGCCGCCGTGACGAGCGACGCGCGCGCAGCGAACACGTCGACGATGTCCGACGACGGGAGCTTGTGGTCGACGATGCCCACCAGGTCGACGCGGTGACGGCCGCCGTCTCGCCCGTCGAGCAACTCGGTCGCGAGCCCGTCGATCCAGCGGGCGATGCCGCCCTTCAGGTAACGGTCCGGCGCCTGCGTGCCACGGAGGTCGAAGGCGACCCTCACGCCCCGCTCGACCGGCAGGCGACGATCATGGCGAGGACGTCGTCGCCGTCGAGCCCGTTGGCGGCAGCGGCGACCCACGGCCCTGACCCAGAGCGCACCACGTCCTCGCGACGGTCGACGGTCCAACCGGCGGGCAGCGCACCTGGCGTCGCGACGTCGAACGAGTCCGTGCTCGACGGCAACCCGATCACCATCGGCCCGTCGACGACCTCGGCGGCAGCCGCGAGCAGCGCGCCGCGCCGTGCCGCGGTCGACCCCGAACGATCCCGGTCGACGTGCACGACGGCCGCGCCGAACCTGCGGCCCTTGCCGGCCACGACGTCGAGCGTCGGGAGCGGTCGGAGCAACGGGTGCTCGGGAACGTCGCCGACGACAGCCGTCTCGACCACCACCTCGTGGCCGCGCGATGCGAGGCCGAGCGCCACCGGGACGGCGAGCGTGCCGCAGGCGAGCACGCGATCCGCGGGGCGAAGGTTGGCGAGCGCGGCCGCGGCGAACGTCTCGAAGGCGCGAGCGGCGCCGTCTTCGCGCGCGCGCCGGATGCCCGCAGGCGGCGCGCCGTCGCCGGCTTCGATCAACAGCGCCTCGAGCCGCCCGAGGCGCTCGGCGATCGCGTCGAGCGTCTCCTCCTGGTACGCGCGTTCGGAGGTGACCGTCGCCGCCGTCGACTGCTCGAGCCGGGCGACGAGTGTGTGCAACTCGCGAATGGTCTTGTCGTTCTGCTCCGCGATGTGCGATCCGTAGCGTTCGAGGCGGTCGAGACGTTCGTGGAGCGGAGGGCGGTCGTCGCCGGCCGCGCCCAGGCGCGCGTCGACGAGCCGCAACGTCGGGTGGCCGCGCCTGACCAGCCGTGCGAGCGTGCGCTTGATCACGCTGTCACCTTCCGCAGCGCGAGCGACACCGACGTCATCGTCCGCGGCTGCTCCTCGACGATCGCCAAGAGCCCGAGGTGCGGGCGCGAGTCGAGCCCTGCAGCGGCGACGCGGGAGTGCACACGGAAGTCGACAGCGGGTGGGCCTTGCGCGGGCCACCGGATGAAGTCGGTGCCGCCGAACAACTCGAGCGACGGGATGTCCGCGACGAGCCCGAGGAGCACGTCGGGATCCATCAACCACGTGCTCGGGATCTGCGGCTCCGCGAGACCGTCGGTTGGCTGCTCGGTCGTCACGAACACGATGCCGCCGGGCCGCACCACCCGAGCCATCTCCGCGAGCGCGCGGGCCGCGCCCTCGAGCTGGCCGAAGTGCTCGATCGAGCCGAACGACACGACGAAGTCGAACTCGTCGTCGTCGAAGCGGAGGTCGAGCGCGTCCATCCACGACACGTGCAGGCGGCCGCGCCGGTAGGGGTACGGCGCGTAGACGTCCGGGTCGGTCAGCATCGTCGACGACGCCTCGGCGTCCTTGAAGTCCGACGATCCGTAGAGGTCGGTTGCGAAGACGCGGCGGCAACGGTTGGCGAGGTAGTAGAGGATCGCCTCGTGGCCGGCTGCCACGCTGAGCCCGACCGCGTCGTCGTGCAGCACGCCGCCCGCTTCGAGCGCGAGCACACCGACCGCGAACTCCCAGTTCTTGCGGTGGCGTGCGGCGGCACCATGACCACCGACGATGTCACCGATCAAGCGAACGACGTCGGGCCGGTCGAAGTCGTCCGCTCGTAGGGTGCGGGTGAGGGCGAACGTCATGAGCGCGCGGTCGCCGCGAGGGCGTCGATGCGGTCACGCGCCGCCTCCTTGACGGCCGGAGGTGCGTCGGTGGCGACGAGGTCTTGCAGCGCGTGCATGGCGAGCGCGGGCAGCGTCATCGTGTCGAACACGATCGCGTCCCTGACCCGTTGTTCCCAGCCGGGGTGCGCGCCAGTGAAGGCGTCGCGCGCGACGAAGATCGCGTCGCACCAGTTGAGCTGCGCATCGGGCGCGGAGAATTGGATGGGGAGGCTGTCGAAGTAGTGCAGCTCCGGCACCTCGGGCCGGTCCGTCACCGACTTCAGTGCGTAGTGCGCCAGGTTCCGTAGCCGCCACAGCGCGAACCCGTGCTCGTCGAGAAACGCGGCGATCTCGCCGTACAACGGCTGCCCAACGTTCACGGCCGAGAACTTCACTTCGACCTGTAACGCCCGCACGTCGCGCAGCAGGCGCGTCGAGCCCCGGAGCGCGTCCAGTTCGCCGCCTTCGATGTCGAGCTTGATCGCGTCGACGCGCTCCACGCCGTTGTCCGCGCACCAGTCGTCCAACCGCACGAACTCGACCTCGACCACCTCGCGCACCTCGGCGCCGCGCTGGTATCCGAGGTGGGCCGTGCCGGCGAGGTCGGGGGTGAACCGCGACGACCCCCACGCGGCGCGGGTGATCTGGAACTCGGCGACCTCGGGCTCGGCCGCGAGTCCCTTGGCGACGAGCGTCGCGTCGACGACGCCCGCGTACTCGCGAGTCAGCCGATCGCACTCGGGCTCGTGGGGCTCGAACCCGACGAGGCGCACATGGGGCGCGAGGGCCACCCAGCTCGCGGCGAACCCGAAGCGGACGCCGCCGTCGATGACGACGACGCGATCGGCGAGGTGCGCGGCCAGGCGCCGCGACGATGCCGCCGCGGCGGGCTCCGGTGCGTCGTAGAGATCGTCCACCGGATACGGCTCACCGGTTCCCAGGTGCTTCATCACCGCGAGGTGCACGAGGCCGTCTACGGGCTCGCCGAGGTCGTCCCCCGCGAACGGTGCGACGAGGCTCCACCTGCGGCCGCCGAGCACGCGGCTCGCGAGCGCGTCCCCGTCGTCGCACCACGCGGAGAGCGACAAGACCCCGCCAGGTGCGAGCGCCCGGCACGCCTCGTCGAGCAGTGCCTCCTGCACCTCGGCATCCGCGGCGACGACGACGCCGTGCAGCGACCCGTCGCCGTGCGGCGCGAACACGTCGCCGGGCCCCTGGACGACCACCCGGCCGAGCGGCTCGCTCGGCTGGCCGACCGCGAACACGCGCCGCACGCGGCCAGCCAGCCAGCGGGCGACGACGTGGGCGGTGTCGCCGACAGTGAGGATCTCGGCATCGGCGTGCACCGCCCCGCACAGCTGCAAGGTGTGCGTGGCCATGCCGGCTTGCCATAGTTCGTCACGATCCGGCTCGTCGGTCTCGACCACCGACCGCTCGCCGTCGGTGACCGTGTGGATCGCGACGTGCAGCACGAGGTGCGCCACGTCGTCGACATTGCGCCGTCGGCTGATCGCGAAGGAAGGCGCTCCGCCAGCCACGGGCCAAACGTAGCGGAGCCTCGTTTGGTCGGTGACGGCTCCGCGGGGAGGGCAGGCGGGTGGGGATGGTGCGGGTGTAGCTGGGAGTGCCGCTCCACCACTGCGCGAGGATGCGGTGGTTGCCGGTCGGTCACCTGGCACGAGTCGTCGCAGAGCCGACCGCGCGCTGCTGCACGCCGGGGTTCTGCTTCCTCCAGTCCCGCTGGTTGGGACGGGACCGTGCCCGTCGCGGCCGCAGGCACGTCCAGGATTGTCTGCCGATTCGAGTCGGTCCATTTCGTGAGCCAAGTCGCTCACGCCCATGCGCGAAGTCGCTGTAAGAGAAGACCGTGTAACGAGCGACGCCGGAAGGCACACGCGTCAAAGTGCGGGCTGACCTGCGCAAACTGGCCGGAGTCCGAAACGCACAACGCTAATAGCTACTCGGTGGCATCTCTATGGATGGTGCCCTCGTGCAAGAGTTCATACGAACGGAGTGCCGCCGGATGTGCCATCGCCGACTCGTCCGCCGGTAGCTGCACGCTCAGGACATCGGCGGGAGCACGCACGGGTCTCTTAGAAGGTTCTCCAAAAAAAGCGCCCCGTTCCGGCCGCGATGTCGTACCGGATGGCGAAGGGAGAACGAGTGATCCGAATTGCACGAGTCGCGCTGGCCGTCGTCACGGTCTGCGCGGCCTCGGTGGTGCCCGCGCCGCCCGCGCGCGCTGAGGACGACGACCAGGAGAACGTCGAGTGCACGTGGAGTGCGGACGACGGCCAGCCGAGGGGATACGCCTGGGACTTCGAGGGCGGCCACGACGCGGCGCGGCCCGAGGTCGCCGCGGCCCACCGCCGCGCCGCGACCGACCTGAACGAGATCATGGGCGGGCGCGTCGTCGTCCGGTACAACCCCAAGGCCACGTGGGGCCTGTACGACGCAGCCGCACGCGTGCGGGTGAGGATCGAAGACTACGGCCGGACCGCCTACGCGGGGTGGTGGGACCCGTGGGGCTCGTGCTGGAGCTTCGGGGGCGGGCCGTTCCATTACACCTACGGCGACATCGTCTACAACAGCTGGTACACCGACCGCCACGGCGGCCGCGAGGAGGGCTTCGTGGTGTCGCCTGGGCACCTGCCGTCGTTGACGCTGCACGAGACGTTCCACTCCATCGGTGGCGACCACCTTCCGCTCGAGACGACGAACCCGCCGAGCACGTGCAACCAATCGTTCGAGTCGCTGGCGCCGTTCGTGAGTGGCGGGGACTGCGAGGCGCTGGGGGGCTTCGCGAAGCCCGGCGACGTCGCCGAGCTCCAGCGCCACTACCCCCTGCCCACTGCCGGCGGCAGTTGCACTCGTAGCTCCGCCGCCGGCGACCTCTGCACCCTCGACCTACCGATCGATTCCTAGGAGAGCATCGTGAAGAAGCTTGCCGTCCTCATCCTTGCGGTCACCCTGGGCGGGTGCGGCGCGGAGACCACAACGAGCGCCCGGGGCGAGAGCGCCGGCACCGACAACGGCGCCGACAACGGCGCCGACAACGGCACCAACGGTGTCGGCTCTGTGGTCAGCGTCCCGGGTCGAGCGCATGGCATGCGCATGTACGACTACAGCAACGTCGCCGAGCTCGCCGAGATCGTCGAAGGCGTCGCCGTCGTGAAGGTCACGTCCCAGCGGACCGCCGCGATCGGCCGCACGGGCTTCACGATCTCGACCGCCGAGGTCGTCGAGCCCCTCAAGGGCCAGCTCGCCGTCGGGCAGACGATCGACGTTCGGCAGATGGGTGCCCGCGACGGGGGATCGAAGTGGGACTTCCCGATCATCGACGTCGGGGCGACCTACGTCGCGTTCCTCGCCGATATGGAGAAGCCGAGCGACCGCCAGCTCCCGTACTTCCACGTGTTCGGTCTGTACGGAGCCGACGGTCACCGCTGGAAGGATCTCGAACACGAGCCGAGCCTGCCCGCCGACGAGACGCGACTGACGCTCGACCAACTCCGCCGCCGCGTGGTTGGGTAGCGCCAGCGTGTAGAGCGTGTAGAGCGTGTAGAGCGGATGAGGGGAACTGAGTCGAACCCGCGTGATCGCGACAAGCCGGTTTCGACTCCGAACCGTTTGGAGCGGGTGACGGGAGTCGAACCCGCGTCGCCAGCTTGGAAGGCTGGAGCTCTAGCCATTGAGCTACACCCGCAAGGAGCGGTCATCGTAGTGGTGGTCGGGGAGGCGGGATTTGAACCCGCGACCTCCTGCTCCCAAAGCAGGTGCGCTTCCACTGCGCCACTCCCCGGTGCCACCCAGCGTACGGCGCGACCGAGCGGATTCGGACGCCTTTGCCGCGCAGTCCTGTTTTCGAGGCTGAGGGTTGCGGAATCCGCAACCGCCAGCCTCGAGAGCGCGGAAGTCGTGGCGCGCAGCGACGCGCACCGACACGCAACGGACGAAACGCCGCCGGCGACTGGGCGCGGCCGGCACACGCGTGCTTTCGTGACGAGATGCAGGACGTGGAGCGCCCACCCGTCGACGACTGGGCAACCGACTTCGACCACACCCACCCCGACTACGCGGCCAACGCGCCGCAGATCTGGGACGACCTCCGCCAGCGTTGCCCCGTCGCGCACACCGACCGCTTCGACGGCGCGTGGATGCCGACGAGGCACGCGGACGTCGCGGCGATCGCGCACGACACCGAGCACTTCTCGTCCGAGGGCGTCGTCGTCACGTTGTTCAAGCCGGAGGACATGGCACCCATCGGCTACGCGCCGCCGATCACGTCCGACCCGCCCTTCCACGCGACGGCGCGCCGCCTGCTCCTGCCCGCGTTCTCCCCGAAGCAGATCGACCGCTGGGAGCCCGCGGCGCGCGCCAGTTGCCGCGCGCTGCTCGACGACCTGCTGGCCGGAGCGGGCGAC
>DASVEG010000094.1:0-4469 GCA_036380695.1 Acidimicrobiales bacterium
GTGCCGACGGTGGAGCGAGGGTTGGCGCCCATCCGCTCCTGGTCGACGATGATCGCCGTCGTCAGCCCGTCGAGGGCGTCGACGTCGGGTCGCGCCAGCGTTGGCATGAAGCCTTGTACGAACGCGCTGTAGGTTTCGTTGATCAACCGCTGCGACTCCGCGGCGATCGTCCCGAACACCAGCGAGCTCTTGCCAGAGCCCGACACGCCCGTGAAGACGGTCAGCCGGCGCTTCGGCAGCTCGATGCTGACGTCCTTGAGGTTGTGCTCGCGCGCGCCCTGCACGCGGATCCAGTCGTGGCTGTCTGCGACGTGCATCGTCCTACCGCAGCTCGTTGATGCGGATCAGCGTGCCGGCAGGGTCTCGCACCGCGCAGTCGCGGACGCCGTATGGCTGCTCGGTCGGTTCCTGGACGATCTCGACGCCGCTGGCCACCAGCTTCTCGAACGTGCCGTCGAGGTCGGGCGTGGCGAGCGTGATGATGGCGTAGGTGCCCTTCGCCATCATCTCGGCGACGGTGCGGCGCTCGTCGTCGGTGATGCCGGGGTCGACGGCCGGTGGGTGCAGGACGATCGACGTCCCCGGCTGGCCGGGCGGGCCGACGGTGATCCAGCGCATCCCCTGGTAGCCGACGTCGTTGCGCACCTCGAAGCCGAGGACGTCGCGGTAGAACGCCAGCGACGCCTCGGGGTCGTCGTGCGGCAGGAAGCTCGAGTGAATGGTGATGTCCATGGTCGTCATGCTGACTGTGGTTCGGCAGCGGTCGCTTCTCGATTCCTGACGGGTCTGGTGACTTGCTTCGCCACGCACGGCGGCACGCCAGCCGCCGCCGCTCTCGCCGCGGCCTCGGCCGCGTCGCGCCGGTAGACGCTCGGTGCCACGCCTACCAGCTCCGTGAAGCGCGTGCTGAAGGTGCCGAGCGACGAGCAGCCGACCGCGAAGCAGACCTCGGTGACGCTCAGGTCGCCGCGGCGCAGCAACGCCATAGCGCGCTCGATGCGCCGCGTCATCAGGTACGAGTACGGCGGCTCGCCGTACGCGAGGCGGAACTGGCGGCTGAGGTGCCCGGCCGACATGTTCACGCCGCGCGCAAGAGCCTCGACGTCGAGCGGCTGCGTGTACTCGCGGTCGATGCGATCGCGGACGCGCCGCAACAACGCGAGGTCGCGCAGGTGCTGGTCGCCGGATGCCCTGCTGGTCATCGACACGATCGTGGCACGCCGGTGCACCGATGCCGTCCGCATGCGTTCTCCCTGTGTTCTGGGTGCAGAATTCGGCCCCACGGGCGCATTTCTGCACCCAGAATGGCCGGCGTGGTCACGGGGGACGCACCGCACGGCGAGCACGACCACGCCACGACCGAGCCCGCGATCCGGGAGATCCTCGCGAGCCTCGGCCTCTCCGCGTCGGGGTTGCGCTGGATCGAGAGCTACTCGCACTCGGCGTGGGCGACCGACGACGTCGTGGTCCGGTACCGGATCATCGGCCCGACGGGCCGCCTCACCCATGAAGCGTCCGTTGCCGCGGTGCTACCACCGGAGGCGCTCTATCCCACGGTGGTCGCGTCGGGATGCTGGGGCCACGACGACTGGCTCGTCACGGAGCGCATCCCCGGCGAGTCGCTGATCGGGGCGTGGCCGCGCATGTCGGTCGACGAACGCGAGAGCACGACGCACGAGCTGGCGCGAGCCGTGCAGGCCTTGCACGGTTCCCCTGCGCAGCATTTGATCCCGCCCTGTCTCTTCGGCGGCGCGCCGGTCGTCGCCCGATCCGACTTCGTCGCCACGCTCGCCGACGTCGCGCGGCGCGCGTCCGCCGAGCGCCCGACCGACGCATGCGAGCGGGTGGTCCGCACGCTCGACCAGTACGCGGATGCGATCGACGACGACGCCGACGTCATGGCGCACCACGACCTCGAGTTCGGGCAGTGCCTGTGGCGGGACGGTCATCTCGTCGGCGTCGTCGACCTCGAAATGGCGCACGCCAACACTGCGGACTGGGACGTCGCGCGGCTCCTCGGCATGTGCGCCGACCCGAAGAGCGCCGCACCCGCGGCGGTCGCCGACACGCTCGATGCCGACACGTTCGCCGACGTCCCGCAGTGGTTCCAGGACGCCTACCCCGCCGCGTTCGCACACCCGTCGCTCCGCCGCCGGCTGCGGATCTACGAGCTCGTGTACGCGATCGCCGACCTGCGCCGCAACCTCGAGGTGGACCGCATGCTGACCGTGCTCGAACGCGGCACCCGTTTCGAACACCTCCTCGCCGACTGACCGGACACGCCGCGCCGGCATCGCGTTCAGCCCGCGACCTTGTCGAGGTGCTGGAGCAGGCGGTAGGCGGCGCGCTCCACGTCCTTGTGACGCCACTCCGCCGCCCGGTACACGCACGCGATCAGGCCAGAGCGGTGCACCCGGGTGAAGTCCCCGAACACGAAGGCGTGGCGCGCCTTGGTCTCGTCGTTGGCACCTTCGGTGAGACCGAGGTGCCAGAGCGCGTAGTCGCTCCACGAGTGCCGTTGGAGGAACGCGTTCTCGTCGTCGGCGCTGGGCTGCGCCGACCCCCAGTCGCTGTCGCCCACGTACTTGCCGGCCTCGATGAGGCGGCGAGCATGCGACACCGCCCGGCGGTTCACGCGGTAGCTGGCCACGTCTCTACTCTGCCCAACTGCCGTCGACACGCTCGACGGGCGGGGCGCGACCCACCTCGCTCGGAACTACGGACCGGCCACGACCGCCGTGAACACCATCGAGCCTGTGCCCGTCGTGCACGGGGACGACGCGATACCCGGGCCCGTCGCGCTGAAGTGCACGAGAACGATCACGCCGGAGGCCTCGATGTTGGCCTGGCCGCTCAACGTGAACACGAAGCTGTTCCCCGTGTGTTCCCATCCGAGGTTGATCACGGGGAACCTGATCGCCGTCACAGGTCGAGGCGTCGTGCCGAGGATGACGACGCCGCTCGGGGTGCCGCCGCTCACGATCAGCGGAGCGGAACCCTTGCCGCGGCAGAGCGCCGCCGACGAGTCCACGTAATACGCGAGAGGTCCGTTGAACGCCGCGCCCGTCAATGACGCGACGACGGTGGTCGGGCCGACGGTGGATGCGCCGGCGAACACGAGCTCCTGGAAGAGCCCGGTCACGGTGCCCCCGCCGCACATCGAAAACGACGTACCGCATGGGACGACCGGCAGCGTCGCCGTGCCGTTGAACGTCGAGGCGGTCGGCTCCGCGCTTGCGGGCACGGCGGCGACCGGAGCCAATACAAACGCCAGGGCAAAAAGGACAATCAGTAGCGAACGCCTCATTCTGGGCACCTTACCGACGTTCACCTTCGCCGTCACGCGTCGCATCGGGCTCCGCGGGTGGATGAGACGTCCCAGGGGCAGGCGACTCCGATGATCGGTACACGAGGAAGGCCGCGGCGGCCAGAACGGCTGGGAGCGCGGCGACCGCCGCGGGGCCTGCGATCCAGCCGAGCGCGATGCAACCGGCCAGCGTCACGAGTAGAACCACGAGACCGGTCGGCTCGGCACGACGCATACGCTGTTCGACCTTCGGCACGCGGCTCCTCTCTCCACTCCTCCCTTCGTTTTCGACATTTGTCACGGTGCGCTGGAGAGACGCTTAAGCCAAGACCAACACTTACCGAAGAAACGCGGGTGAGTCGTGGTTTGGGGAAGGCGCAGCGCTACCTGCTCGACTTCGTCGCGGGTCTCGATTGGCGCACCTCCCCGCTTGCGCTCGCCGCGGTGGCTCGTGACGCAGGTATCCCACCGTTCAGAGCTGGGCGCGCCATCGCAACCGGACACCCTTTCGACGGAGGCGCGACAGCTGCCACGCACGAGTCGCTCCGGCGCGCGTCGGTGGGACTGGAGCAGGCCCGACTCATCGTGAGATCGCGAATCGACAAGCAACTCTGCGTGACGAGACGTCTTCACCCAACCGTACAGCGAGGGGAGCTTCCGGACTCTCTCGATCTCTACGATCTGGTCGACTGGCTTGGCGTCACGGAGTCCGCTCTTCTGCGCCTTCGCGGTGCATCGGCCCTAGTACCTCAATCGGTACTGCAACGCATGACACGGCGCGAGGTCCTCGACTGGGTCGATGCACTTCCTCCGATCGAAGCGGCGTCCCTACCCGCTATGCGGCGTCGGGGATGAGACCGATCCTGTGAGGGCCACCGGCAGGCGTTGCGCGCGGTACGCGCCTCACCTGCGTAAGGCGGCACCCGCTTCACCTCCCGTAAGACCGTAAGGACAGGGGCAGTTTGACGTCGGCGACTACCGGGCCTCCGCCGTCACCGAAGGGCGGTCACCGCTCGATACGACGGTGCTCCACGGCGAGGGTGGCAGCGATCAGGACGTCGACGGTGACGAGCAGGACTGTGCCGTTCACCGACCCGCCGAGCATCAGCACGACGGCGATCGCAACCGCACCGACGATCCGCTCGCGGGGGATCACACGGAA
>DASVEG010000095.1:0-6553 GCA_036380695.1 Acidimicrobiales bacterium
GTGCCCCATGGAACTCTGGGCCGTGGCCGCCGCGCAGCATGGCGCGGTCGCTTTCGAGCAGCTCGTCGAGGCGGAGATCCCGACGAGCGTGATATCCGACTGGGTTGCGTCGGGTCGGCTCGTCCGCATCCAGCCGCGTACGTACGCCGTCGCCGGGTCGCCGGACTCCTTTCACCGCCGATGCTGGGCCGCGCTGTTGAGCGCGGGTGACGGTGCGGCGCTGTCGCACCGATCGGCCGCGTTCTTGTGGAAGTTGCTCGGCGGTGAGGAGCCGCCGATCGAGATCGTCGTTCCTCGTGGACGCACACCCGACCTCCGGGGCGTGATCGTCCACCAGACGCGCGATCCGTTCACCATCCACCGGCGTGACGGCCTGTTGGTGACGTCGCCGCTCCGGGCCGTCGTCGACCTCGGTGCCGTCGCACCCGACTGGGTGGTCTCCCGGGCCGTCGACATGGGCCGGGTGGCGAACCTGTTCACCATCTCGGCGCTGGAGTGGCAGCTCGTCGAGGTCGCACGGCAGGGCCGGCGCGGGACTGGCGCGCTCCGCCGAGTGCTCGACCGTTGGGCGCTGGCGAAGCAACGTCCCGACGGGATGCTCGAGCCTCGGTTCGCGCGGTTGCGGGTGCGTCACGGCCTGCCGGAGCCGGTGTTCCAGTACGAGGTCGGGCCATACCGCCTCGACTTCGCGTACCCGATATGGATGATCGCGATCGAGGTCGACGGGTACGAGGCGCACGGCACCGCCGCCGCCATGCAGCGAGACCTCCAACGCCAGAACTACCTCGTCGCCAACGGCTGGACCGTTCTCCGCTTCACGTGGACGGACGTCGTGAAGCGCCCCCACTACGTCGCCAAGATCGTTGCGGCCGCAATTGGGCGCGCTCATGCCGGAATACCGGCATGAGCGCGCCCAAAAACGGCGAACGTGGGGAAGGTGGCGGGAGGCTCAGGCGTCGCCCGCGCCGGTGTAGATGCGGGTGACGACTTCTTCGATGTCGGGGTCCTCGACGGACAGGTCGATGACCGTGGCCTGGGCGACGACGGCGGAAACGACGGCGGCAGCCGTCGTTTCCGACCGGGAGAACCGCAACCACTGGCGGGGCCCGTCGACCTTGACGACCTCGGCGCCCGGGACCGCCAACGGCGGGCCCGGCACTTCGAGGTCGACCACCACGGTCCGGTGGCCCGCGTACCGGTTCTTGATCTCGGCGACGGTGCCGTCCTCGATCACCTGCCCGCGGTCGATCACCACCAACCGGGTGCACAACCGCTCGACGTCGGCGAGGTCGTGCGTCGTCAGGACGATCGTCACCGCCCTCTCGGCGTTCACCGCGGCCAGGAACTCCCTCACCCTCGCCTTCGACACCACGTCGAGGCCGATCGTCGGCTCGTCGAGGTACAGGATCTCGGGGTCGTGCAGCAGCGCCGCCGTGAGCTCCCCGCGCATCCGCTGCCCGAGCGAAAGCTGCCGCACCGGCGTCTGAAGGAACTCGTCCATGTCGAGCATCTCGACGAACGACTGCAGGTTGGCGGCGTGCCGATCGGCGGGCACCCGGTACACGTGGCGCAGCAGGTCGAACGAGTCCCGCAGCGGGAGGTCCCACCACAGCTGCGACCGCTGGCCGAACACCACGCCGATCCGCCTCGTCAGCTCGATCCGCTTCCGTTGCGGGTCGACGCCCGCCACCCGGACGACGCCAGACGACGGCACGAGGATGCCGGTGAGCATCTTGATCGTCGTCGACTTCCCCGCCCCGTTCGGGCCGATGTAGCCGACGAGCTCGCCTGCGTCCACCTCCAGCGAGACCCCGTCGACCGCCCGCACCTCGACCTTCGAGCGGCGCAACCTCCCCGCCCGCTTGCGAACCACGAACGTCTTCGACACGTCCTGCAGCGAGATGACGGCCACGTCAGCTCCCCGTGCTCCGGTAATGGCGCAGGCCAACTCGCCACGCGGTCATGGCGACGAGCACCGTCACGACCGCGACGCCCGGCGACGCGAACCGCGACCACGACGGCAGGCCGAGCGTGTCGCTCCGGCCGAGGACGTACAGCGCGGGGAAGTAGTTCACGAACGCGGTGGGCACGGCCAGCGTGATGAACCGCCGCAGCCACGGCCCGAAGACGCCGATCGGATACTGCGTCGCGTAGTTGCCGCCGTAGGTGAAGGAGTTGACGACCTCGATCGAGTCGACCGCGAAGAACGTGATCGCCGAGCCCGCGACCCAGATGGCCGAGAAGATGACCGCGCCCGTCGTGAGCATCAACGCGACCATGCCAGCGCGTCCGGGCGTCCACGCGACGTCGAGGCTGGCGGTGGCGACGACGAGGACGATCGTCGACTGCACCAGCTTGCCGAAGCGGCGGAACGCGAACTCCTCCGTCGACAGTTGGAACAGCGTGCCCATCGGCCGCACCAACAGCGAGTCGAACCGGCCGTCCTTGACGTACATGCCGACGCGCTCCACCTGCGAGATGAACACGTCGCCGATGAAGAACGACACGCCGGACGTCCCGTACAGGAACGCGACCTCGGGCAACGACCAGCCCTCCAGGTGGGGCGTGCGCTGGAAGATCACGGCGATCAGCAGGAAGTCCAGGAACGTGATCCCGAACTGGGCGACCGTGAAGAGGACGAACGGGGTGCGGTACTGCCAGTCGGCCCGCACCCTCGCCCGCACCAGCAACACGTAGAGGCGCGCCTTCCGGCCGAGCTCACCCACCCTGGACGACGACCTTCCGCTGCGCGGCGGCGAGCAGCCACCGGCCCGCCGCGAGCAACACGACGGCCCACGCGACCTGCGCGGCGAACAACGCAGCGAGCTCGGACGCCGACGTCGCCTTCCCCAGCAGCACCTCGATCGGCAGCTGGAGCATGGCGGGATACGGCGTCCACCGAGCGATCGTGCCCAGCCAGTCGGGGAACAGGGTGATCGGCACGAACATCCCCGAGAAGAACCCGATCAGGATCATCGCGAGCTGCGACGTGCCCATGTAGCTCAGGACCCAGAAGGTCGTGAGCGACACGATGAACCGGTGGGCGAACCCCACGACCATCGCCAGCGCCACCGACACCGCGAACGCGATCCAGACCGCAGGCGACGTCGGCAGCCGCAGGTGGAAGAACAGGCCGCCGACCACCGTGGGGACGAAGCTGCGAACGAGGATCTGGAACGCGATGCGGCCCGCCTCCGACGACAACCACCACAGCTGGAGGTCGGCCGGCCGGTACAGGTCGCCGACCACGTCACCGGTGCGAATGCGCTCCGCCAGTTCGAGGTGCGACTGCATGGCGAGCATCCAGAACCCCTGCGCGAGCCAGGAGAACGTCACGACGTCGGTGACGTCGAAACCGTTGATCGGCGCGCCGTCCCTCGCGTCGTAGACGGCGATGAGCACGTAGGTCTTGAGAAACCCGAAGACCGTGTTGGTGAACACGCCGGCGAACAGGGCGGCGCGGTAGGTCGAGTGCCGCCGGAACGACCGGCGTGCGACCTCCCACCACAGGCGCATAGGGGCGGAGAGCCTAGGGGTCGAGGTCGCGCGCGACGAGCGCACCGAACGCTTCGGCTGCGGCCGTCGTCAACGGGCCGGGCACCGCGGGGCGCTCCCGACCGTCGATGGCACGGATGGGTTGCACCTCGCGCGTGGTCGACGACAGGAACGCCTCGTCCGCGTCCGCGAGAGCGGCGAGGGGCACGTCGCGCTCGACGCAGTCGGTGAGCTCCAACACCAGCGCGCGCGTCACACCGGCGAGGCAACCCGACGACAGCGGCGGGGTCACGAGCTCGCCGTCGAGAGACAGGAAGACGTTCGTCCCCGTGCCTTCGCACAGGTTGCCGACCGTGTTGCCGAAGATCGCCTCGCCCGCGCCGCGCTCCTTCGCGTACGCCAGGGCGACGACGTTCTCGCCGTAGGACGTCGTCTTCAGCCCCGACAGCGCACCGCGCTCGTTGCGGGGCCACGGCACGGTGACGACGTCGGTGGACGGCGGCCACTCGTGGAGCGGCCCGCCGGCGACGATCACGAGCGGCCCGTCGGCGCCACGGTCCGAACCGAGGGGCGACACGCCGCCCGTCAACGTGATGCGGATGCGACCGCTGTCGAGCCCGTTCGCTTCGATCACCGCGGCCATCGCGTCGCGCAGCAGGCCATGATCGGGGCACGGCAGGCCGAGCCCCTTGCAGGAGTGCTCGAGCCGTTCGAGATGGCGGCGCATCGCGAACGGCACGCCGCCGTAGACCTTGAGCGTCTCGAACACGCCGTCGCCGGTGAGCAGGCCGTGGTCGAAGGGCGAGACGCGGGCGTCGGCGGCGTCGCACAAGGTGCCGTCGATCCACACCGTCGTCATGGTTCGGAGACTACCGACAGCAGCTTCCTCGCCTTGAGCTCGGTCTCGGCCCATTCACCGTCTGGCGTCGAGTCCCACGTGATTCCGCCACCGGTGCCGAGGTGGATGCGCCCGTCCGCGAACCAGAACGTGCGGATGGCGACGTTGAGGTCGCCCTCCTTGCAGTCCGCGTCGACCCAACCGATCGCGCCGCAGTACGGCCCGCGGGACGCGGGCTCGAGCTTGGCGATGATCTCGGTGGCCGCGATCTTCGGCGCGCCGGTCACCGACCCCGGGGGGAACGTCGCCTCGACGAGGTCGGCCCACCCGCACTCGGGCCGGAGCCGGCCCGTCACCGTCGACACGAGATGGAACAGCCCTGGGTGCGGTTCGACCGCGCACAGCTCGCCGTCCGGTACCTCCACCGACCCCCACTCGCAGACGCGCCCGAGGTCGTTGCGGACGAGGTCGACGATCATCACGTTCTCGGCGCGGTCCTTGGCGAGGAACCCGTGGGTGGTCGCGGCCGTGCCCTTGATCGGGCGCGACTCGACCACGTCGCCGTCGCGATGGAGGTAGCGCTCCGGCGACGCAGAGGCGATGTGCACGCCGTGCTCGGGGAGGCGCACGACCGCGGAGTACGGCGCGGGGTTGCCGCTGGCGAGCGCGGCGCCGAGAGCGGCGACGTCCGCGCCGGGAGGGAGCGGCGCGGAGAGGATGCGGCACAGATTCACCTGGTAGACGTCGCCCCGCTCTATCGCCTCGCGGATCGCGGTGACGCCGGCCTTGTAGCCGGCTCGATCGAGCGACGAGGTCCACGACGACGCCTTCGGCCCCCGCCACCGCCTGCCCGTCCACGGCACCGCGGCGCGCACCTTGTCGAAGCGGGCGCACACCGGTTCGCCGTCGTACGGGAGCACCACGACCCAGAAGCCCTCGCCGTCGAGCGCGGTCAGATCGGTCGTCACGTCGCGCAGTCCGGTGGCGAGTTGCCCGCCCACCACCGCCAGCGCGCTCGTCACGCTGTCAAGATTGCCATTCGTGCACCTCGACTTCTCTCCCGAGCAAGAGGAGTTCCGCCGCGTCGTGCGGGACTTCGCGGAGCGCGAGATCGCTCCCCACGTCGTCGACTGGGATCGCGACCACCACTTCCCGGTCGAGACCGTGCAGGCGATGGGCGACCTCGGCCTGTTCGGGCTCGTGTTCCCCGAGGAGTACGGCGGCGCCGGCGCGGACTTCACCACGCTGTGCATCGCGATCGAGGAGCTCGCCCGCGTCGACCAGTCCCTCGCCATCACGCTCGAGGCCGGCGTCGGCCTCGGCGCCAACCCGATCTACCAGTTCGGCACCGAGGACCAGAAGCAGAAGTGGCTGCCCGACCTCGTCGCCGGCCGCACGCTCGCGGGGTTCGGGTTGACCGAGCCGGGAGGCGGCAGCGACGCGGGCGCGACCCAGACGAAGGCGCGGCTCGACGAGTCGACCGGCGAGTGGGTGATCGACGGCGAGAAGGCGTTCATCACCAACAGCGGGTCGTCGATCACGTCGCTCGTCACCGTGACGGCGAGGACGGGGCCGGGCGAGGTGACGTCGATCATCGTGCCATCAGGTACCGCCGGGATGGAGGTGCAGCCGCCGTACCGGAAGATGGGGTGGCACGCGTCCGACACGCACGGGCTGACGTTCGCGGACTGCCGCGTGCCGGTCGAGAACGTGCTCGGCGAGCGGGGAGCCGGCTTCCGGCAGTTCCTCGCCATCCTCGACGAGGGTCGCATCGCGATCGCCGCGCTCGCGGTCGGCACCATCCAGGCCTGCCTCGACCTGTCGACGCAGTACGCCAAGGACCGCCAGGCGTTCGGCCGGCCCATCGGTGCGAACCAGGCCGTCGCCTTCAAGTGCGCCGACCTCGCGGTGCTCTGCGAGACGGCGCGGCTGGTGACGTACAAGGCCGCGTGGTTGAAGGATCAGGGCAGGCCGTTCAAGCAGGAGGCGGCCATCGCCAAGCTGTACGCGACCGAGGCGGCGGTGACGGCGACGCGGGAAGCGACGCAGGTCTTCGGGGGCTACGGGTTCATGGACGAGACGCCGGTCAGCCGCTTCTACCGGGACTCGAAGATCCTCGAGATCGGCGAGGGCACCAGCGAGATCCAGCGGCTCGTGATCGCGCGCGACCTCGGGTTGCCGGTCGTCTGACCACCACCCCTGATCTGACCTGAAGCACCT
>DASVEG010000096.1:0-6049 GCA_036380695.1 Acidimicrobiales bacterium
ACCCGTGCGACGGCCACGCTCGTCGACATCGCGCCGACGGGCACGAAGGTCATGGGGTCGCGGATCCACCGGTTCACCTACGAGGTCGAACCCTCGGACGGGTCGCCGCCGTTCCGCTTCGTCGAACGCGGGATCGACAGCCCGGCCGGGAGTGAGGGCGGCACCGTGCCCGTCGTGTACGACCCGTCCGACACGAACGCGGCGTACACGCTGCCCGCGCCCGACCCGGCGCAGTAGGACAGGATCGGCTCATGTACTGGCTCCTGTTCTACGACGTCGTCGCGGACTACAGCGAACGGCGCGCACCGTTTCGCGACGAGCACCTCGCGCTGGCGCGCGACGCCCACGAGCGGGGCGAGCTCGTGATGGCCGGCGCCCTCGCCGACCCGCCCGACGGCGCGGTCCTGGTCTTCACCGGTGACGACCCGGGCGCCGCGACGCGGTTCGCCGAGGCCGACCCGTACGTGCGCAACGGCGTGGTGACGTCGTGGCGCGTGCGTTCGTGGACGGTCGTGGTAGGTCCCTAGCGCGGGCTTCAGGCGTTGACGAGCGCGACGAGCTCCTGGCGCGAGGGGCCCATCGCTGGTGCATCGCGCCATCCCGACCCGAGCTCGATGACCTTGTCGAGCAGGCCGGGCTGCGCCAGCATCTCCTCCGCCGTGTGTTGCAGCCCGGCGAACCGCAGCATGCCGCGCAGGATGTCGCCGTCCTGGCCCGCCGCGAAGAAGAGCGCCTTGGTGATCTCCCACTGGGGGTCGCCCGGTTCGTACCGCTCCCCCGCGATCTGCGCAGTGATCTCCGCCAGGCGATGCCGGTCGAACGTGAGGGTCGCCTGGTACCACGGCGTCACCGTCGCCTCCGTGGCGTCGTCCCACGCCAGCGCGAGCTTGTACGGGTCGTTCACGACGTCGGTCCGCAACGTGTCGCGCAGCGCCACCGCGTGCATCAGGCCCATGGTGATGCCGCGACCGAGCGACGGGTTGGTGCACGCCCACGAGTCGCCGACGGCGAGCACGCCCGTCGCCACCGGTGCTCCGTCGACGACGAAGCGGCGGTAGCGATCGGGGATCTTCGCCATCGTCGTGACGTCCTCGAGCGGTTCGCCCTCCGTCCAGTGCGCGACCAGCGGGAAGCTGCGCACCACGCGCATCCACGTGTCGTTGTCGCGGAGCTTGCGCATCTCCGCGTCGCGGGCGCTGGTGATCACTCCGACGCCCCACGTGCCGTTGTCGGCCGGGAGCATCAGGATCGACACGGAGTCGTAGGGCTGCAGGAGGCCGCCGAGCATCATCGGCAGGGAGCCATCGGCGGAACGGAAGTGACGGCCGTAGTACTGGAAGCCGAGGTCTTCCTCCTCCTCGATCGGCGGGCGGGCGCCGGCCGCGACCAGCCATGCAGTCAGCGGCGAGCGCCGCCCAGACGTGTCGACGACGAGGTCGCCGGTGACGACGTCACCGGACTCGGTGGTGACGCCGATGACGTGCGGCACGGCGTCGGCCGACTCGGCCGGGGTGCCCGTCGCGAGGCCCGACACCGCGACGCCTCGCTCGACCGTGATGCCCGGCGTCGCGTCTACGACGGCGGCCATCGCCGCCTCCACGACCGGGCGGCGCGCGGTCAGCGCGGTGCTGCCCGCGTCGCTTTCACGAACGCCGCCGATCATCTCCGGCGGGATGAGCGTGAGCGGGTTGAACCGGAGCGCGCCGGCGGCGTCGAGGGCCTCGACTACCTCGGGCATCTCCGCCTCTGCGAGGTCTCGCCAGCGCGGCTGGAGGAAGTGCAGCATGCGGAACTGGTTGACGCCCCGCCGCTCCCACGCGTCCCACGCCTCGCCCGGCGACGGCGGCGGCGCCGGGTCGCGCTCGAGCACCGTCACCGCGTGCCCGTCCTTGGCGAGGAGGAGCGCCGTTGCCAGGCCGTTCATGCCCGCGCCAACCACGACTACGTCCATGACACACGCTATCGATCTGGTCGCTAGACGACCGCGAGCGTCCCCTTCATCCCCGGGTGGAGGCTGCAGAAGAACTGGTACGTGTTGCCCGCCTCGACCTGGTCGAGGCCCGTCACCGGCGCGACCTGCCCGAGCCCGATCAGCGGGCTGCGGAACAGCGGCGACCCGTCCGGGCCCTTGTCGACGGCGACGATGTCGTGTTGGGGCAGGTCGGCGCTCGCGAACGACAGCGGGCCACCCACGCGCGTCACCACGACCGGCGTTCCGTACGTCGTCGCGAATGCTCCCGGCCCCGCCAGCGCGACCGGTCCAGGGGCATCGTCGGGCAGCGGCGGGACGCCCGGCACGGGCGGCGTACCCACGACCTCTCCCGGGCGGAACGCCACGACGAATCCGTTCTCGAGCCCAGAGATGCCGACCGCGGTGTACACGGTGTTGCGGGCGACGCTCACGCCGGCCCAGCTGAGCGCAGGGTTCGCGCCCGTCCCCGAGCCGAGCACCATCGGGTAGTGAAGCAGCGGCGCGCCGTTGCGGGCGTCGAATGCGTCGAGCGCACCCTTGAGATCGACGGTGTAGACGATGCCGTTCGCGACGGCGGTCGCGTTCGCGTAGTGCGCGCCGTCGGCCGTCGGGGAGACCCAACGCACGCCACCGTCGTTCTTCCCGACCGACCACTGGTAGCCACCCGGCGTCACCGGGCCGTAGATCGCCTGGCCGTCGTAGGCCGTCGAACCGACGATGCCGCCGACGAGGCTCGGCGGCCCGAGCAGCTGCGTCCAGACGCCGTCCATCGTCGCGGCGTCGAACGCGTGGTACACGCCCGACTTCTGGCCGGCGCCGACCAGCTTGCGGCCGGTCGCGTCCTTGAAGAGATTCGGCGACGCACCGAAGTCGAGGTCGATGTCGCCGCACCCACCGAGACCCTGCGGGTAGTAGGGCGGGTTGTTGCCGGTGAAGTCGACGCACGGCAACGCGCTGAGCTCGGGGACGTACTCGTCGACGGTGCCGTGGTAGGCGCCGACGATGGTGCCGAACGTGGCGCGGGTGTCGTCGAGGTCGATCTTGATGACCGCGTTCGTGTGGAGGTGCTCGGCTTCCGGCTTGAACGGGTTGCCGGTGCCCACGTACGCGTAGCCCGTCTCGGTGTCGATGGCGGGCGTCGACCACACCGCGCCGCCCGCGAACTCGTCGACGGTGTCCGGCGAGTGGATCGTCCAGATCTTCTCGATGACGTCGCCAGTGGTGACGTCGAGCAGGAGGGTGCTGCCCTGGAATGCGTAGCGGTCGCTCTCGTCGCCGATCTCGGCCGCCGCGCCGGAGATGCCCATGATGACCATGCCGTCGTAGACGATCGGCGTGGCGAACGTGTCGGCACCCACCTGCGAGTCGAGCGGGTCGCTCGCCCACGCCAGCGCGCCCGTCGCCTGGTGGAACGCGGCGATGTACGGGCCCGCGCCCGGCGTCGGGCGAGAGATGCCGGCGATGACGAGGCCGTCGTGGACGGCGACGGTCGAGTTGATTACCCCGCCCTCTGGCACCTGGGCGGCCCACACCGGCTCGCCCGTGTCCGCGTTCATCGAGAACACCCAGCCGCGGTTGGAGCCGACGTACACGCAGCCGTCGGCGACGATAGGCGTGCCGGTGAAGTCGCCCGACCCACCGGCGGCGACGGACGAGAACGTCCACGCCGGGCGGAGGAACGGGACGTCCGCGTGCGCGATGGCGCGCTCGCGCGTCTGGTGCCGGGTGTTGGCGAGGTCGGCGCCGTACGTGCGCCATTCGCCGCCGGTGACGCCGACGGGGGCACAGCCGGCGTACGGCGACGGGGTCGGCAGCATGACGGCTCGGGACGGCGACGGCGTCGACGCCACGAGCGCGGCCGCGACGAGGGCGAGCGCGCCGGCGATGGCGAGGCGCCTCATGAGCCCGCCACCTCGAACGCACCGCGCATGAACGGATGGATGCGGCAGAAGTACGTCACGACCTCACCTGGTTGGTAGCCCTTGGCCGGCGTGACGTCGACGCCGAACGTGATTGCCTGCTTCGCCGCGCCGATCGTCGGGATGCCGATGCCGAGCTCGGACGAGTCGACGTCGAGGTCGCGGCCGAGGCTCGTCTTGCCGTCGGCGAGCGGGAACGCGGTACCGGTCGCACCAAGGCACGGATACGCGCACGTGGTGATGGTGTGGTACACGTTCGCCGCCGCGTCCTCGTTGGTGAAGTTGAGGCGGCTGCCGAGGGGCACCTGCGGGATGCCCGTCATGCTCACCATGGCGAGGTCGCCCGGCACGTAGGAGAACGCGGCGACGTCGACCCGCGTCGTCGTCGGGCCGGGCCCCGCGGCCAGGGTCGCGTTGCTCGGCCCGCCGAAGTTGTCGTTCTCGGGCAGGTGCCCGTGCGTCGGCCATCCCCTCGCGCACAGCGTCTGCGGTGACGCGAGCAGCCCACCGGTCGGGCACTCCGAGCCGTCGTCGAGCGTCGCCGTGAACGCGTCGACGCCCGGTGCCGTCGGCGCGCCAGCCGGCGTGTCGGGCGCCATGAACGCGACGGCGATGCCCATCGCCTCGTACACCGACGCGATGGCGGTGTCGTAGGTGACGTTGCTCCGCAGCTTGTCGCCGGGCTCGACGCGGACACCCCAACTCGGGAGCCCGACGACGGTCTCGGAGAAGTCCCACGAGGTCGGTGGGCCTCCCGTCTGCGTCGGGTCGGTGCGGTCCCAGTACTTGCCCTCGCCGTTGTAGATGCGTTTGGCGACGCCGCCGCGCACGAGGTCGATCTCGTTCACGAGCCCGCCCGGGTGCAGGTGCCCACCCATGAGGATCAACGTGCCGCCCTGGAAGTTCGGGTGGCGGCCGAAGGCCTGGCCCGCGGCGGGGAGCTGCAGGTCGGTACCGACGGTCGTGGGCGGCAGCCCCTGGCCAGGGATCACCTTGCCGAAGGGGTCGAACGCCGCGCAGTTCTGCTTGGGCCACGTGCAGACGCCGCCCGTCCCGTAGCCCTTCTGCGCGTTGAAGACGGGGTACGTCGAGGGGCGCACGTCCATCCAGATCGGGTACGCGGGCTTGATCCCCGCCGCGTCGCCCTGCGCCTTCGGCACGAAATCGACGTCGTAGGTGATGTAGACCTCGGTCGGCTGCGGCACCGCGCTGTGGATCATGTAGAGCAGCTGCCAGTCGTCGAAGCGCGATACGGGCATGCCGTAGCCGGTCGGGATGCGGAAGATCGTCTTCTCCTCCCCCGACGCGGCGAACGGGTAGAGGGTCGGGCCCGGCAGCGGGCTGTCGCCGCCTGGCGACACGCCGTACGGCCGCGACGTCGTCCACACCGCGTGATGGAGGTGCACCTCGTCGATCGGCGGGACGGTGCCGTCGACGCGAACCAGGTCGGGATCGAACCGCGTGAGGTAGCCGTCGTAACGCGGCTGCTCGATGTCGATGGGTTCGATGAGCACGTCGTTCTGGCCCGGCTTCACGAGGATCGGGCCGTAGGTGAACCGCAGGCGCTGGCAGATGCCCGGGTAGCGCTCGTACTCGGGCCCCTCGAGACCCTCGCGATCGGCCCAGCCCGCCTCGTGCACGTTGCCCTGCTCGGGGATGCACGGGCGCGGGAGGACAGGGGCGATCACGTTCGGCTCCGGCAACGGGGGCGTGGCCGCGTCGGCGGCGACGTTCGTGACGGAGACCAGGCCGAGGCCGGCGAGCAACAGGACGGCGAGACGCCTCATGGAGGGGTAATACGACGAGCGGCGCCAAACGTGTCGGTATTTCGACCGATGCATGTAGGGGTAACGGACGAACCGACGGTTTCGCTCGAAATCACACAGATCGGGCCTGACGGCCCGAACGGCTCTGCGAGCCGCGGCGTGTTTCGAGCGAAATTCCGGCGGTACGGTCACGCATGAGCGACGTGCAGGTCTCCACGACCATCGGCGCGCCACCCGACGCGGTGCACGCGATCGTGAGCGACGTCACGCGCATGGGCGAGTGGAGCCCGGAGTGCGTGCGGTGCGAGTGGAAGGACGCCGCCCGCACGCGGTTCAAGGGCTACAACCGGCGAGGCATCCGTCGCTGGTCGACCTCGTCGGTCGTCGTTGCC
>DASVEG010000097.1:0-8842 GCA_036380695.1 Acidimicrobiales bacterium
GAAACGACCGCCGCCCCGATGGCGATGACTCCGAAGACGAGCGCCCGAAGGCGCACGTCCATCCCGGTGCGGGCCGCAGGCTCGCGGCCCGCACCGTCGGATGATTCGACCCCAGCGTTCTCAGGCATGGTTGCCCTAGAGGGCGGCGACCGCCGGGGCGAGGTCGGCTTGCGCCTTGGGCTCGCCAGGGAGGTTGTGCCGGCCGCTGGGACGGTTGCCCCAGAAGGCGGTCAGGAACTCGTCGCCCCACACGCCGGTGGTGTACTCGCTCGACGTCCACGAGGTGCCGGTCCACGAGGTACCGGTCCACGAGGTGCCGGTCCACGAGGTGCCCGTCCACGACGTACCCGTCCACGACGTACCCGTCCACGAGGTGCCGGTCCAGGTGCCGCCGGTCCAAGAGGTGCCGGTCCACGAGGTGCCCGTCCACGACGTGCCCGTCCACGACGTACCCGTCCACGACGTACCCGTCCACGACGTGCCCGTCCACGACGTGCCGGTCCACGAGGTGCCCGTCCACGAGGTGCCGTTCCACGGCACGCACTTGACGGTCATCTCGCCCTTGATGACGTTGGCGATGCCGTCGCCGTCGCAGTCCGTCTCGACCCAGCGGCCGCCACGGCTGGCGTCGAGCGAGCCGAGGCCCGTCGCCGTCAGGGTCTGCACCGGAGCTGCCGTCGCCGGGGCGGCGAGGGCGGCACCGAGGTTGACGCGACCTGCGCCCTGGATGTTCGACGAGATGTTGTCGCCCATGCGGCCGCCGGTCGACTTCAGCAGGAACTTGACCTGGTCGGGCGTGAGATCCGGACGCTTCGAGAGCATGAGGGCGACGAGGCCGGACGTGACCGCTGCCGCCTGCGAGGTGCCGCTGCCCTTGATGTAGCTGGGGGCGAGGAGCGCCTTCGGGTTCTCCGCCTCCACCCGGGAGCCGAAGGCCCTCGTGGTCACGAGCGTGCGGCCGGGGGCAACGATGTCGGGCTTCGAGAGGCCCTGGGCCGTCGGGCCACGGGAGCTCCACGACGCCATCGAGTCGTCTGCCGGATCGCTGTTCTGCTTGTCGTCGTAGGCGCCGACGGTGAGCACGACCGGGTCGTCGCCGGGCTTGGTGATCGTGCCGGCGTTCGGGCCCGAGTTGCCGGCCGCGACGACCACGACGATGCCCTGGCTCCACAGCCGCTGGACGGCGTAGTTGAGCGGGTCGACCGCCGGGTCCTGGGTCGACGACGTGCCCCACGAGAGGTTCACGACCCGGATGTTGAACTGGTCCTTGTACGCCGAGACCCAGTGCATCGCCTCGAGCATCGTGGAGACGTCCGTGACGCCGTTGCGGCCTGCGGTCTTGACCGCCACGATCGTCGCCTTCGGGGCCACGCCGGTGTACGCACCGCCGAGGCGGAGTGCGCTGTCGGCGCCGCTACCGGCGATGGCGCCTGCCATGACCGTGCCGTGGCCGTACGAGTCGATCGTCGTGCCCTCACCCGAGAGGTCGGGGCCGTAGACGACGCGACCGGCGAAGTCGTTCATGCCACCGACGCCGGTGTCGATGACGGCGACGCCCACGCCCTGGCCGAGGTTGCCCTGCGCCCACGCCGCGGTTGCGCCCGCGGAACGAGCGAAGTTCGACGCCGTCGTTCCGTCGTCGTAGGTGTACTCCTCGAACTGGATCGACGAGTTCGGCGTCACCGTGCGGAACGCACCGGACGTCGTGAACTGCGATGCCAGCGGCAGCTGCACCTCGGCCGAGAAGCCGTCGACGATCGCGAGGCGCTTGCCCACCCGACCGCCGGTCTCCTCGACGAGGCGTGCGGCCTCGTCCTCACGGCCTTCGACCGCGCTGATCACGACCTGCGCGCGACCGGTGCCCGAGATCAGGCTCGGATCGATCGCCGTGGACGTGACGGACGCGGTGCTCGCCGTCTGTGTGGAGGCCGTTGCCGCCCTCGCCGCCGGGAGGCCGATCGGCGCGAGCGCCACCACGGCCATCAACGACGCGAGAGCAGCTACCGACCAGCTGATCCCTCTGTTCTTCATTCGCCCTTTCAACCCCACCGTTTGCACTCTCCGTGTCGGACAAACCACTGTCCGTTGAGTTATGCCATCGCTGCGGCCTGAGCGCCATGGGGCGTTCGTAGGCTCCGCGAGTGAGCCGTTCGGACTAGTCAGCGTGTGCTGGGCTCCAAAGGCCACCGGTGTTTGTGCCCTCTGACCAGGGCAAACGCGGCTGCGCTGTTCGGGTTTGGCAGGGGGCGGCAACGACCGACCGCTCCGCGCGTTCGCTCGAACAATCTCCGTGAAAAGTGTTGAGCGAGGTCAACAGCGGGCACTGCAGACAGCATCGGCGCGACCACTCACCACGTTGAGCGGCGAACGATCATCACTTCGACAACACCCGTTCACCCGCCGGCGCGCCGGTTCCTCCGGAACGACAGGGGGTGCTACGGGGTGACGAGATAGGAGGTGAGTCGGAGGCCGATCCACGGCTTGCGCCCCCACGCGAGGAGCTTGCCGGTGGCGATCGCGGGCCATTGCGAGGTGCGGCCGTAGGCGATCAGGAGCAGGGCGACGGGGTCCGCGCTCACGCGGCAGTCGACGCGCTCGCGGCCAACTGCTGGGCGGACCGACATCGACCCGTCGTCGACCCGCAGCACGACCCGGGTGCCACCCCGCACGCGCAGCTCGAACGTCTCGTGGCGCCCGGCGGTCGTCGCCGGGTTCACCAGGAGCGGCACGATAGGCAGCGCGGCGTCGAGCGCGATGCGAGCGTCGTCGGCCGAGATCTCCCACGGCCGGTCGAGCACCTTCGCGATGTCGCCGCCGTGGAGGAGCAGCTCGGCCAGGAAGACGCCGTACAGCGCGCCGACGGTGATCGGTTGGCCGTTCCAGACGATTGGGTCGTCGGCGGGTCGACCGTCGGTCACGCGCAGCAACTCGGCAGTGCCGGCTCGGAGCCGCGGGCCGAGGGCGCGCGGGTCGCGCTCGGGGTACGCGGCCAGGTACGCGGCGCTCGTCCTCGCCAGCGACCCGCCCGCGATGTCGCTGACGTCGACCGCGGGCGCAATGTCGCCGCGGGCGTAGCCGGCGTAGACCTCGCTCGCGCCCGTGACGTGCGCGGCCACGTCGCCGAGCGTCCAGTCCCACCCGGGCAGCGGCACCGACGGGTCGCGAACGTCCTCGATCACCGAGGCGACCCGCTCGGACGCGAGGCGGACGGCGGCTCGGGCGTCGGTCATCCCCGCAGGGCGCGCATCGATTCGATCTTGCCGGCGAGCACGCCAGCGGACCCGATGTCGGTGCGGTGCGTGAATCGCCCGCCGATCGTGTCGATCGCGCGCAGGGCGTTGCGCCGGGCGTCGTCGGGGGTCTCCCCCTCGGCGTAGACGCCGAGCGTGCGCGAGCTGGTCGTCTCGATGGTCACGACCTCGCCGGTGCGGTCGAGCAGGCGGCACGAGGCATAGAACGGCTGCGCGCCGGCCGCCGCCAGCGCGGCCTCGTCGACCACGATCTTCTCCCCCGCTGCGGGCGACGTGCCGTAGCCGGCGGGCACGACGTACAGCACCAGCGTCGCCGCGTGGCGGTGGCGCACGTCGAGATCGGCGAGACCGCCCCCGACCATCGCCCAGCACACGTCGACGAACGGCGTCTCCAGGAGAGACAGCGCGTTGATCGCCTCCGGGTCGCCGAACCGGGCGTTGAACTCGATGACCTTCGGCCCGGCCGCGGTCACCATGAACTGCCCGTACAGCACGCCCTTGAACGGGTTGCCGTCGGCAGCCATAGCCTCGACGACCCGTTGCCCGATGCGGCACGCCGCCTCGTAGTCGCCGTCGGTGACGAACGGCAGGCGCCCGTCTGCACACGAGTACGCGCCCATCCCGCCCGTGTTCGGCCCCTTGTCGCCGTCGTGCGCCCGCTTGTGGTCCTGAATGAGCGGCGTCGGGAGCGCACGCGCGCCGTCGCAATAGAAGTGCAGCGTGAACTCCTGGCCGACCAGCAGCTCTTCGACGACGACCTCGTCGTGCCCGCTGACCGACTGCTCGAGCACCTCGCGCACGTACGCGGTCGCCGACTCCGGCGTGTCGAAGTGGTCGCCCCACACCTTCACGCCCTTGCCGCTCGTCAGCCCGACGGGCTTGACCGCCACCTGCCACTCGAGCGCCTCCGCGAAGGCGATCGCCTCGCCGAGGTCGGTCGTCTGGCAGTAGCGGATCTGGCCGGGCACCTCGTGGCGGTCGAGAAGGTCGCGCATGAAGATCTTGCTGCTCTCGATGCGCGCCGCGGCCTGCGTCGGCGACGCGCACGGGAAGCCTGCGGCTTCGAGCGCATCGCTGACTCCCGCGGCCAGGGGCGCCTCCGGCCCGACGACGCACAGGTCGACGGCGTGCTCCTTGGCGAACGCCACGATCGCCGCGGCGTCCGTTTCGGTGTCGACGGTCGCCTCGGCGAGGTCGAGGACGCCGGGGTTCGAGGTCGCGAGTGCGGCGAACAAGCGGACGCGGTCGTCGCGCACCAGCGCCTTGGCGATTGCGTGCTCGCGCCCACCACTGCCGACGAGCAGGACGTTCTCCATCGGCGCGACCCTAGCCACCGACCCCCGATGTCCCCCACGCCTGCGTTCTGGGTGCAGAAACTTGCGCCATGCGCAAGTTTCTGCACCCAGAACGGTGGGGTCAGGCCGTCCGGCGCACGGTCTTCCGACCCGCGTAGGTCGCCGCCGCCGCGAGCGCGGCCGCGCCGGCGATCACAGCGGGGACGGGCACGCCGCCGGAGCCCGAGCCCGGGCCGGAGCCCCGTGAGCCGCCGGCGCCGGGCCTGTCCGTCGTCGCGGCGATGAGCTGCTTGGCGTCGGTAGCGGGCGCCGTGTCGATCCCGCCGTCACCGACGACGACCGCACCCGTCATGCCGGGGTGGAGCGTGCAGGTGTACGGGTAGACGCCGGCCGCTCCGAACCGGTGCAGAAAGGTGTCTCCCGCCTTGGGGAGGTCGCCGTAGAACCCGCTGCCGAACACGTTGTGCTCCATCGCGTCGCGGTTGACGAACGTCACCGTCGCGCCCGGGTCGATGTACACGACCGTCGGCGAGAGGCAGAGCTCCGCGAGTTCCACGACCACGCCACGACCCGATGTCGCAGGCTTGTGACAGCTTCCGCCAGCACCCGCCGGCGCGGCCGAGAAGGCAAAGGCCGACGCAGCGATGGCGATCGCAGCGGCAACTCGGGCAAGACGCATTGGCTGCTCCTTCGGTCGGCGTGGATACACCGGCCGCCCCGCCGGGGTTCCGTCAATACCTCAGCGTCTCCGCGAGCGCGATCGCCGCATCACGGTCGAGCGCGGACTCCAGCCGATACGTCGTGTCGCCGTCTTGCCACACGACCGCGTTGGCGGCGAGGCGTCCAGGGGCGAACCGCACGTCGCCGTCGCGGTGACGCATCGCGATCGCGTGCTCGCCCTCGATCCAGACCCCCGCGCGCCCGTTCACGGCGATCGGCTCGATCACCACATTGGCACCGATGACCTTGCGCATCAGCGCCGGATCCTCCAGCGACGCGTCGAACTGTTGCACGAGCGCGCCGACGCCGGCCCGAGTCGCCGGCAGCTCGCGCGACGCCGCGTACACGCTCGAGAACACCGCGACGCCGTCCACGTCGTTCGACCAAAACGTCGGGCGGCCATGTTCGCGGGAGAGCGTGCGGGGCGCGAACGTGAACCCGCCGTCCCCGTCGCCGAGATGCACGCGCCGACCGAGGTCGAGCCCGACGCCGAGGTCGCCCGGGGCCTCGGGCCGCTCCGCACGCTCGACCTCGACGCCACCGATGCGCACGCGCAACCAGTCGGCGATCGCGGGTCCTGCGGTGACGCCGAGCCCCGCAAACGCCAAGGCCAATGCCGCGGCGAACGTGCGGCGGCGCCTGCCTCGAACAGCGGGGGCGTCGACGCGGTCGACGTCGATCGCGGCGACGACGCGGTCCGCGAGGGTGGGATCGTCGCGAAGATCGAGGTGGTCGGCGAGTTCGGCGATGACCCGCCCGACGTCATCCATCTCGACCCTCCTCCGCCAGCGCGGCGCGCATGCGCTCGTGGGCGCGCGACAACCTCGACTTCACCGTGCCTGGCCGGCACCCGAGCGCGGTAGCCATCTCGGCCTCGGTCAGGCCCGCGAACCAGCGATACACGAGCACGAGCCGGTCACGGTCGGGCAGCTGGACGAGGGCGGTGGCGACCGCGGCGCGGCGCTCGGCGGCGGCGGCGTCGTCCTCCGCCGACGGTGCCGACGCAGAGACGCCGTCGCGCCCGTCGGCGTCGCCCGAGCGGAGCGCAAGAGAAAGCCGCCGACCGCTCGCCCGCCGCGCGTTGCGCGCCTCGTTCGCCACGATGCGAAGGAGCCACGGACGGAACGGCGAGCCGTCGCGGAAGCGGTGTAGGGAGCGGTACGCCTTCACGAACGAGTCCTGCACGACGTCGTCGGCATCGCTCCCGGCGACACCTGCCGCGACACGGCGGGCGACCGTTTCGTAGCGGCGGACGAGCTCGCCGAACGCGCGCGAGTCACCCTGCTTCGCCCGCGCCACCAACTCGTCGTCGTGGTCCAGCTGTCCGCCCTCCCGCGACTCGACACATCCTCGTACACCGCTCGGCGGCGCGGGGTTCCATCCGACGTCTAGACACGTACTCACGGCGGGCTCCGGGCCCGGGATGAAGGGAGACTGGCGTGCTGAAGGATTTCAAGGCGTTCGTGCTGCGCGGGAACGTGATCGACCTGGCCATCGGCGTCGCCATCGGTGCCGCGTTCGCGGCGGTGATCGCATCGTTCACGAAGAACCTGCTGACGCCCTTGCTCGCCATCCCCGGCGACGCGGCGAGCTTCGCCGAGCTCGACTTCACGATCAGCGGCGCGACGTTCCGCTACGGCGCGTTCATCGACGACATCGTCACGTTCATCATCACCGCCGCGGTCCTGTTCTTCTTCGTCGTCCGTCCCGTGAACAAGCTGATGGCTCGGCGGAAGACGGAGCCCGAGGTCGAGTCGACGACGCGCGACTGCCCGGAGTGCCTGAGCTCGATCCCCGTCGGCGCTCGCCGCTGCGCGTTCTGCACCGCAGATGTCGCCACCGCCTGAGCCTCAGCCTTAGCGGAGCGCGATCCCTGGCAGGTTCGTGGCGATGTGCATCAGCACCGCACCCGCGAGCGACCGCGTCCGGTGGCGCATCCACGAGAAAAGCAAGCCGCCCCCGAACGTGATCGCGAGCGTGCCGACGACGATGGCGACCCGGCACCACGCCGCCTTCCCCGCTCCGTCGTTCAGCGCGTCGCCCACGTGCCAGCACGCGAAGGACGCCGCAGTGACGAGCTCGGCCACCCGCGGCGGCGCCGACCGGTAGGCGATCGCGAGCAGGGCGCCGCGGAAGATCAGCTCCTCCCCCGGCGCGGTCACGAACACGAGCTCAGCCACGTCGCCCCATGGCACCCGTCCGGCGCGGCCGAGCACGAGGACGATCGTCGCCGTCGCCGACACCGACGCCGCGAACGGCATCACCGACCACAACGCGGCGCGATCCCGAGGCTGGCCCGCCGGCATCGGACAGAGACCGACCCCCCGGAGACGCGTGCCCGGTGCGAGCACGAGCGCGGCCACCGCGAGGGCGGCGATCGCGACGAGCGGCTGCCGTGACCACCCCGGCCAGTCGCTATGGAGCGACACCGTCTTGACCACGGGCGCGGCGACGGCGAGGGCTCCGAGCGCCCCCGCCGACGCGGCGGTACGCGACCCCACCACGCGCCCGAGCTGTCGCGCGCCGGCGACCCACGTCCGCACCACGTACGCGCGAAGCCGTCGCAACCGTCCGATGGATAAACGCTGCCACGGCGCGAGCGAACGAACGACAATGCCCGGATGCCGCCGACCGCTGCCGTCGAGGTCGACCTCAAGGAGATCGCGAGCCAGGAGCCTGCGTCGGTGATGGCGTTCGAGCGCGCGATGTGGACGGAACACGCTCCTGGCGAACCACAGCTCTCCGACGAGGTCGCGATCTGGTTGGCGACGCAGACCCGTGCGAACGCGACCAAGACGAGCTGGATCGTGCGCACGGACGACGGCGCGCTCGCGGGCGTCGCCAACCTGACGACGTTCCTCACCGACAACCTCCACCTCGGCCACGTCGACGTGCGCGTGCTCCCGGAATGCCGGCGCGCCGGCATCGGGCGCGCGCTCGTCACCGCGGTCGCCCGCCGCGCGCGCGACGCGGGTCGGACCACCGTCGTCGGCCACGCGTGGGACATCGTCCCCGCGGGCGACGCATTCGCGATCGCGTGGGGCGCGGAAGCGAAGCAGGTCATCCGGCGAAGCGACCTCGACCTCAAGACGATCGACCGCGGGCTGATCACGAAATGGCTCAAGGTGCCGAGTCACGTGCGCGTCCACTACGAGCTGTGGCCCGTCGACGGCGCGTATCCCCGCGAGCACTACGCCGCGATCGCCGAGGTCGAGGACGTCATGAACACGGCACCGCAAGACGACGTCGACATCGAGCCGCAGGTGCACGACGCCGACTGGGTCGCGCAGCGCGAGCAGCTCTTCGCGTCGTCGCCCGGCGAACGCTGGACGATCTTCGCGAGGGAGCGCAGGACGGGCCGCCTCGTCGGCTACACGCAGGTGTTCTTCTTCGAGGACTGGCCGGGCCACGTCGACCAGGGCAACACGGGCGTGCACCCCGACCACCGCGGCCACGGCCTCGGCAGGTGGTTGAAGGCGGCGATGACCGACCGCATCCTCCGCGAGCGGCCCGACTCGTTCCGCATCCGCACCACCAACGCCTTCTCCAACGCGCCGATGCTCGCCATCAACGACG
>DASVEG010000098.1:0-10662 GCA_036380695.1 Acidimicrobiales bacterium
GCAAGATTCCCCACTGCTGCCTCCCGTAGGAGTCTGGGCCGTGTCTCAGTCCCAGTGTGGCTGATCGTCCTCTCAGACCAGCTACCCGTCGATGCCTTGGTGGGCCGTTACCCCACCAACAAGCTGATAGGCCGCGAGGCCCTCCCGAAGCGGAATCCATTTCCTCTACAGACCATGCGATCCGTGGAGGGCATCCGGTATTAGCAGCGGTTTCCCGCTGTTATCCCGGTCTTCGGGGCAGGTTCCTCACGTGTTACTCACCCGTTCGCCACTAGGTCTTCCCCTCTCTTGCGAGAGGTTGGACCTCGTTCGACTTGCATGTGTTAAGCACTCCGCCAGCGTTCGTCCTGAGCCAGGATCAAACTCTCCATCGAGATCTGAACATCGGCGAGCCGATGTCTTCGATCGTTGAGAGCCGGCGGGAGAATTTCTCCTCCAGCCAACCCGACACTCAGTACGGACGTTGTCCGTCCTAAAGTGGAATTGCTAGGTGCAACCACTCGCGTGGCTGCCCGCACTCACTTTTGGCGTCTTCTGTTCCGTTTTCAAGGAGCGATCGGCAGGGCGCACGCGTCAAGGACGTTGGTGCGACTCTGCAGTGCTGGCCGGGGTCTCTCCGGGCGATGCCCGGGACTTCCCGACTCTGCTCGGTGCGGCTACTGCCGTTCCAAGCGGCTCTTCACGTTAGCGTCACTTCTTCCGGTCGTCAAACCGGTCGAGGCGCAGCGCCCGTGTCGAGCGGGAGGACCACTGTAGCCGATGTCAGCCCGGACGCGACACGTTCCGGTCGCCACGGACGAACCACCGCCAGGGCAGGTCGTCGCCGGCGCCGACCCGGAGCCCGATGCGCTCGCTCACGCCGGGGTCGGCTGGCGGCGGCACGCCGTCGTCGACGATGGCGATGCCGCCCGCGGGTGGCCGGACCAGGTCGCACCCGTCGTCGCGGCCCTCGATCCCGTAGGCCTGGCAGAGCTTGGCCGGGCCGCTGCAGAGGTCGCGATCGACCCTCGCCTTGTGCCGCCTCGTCCACATCTCCTCGAGCCCGGCGAGCGGAGCCAGCGCCCGCAGCAGGACGGCGCTGGCCACGCCGTCGGGGCTGCACACCGCGTTCGAGCACCAGTGCATGCCGTAGGTGAAGTAGACGTACAGGTGGCCGGGCGGGCCGAACATGGTGCGGTTGCGCATCGTCTCGCCCCGGTGGGCGTGGCTGCCGGGATCGACGCCGCCACCGACGTACGCCTCGACTTCGACGATGCGGCCCCTCATTGCCCCCTTCACGAAGACCTTGTTGAGCAGCTCGGGGGCGACGTCGCGCGCATCCCGCTCGTAGAAGGCGCGCGGGAGCCGCCGGTCAGACCGGCGGGCCACCGGCGAGCGCGTCCTTGACCGCGGGCGGCGGCGGGATCGGCTCGAGCGTGCCGTGGCGCACGCCCACGTAGGTGACGACGGCCTCGAACACGGGACGGTCGTCGACGGCGCCGGCGAAGCGCATGTCGAACGAGGTGGTCCCCCACCGCGACACGCCCACCGCGATCGCGAGCTCGTCGCCGACGGTCGCGCCGCCCGACCACTCGACGACGGCCTTCTTCACCATGAAGTCCCACCCGGACTCCATCGCCCGAACCCCGCATGCGCGGACGAACGACTCGCAGGCGTCGTCGCAGTAGGCGAGGTAGTGCGCGTTGAACACGACGTGCTGCATGTCGACCTCGCCGTACCGGACACGGATCCGGTGAACGAAGGAAGCGGCGGGCGTGTGCGACGGGCCCCTGTCACCCACGGCCGTCGTCGCCGCGTATCCGCCGCGCCTCGACCTCCAGGTGGCCGCGGAAGCGGGCGAGCTGGTCGGCGACGGGCTTGGGGCCCGCCCCGCCCGGCGTCGTCCGGCGAGTGACGGCCACGCCTGGCTCGAGCAGGGCAACGGCCTCGCTGCCGAGCGACGGATGCGCGCCCACGAGGTCGGCGAGCGGCACGCCCCGTTCGATGGAGTCGCGTACGAGCCCGCCGACGAGCGCGTGCGCGTCGCGGAACGGCGTGCCCGAGGCAACGAGGAATTCGGCGAGGTCGACGGCCGCGGCCGCGGGCGAGTCGGCCGCCAACCGCATGCGATCGAGGTCGAAGCGGCTCGACGTCAGCAGCCCGGTCATGGCCGCGAGGCCAAGCGCGAGCTGATCGATGGCGTCGAACAGCGGCTCCTTGTCCTCCTGCAGGTCGCGGTTGTAGGCGAGCGGCAGGCCCTTGAGCGTCGTCAGGACGCCGGTGAGGTGGCCGATCACGCGACCGGTCTTGCCGCGCGCCAGCTCGGCGACGTCGGGGTTCTTCTTCTGGGGAAGCATCGAGCTGCCCGTCGAGTACGCGTCGTCGAGGTGGAGGAACCCGAACTCCTCCGACGACCACAGCACGATCTCCTCGCCCATTCGCGAGAGGTGCACGGCGAGCAGCGACAGGTCGAACAGCGTCTCGGCGACGAAGTCGCGGTCGGACACCGCGTCCATCGAGTTCTCGAAACGGCGGGCGAACCCGAGATCGTCGGCGACGCCATCCGGGTCGAGAGGGAGGGACGAGCCGGCGAGCGCCCCTGCGCCGAGTGGCGACACGTCGAGCCGGTCGCGCGTCGTGAGCAGGCGGTCGACGTCGCGGGCCAGCGCCCACGCATGGGCGAGCAGGTGGTGGGCGAGCAGCACCGGCTGGGCCCGTTGGAGGTGCGTGTAGCCGGGCAGGTACGCATCGCCTGCCTCGGCGGCGCGATCGAAGAGCGCGACCTGCAAGGTGTGGACGCGATCGGCGATCGCGAGCAACTCGCGCTTCGCGTAGAGCCGGAGATCGGTCGCCACCTGGTCGTTGCGGCTGCGGCCCGTGTGGAGGCGTGCGCCGGTGGCGCCGGCGATCTCCGTCACCCGCCGCTCGATCGCAGTGTGGATGTCCTCGTCGCCCGGCTCGAACACGAACGACCCGTCGGCCAGCTCTCGCGCGACGTCGTCGAGCGCGGCGAGGATCGCTGCCGCCTCTCCCTCGTCGAGCAGCCGCGCCCGCGCGAGGCCGCGGACGTGCGCTCGCGAGCACGCGAGGTCGTCCCCAGCGAGCCGCCGGTCGAACGGGAGGCTGACGGTGAACGCCAGCAGCTCCTCCGACGGGCCGGCCCCGAACCGCCCGTGCCACAGGGTCATGTCGCCGAGACCCTACTGAGGGTTGCCCCGTTGGGCTTGTCGCGCGGCCCAGGTCTCGACGCCGAGCCCCCACAGCCGCACGAAGCCCGCGGAGTCCTCGTGGCGGAACGCGTCGGCCGCGTCGTAGGTGGCGAGGGCGTAGTCGTACAGGCTGTAGTCGCTGCGCCTCCCGGTCACCTGGCAGACGCCGGGCTCGAGGTGGAGGCGGACCTCCCCGGTGACGTACGCCTGGCTGGCATCGACGAACGAGTCAAGCGCGTCCTTCAACGGCGAGAACCACAGGCCGTCGTAGACGAGCTCGGCGTACCGCTGGTCGAGCCGGGCCTTCTCCCTGGCGAGGTCGCGCTCGAGGGTGATCGACTCGAGGTCAGCGTGCGCGAGGAGCAACGCGAGGCTCGCGGGGCACTCGTACGTCTCCCTGCTCTTGATCCCGACGCGACGGTTCTCGACCATGTCGATGCGGCCCCAGCCGTACGCACCCACCACGTCGCCGACCCTCGAGATCAGCGACCCGATCGCGAGGCGCTCGCCGTCGACCGTGACCGGGACGCCGGCCTCGAACCCGATCACGAGGTCGCGCGGCTCGGTCTCCGTCGGCCGCGTCAGCAACCACACACCAGGCGGAGGCTCGGCCCACGGATCCTCCATCTCGCCGCACTCGATGGCACGACCCCAGAGGTTGTCGTCGATCGAGTACAGCTTCTCCTTCGTCGCCGTGATCGGGATGCCGCGCGTCCCGGCGTAGCGGATCGCGTCTTCGCGAGTCATCCCCCACGACCTCACCGGCGCGACGACCTCGAGGTCGGGCGCGAGGGCGCGCGTCGACACCTCGAAGCGCACCTGGTCGTTGCCCTTCCCGGTGCAGCCGTGGGCGACCGCGTCTGCGCCGTGCTCGCGTGCCGCGGCGACGAGGTGCTTCACGATCACCGGCCTGCTCAACGCGGACACGAGCGGGTAGCGGTTCTCGTACATCGCGTTCGCTCGCAACGCGGGCACGCAGAAGTCGCGCGCGAACTCCTCCTTGGCGTCGACGACGACCGCCTCGACCGCACCAGCCGACAACGCCCGCTGCCGCACGGCGTCGAAGTCGCTCGCGCCGTTGTCCTGCCCGACGTCGACCGCGAGCGCGATCACCTCGACGCCCAGCTCTTCGATCATCCATTGCACGGCCACCGAGGTGTCGAGGCCGCCGCTGTACGCGAGGACGACGCGCTTTGCCACTACGTGCTCCTTTGCGATCCGCTCAGAGTCCTGCGAGCTCGGACAACTTCTTGGCGAGCTTGGCCCCGCCCGTTCGTTCCGCGGCGATGACGAGGATGGTGTCGTCGCCCGCGACGGTCCCGATGCTTCCGGGCAGCCCGGATCGATCGAGGGCCGACGCCACGACGTGAGCCGACCCCGGCGGCGTGCGCACCACGACGAGGTTGCCGGAGTGCGCCACCTCGGCCACCCAGTCGCCGAGCACGCGCCGGAGGTGTTCCTCTGGCGCGGCGTGATCCTTCGTGAGCTGCGGGATCGCATACACGGTGTCGCCGCCGGGCACGCGCACCTTCACCGCACCCAGCTCGTCGAGATCGCGCGACACCGTCGCCTGCGTGGCCACGATGCCTTCGGCGTCGAGCAGCTCGACGAGCTGTGCCTGGCTGGTCACGGGGTGCTGTTCGAGCAGGCGGACGATCCGCTGCTGCCGGTGCGTCTTCGGCATCAGCCCGTCCTCGCCATCATGCGGCCACCGGATCGAGCAGGAACCACAGCAGGCCCCGGTAGGCGTGGAGGCGGTTCTCCGCCTGTTGCCACACGAGGCTCTGCGGGCTCTCCATCACGTCGGCGGACACCTCTTCTCCACGATGGGCGGGCAGGCAGTGCAGGAAGACGGCGTCGGCGGCCGCCGCGGACAAGAGGCGACCGTCGACGGTGAAGCCTTCGAACGCACGACGTCGCGTCTCCGCCTCATCCTCCTGCCCCATCGACGTCCACACGTCGGTGTAGACGACGTTGGCACCTTCGACGGCGTCCCCCGCGTGGTCGTACACGGTGACGTCGACGCCGGACGCCTTCATGCGGTCGAGGTCGACCTCGGTCGGCGCGTAGCCGGGCGGGCAGCCGAACCGGATGTGCATCCCCGTGAGGCCGCACGCGATCGCGAGCGAACGCGCCACGTTGTTGAAGTCGCCGACGTACGCAAGCTCGATGCCCGCGGTGCCGCCGAACCGCTGGCGCACCGTCAGCACGTCGGCGAGCGCCTGGCACGGGTGCGCGTCGTCGGACAGCAGGTTCACGACCGGCACCGACGCCGCCTTCGCCAGCCCCTCGACGTGCGCGTGCTCGAAGACGCGAGCGCTGATCGCGGCGTGGTACCTGCTGAGCACGCGCGCCACGTCGGCGACGGGCTCACGCGCTCCGAGGCCGACCTCGTCGCGGAACATCGTGAGGGGGTGCCCGCCCAGCTGCACGATGGCGACCTCGCTGGAGTTGCGGGTGCGCAGTGACGGCTTTTCGAAGATGAGCGCTGCGGTGCGCCCCGCGAGCACGGGCGACGGGTCGCTCCTCGTCGCGCGATCGAGCACTTCTTGCAGCTCGACCGCAGTGAGGTCGTCGACGTCGAGGAAGTGGCGTGCAGCGGTCATGTCGTTCGCTTCACGTACCGACGATTGCGATCGCCTTCGCGAGGATCGCGACGGCCTCGTCGACCTCTTCGTGGGTCACGGTCAGCGGAGGCGCGAGCCGGATGGCGGACTCGGTCACGGCATTCACCACGAGCCCGGCGTCGAGCGACGCGGATGCGACGGCTTTGGCGATGGGGCGTTCGAGCTCGGCCGCGAGCAACAACCCGAGTCCTCGAACGTCGGCGACGCCGTCGGTCTTGGCCAGGCCGTCGCGCAGTCGTTCGCCCGCTTGGGTCGCCCGCGCCGGCGCGTCCAGCTCTTGCATGACACGGAGGACGGCGCGTGCGGCCGACGTCGCGAGCGGCTGGCCGCCGTACGTCGTCGCGTGGTCGCCCGGCACGAAGGCGTCGGCCACGGCCTCCCGTGCCCAGCAGGCGCCGATGGGTACCCCGTTGCCGAGCGCCTTCGCCATCGTCACGACGTCTGGCTGCACGCCGAAGTGCTGGAACCCGAACCACCGGCCGGTCCGCGCCAAGCCCGTCTGGACCTCGTCGACCATGAAGAGCACGCCGCGCTCGTCGCACAGCTCGCGCACGCCCAGGAAGTACGCCGCCGACGCGGGGTTCACGCCCCCCTCCCCTTGCACCGGTTCGAGGAGCACCGCGCCGACCGACGGGTCGATGGCCGCCGCCAGCGCGTCGAGGTCGTCCCACGCCACGTGCCTGAAGCCCTCGGGGAGCGGCTGGAACGTCTCGTGCTTCTGCGGCTGGCCGGTCGCGTGCAGCGTGGCGAGCGTGCGCCCGTGGAACGAGCCATAGGCGCTGACGACGACATGCCGCCCGCGGCCGCCCACCTTGCGCGCCAGCTTGATGGCACACTCGTTGGCTTCGGCGCCCGAGTTGCAGAAGAACACGCGACCCCGCGTCGGGCCGCCGACGAGCTCGTCGAGCGTCGTCGCCACCTCGGCACCGACCGTCGTGCCGAACAGGTTCGACACGTGCAGCAGCGTGCGCGACTGCGCCGAGAGCGCTTCGGCCACGGCGGGATGCGAGTGGCCGAGGCTCGTGACCGCGAGGCCGGAGAGGAAGTCGAGGTACTGGCGCCCTTCGTCGTCCCACAGCCTCGTGCCTTCGCCGCGCACGAAGGTGACCGCTGGCGCGGGGTACGTGGGCATCAGGCGTTCGGTGCCGGGTGCGTGCGCGTTGGTCATGGGCTCACCATCGTTCCGACCCCTTCCCGGGTGAAGATCTCGAGCAGGAGCGCGTGGGGCAGCCGCCCGTCGAGGATGTGCGCGTGCCCGACGCCGTTGCGCACCGCGCGCACGCACGACTCGACCTTCGGGATCATCCCCTCGCTGACGACGCCCTGGGCGATCAGCCCGTGCAGGTCGTCGGCGGTCACGGTGGAGATGAGCGTCGCCGGGTCGTCGCGGTCCCTGCGGATGCCCTCGATGTTGGTGAGGTAGACGAGCTTCGCCGCGCCGAGGGCCTCGGCGATGGCTCCCGCCGCGGTGTCGGCGTTGATGTTGTACGCCTGACCGTCCGGGTCGATGCCGATCGTCGCGATGACCGGGATGAGCTCTTCGTTCAGCAAGCGATCGAGGATCGACGCGTCTATCGACTCCACGTCGCCGACGAAGCCGAGCTCGGGTTTGCGCTGGCTCGCGACGATGAGCGCGGCGTCCTCGCCCGACAGGCCGACGGCGAGGGGGGCGTGCGCGTTGATGGCCGACACGATCTCGCGGTTCACCTTGCCGACGAGCACCATCCTCGCGATGTCGAGGGTCTCGGAGTCGGTGACGCGGAGCCCGTCGCGGAACTCGGGCACCTTGCCGAGGCGCTCCATGAGCTCGCCGATCTGGGGGCCACCACCGTGCACCACGACCGGGCGCATCCCGACCGAGCGCATGAGCACGACGTCCTGGGCGAACAGGTCGAGCTCGACGTCGGACCCGATGGCGTTGCCGCCGTACTTGACGACGACCACCTTGCCGGAGAATCGCCGGATGTACGGCAGGGCGTCGGCGAGGATCGCCGCCTTCGTCGCCGCGTCGATCTGCGGGAAGGCGAGCGTCACGACGTGCCCATGTTCTCGTCGACGTACGCGTGGGTGAGGTCGTTCGTGAGGATCCAGTCGACGCCGGTGCCGAGCCCCAGGTCGGCCGTGAGCTCGATGGCGCGCCCCGCCATGTGCGAGGCCAGCGCCGCCTCGTCGTGCGCGACCGCGACGCCGCCGCGGCAGACCTCGACACCGCCGTAGCGAACCGACAGGCGGTCGATGTCGAACTCGACGCCCGCCGTCCCGAGGTCGCTCGCGACGCGACCCCAGTACGGGTCCTGGCCGTACCACGAGCACTTCGTGAGCTGGCTCTCCGCGACCTTACGGGCGGCCTGGCGCGCCTCGTCGTTCGTTCGAGCCCCCTCGACCGTGACCGTGACGACCTTGGTGGCGCCCTCGGCGTCCGCGGCCATCTGCTTCGCGAGCGAGAGGCACGCGTCGAAGACGGCGTCGGCGAGCGCGGCGGGGTCGACGCGCCCGGCGCGGCCGCTGGCGAGGAGGATGACCGTGTCGTTCGTCGAGGTGCAGCCGTCGACCGACAAGCGGTTGAACGAGCCGGCGACAGCGGCCGCCAGAGCGGTCTGGAGGACGACCGGGTCGACCAGGGCGTCGGTGGTGAGGACGGCGAGCATCGTCGCCATGTCGGGTGCGAGCATGGCCGCCCCCTTCGCCATGCCGCCGACGGTGAAGCCGTCCCTCGCGATCACCACCTGCTTGTCGGCGGTGTCCGTCGTCATGATCGCCCTGGCCGCGTCGCCGCTGTTGCTCGACCGGTGCATGGCGCTCGCCGCCAGGTCGGGGATGGCCTTGTCGATCCGGTCGATCGGCAGCGGGATGCCGATCAGCCCGGTCGAGCACACCAGCACGTGCTCGGTGTCGCATCCGAGCGCCGACGCGGTCGTGGACGCCATGCGGGTCGCGTGCTCGCGCCCGTCGGCACCCGTGGCCGCGTTCGCGTTGCCGGAGTTGAGGACGACCGCGGCCGCGTGGCCGTCCGTGTGGGCGAGGTGGGCGCGGCACACCTGCACGGGCGCGGCGGCCGCCTTGTTGCGGGTGAAGGTGGCCGCGGCGGGCACGGGCCGGCCGTCGGCGGTTGCCACGATGGCGAGGTCGAGCGCGCCGCTCGCCTTCACGCCGCAGGCCGCGCCGGCGGCCACGAATCCTTGCGCTGCGGTGACCGACATCAGCGGCTCACGGGAAGAGACCGGCGAGCGGGAGTCCTGCCGTCTCGTCGAGGTCGAGGGCGATGTTGGCGCATTGGACGGCCTGCCCCGACGCGCCCTTCACCAGGTTGTCGATGGCGGCGATCACCACGACCCAGCCGGTGCGTTCGTCGCGGCGCGCGGTCAGGATGGCCGTGTTCGCCCCCCTCGTCGCCTTGGTCGACGGCGACGCGTCGGTGACCACGACGAAGGGTTCCTCCGCGTAGAACTCGCGCAAGGTCTCGAGCGGGTCGTCGCTGTTGCCAGCGGCGGGGCGGGCGTAACACGTGGCGAGGATGCCGCGCGTCATCGGCGCGAGGTGGGGCGTGAACAGCACCTGCGCGCCCGTCGCCTGCTCGATCTCGGGCGTGTGGCGGTGGGTGAGGAGGCCGTACGCGGCGAAGTCCTCGTCGACGGCGCCGAAGTGGAGCTCGGGCTTCGGCACCCGGCCTGCGCCAGAGACGCCGCTGGCCGCGTCGACGACGGCGCCGGCGGGGTCGATCACGCCGAGGCGTACGAGCGGTGCGAGCGCGAGCGCGGCGGCGGTGACGTAGCAACCCGCGGCGGCGACGAGCGCCGCCCCCCGGAGGTCGTCGCGGAACAGCTCGGGGATGCCGTACGCCGCGTCGGCCAAGAGGTCGGGGCACGCGTGCTGCTCGCCGTACCACTGCGGGTACAGCGCGGCGTCGCGGAGGCGGAAGTCGGCGGCGAGGTCGACGATGTTCCCCACCCGCTTGCGCAGGTCGGGGACGATCTCCTGGCTACGGCCATGCGGCAGCGCCAGGAACACGAGGTCGAGGCCGTCGAAGGCGGCGACGTCGAGCGGCTCGTACGACAGGTCGGGGTACGCAGCCGCGAGGCTCGGGTAGAGATCGCCGACGCGGGAGCCTGCCTGGGTATCGCCCGTCGCCAGTTTCACGTGCATGTCCGGATGGCCGTGCACGAGGCGCAGCAGCTCTGCGCCCGTGTACCCCGACGCCCCGGCGATGCCGACGGATACCATCCGGGAACTATACACGTCTGTGCATGCTTATACAGAGCCCTGAGGCCGGTGCGCGGCAGCGCAGCCGCAGCCGGAGCCGGAGCTCCGCTTTCCCGCAGTAAACGGTGTTGTAGCGCGGACTTCTGCGAAAAAGCGCGGGTGTTGGGGGCGGGTCGCGTTGCCGCGGCGGGGCCGCCTCGCTGGGTCGGGGGGCCCGCGGGGCCGGGGTGCCCGCGGGGTCGGGGGGCCCGCGGGGCCGGGGTGCCCGCGGGGCCGGGGCGCCCGCGGGGGCTGGGGTCGCGTTGCCGGATCGGCGCGCCGGGCCGGGGTCGCGGGGGCCGTCCACAGGCTTTCCCTGGTGTCGATCCACAGGCCGAGTCCGACGCGCCGGATCGGTTTTTGGGCGCGAACACACGCACTATATGGCCGTTTTCGCGCCCAAACCGGAAGGAGGGCGGGGGCGTTAGGTGCGCAGTGACGCGCCGGTGGCGGACTCGACGGCGGCGATGGCGCGGGAGCGGATCTCGCCGACGTCCTCGTCGGTGAGCGTGCGGTCGACGGCATTGAACCGGAGGCGGAACGCGAGGCCGCGGGTGCGATCCGGGACGCGGTCGCCGCGGTAGACGTCGAAGAGGCGGAGGTCGACG
>DASVEG010000099.1:0-5378 GCA_036380695.1 Acidimicrobiales bacterium
CCGGCCGGGGAACGGCACGCGCGCCAACACCCACGCGAGGGGCAGGCCGAGCGCGGCCGCGACCACCGTCGCCCACGCGCTGCACACCAACGACAACCGGATGGTGTCGAGCGACTCGGGCGTGGTCAGGTCGCCGACGACGTCGCTCCACGGGGCGCGCGCCATGAGCCCGGCGAGCGGGAGCGCGAGGAACGCGAACGCGATCGCCGCGCCGGCGACAGCGACCGTCGGACGCTTCACGGCGCCATGAACCCGAACGCGGCGAACACGGTCACTCCCTCGTCCACCAGGAAGTCGACGAACGCTCGCGCCGCTCGCCCGTCGCGGGCGCCCTTCGTCACCGCGGCTGCGTAGTTGGTGTGCAGCGCCCCGCCGTCGTACAGGCGCTCGGCGATCGCGACCTCCTCCACCTCGCCCGCGGCCGCGGTGGCGTCCGTCGCGTAGACGAGCCCCGCGTCGGCCTCGCCCAGCACGACCTTGGCCAGCACCGCTTTCACGTCCTGCTCCAGCGACGCCGGCCGCGCATCGAGCGCGGCCCGCCCGAGCGCTTCCGCGGCCAGCCGCCCGCACGGCACCTCCGGCGCGCACAGCACGAGCTTCACCGGCTCGCGCGCCGCGCCTTCGAGCGACGTGATCCGGAGCGGGTTGCCTCGCTCCACGACGAGCGCCAACCGGTTGCGGGCGACGACCGTGCGGGGCCAGACGAGGCCAGCGTCGGCGGCGCGAGCCATCTCCTGCTCGTCGGCGGTGACGAGCACGTCGCCATGGGCGCCGTCGGCGAGATGGCGCACGAGCGTCGACGACCCTGCGAACTCGAACGTCACGCCCACGCCACTGGCGGCCTCGAACCGCCGCTCGATGTCGCCGAACACCTCGGTCAGCGATGCCGCGGCGAGCACCCGGATCGTGCGTCGCGACGGGTCGCGGCCGTCGACGGCACCCTCGGGTCCCGAGCACCCGGGCCCCGCGGTCGCCACCGCTGCCAGCGTCACGACCGTCGCGACCGCACGACGAGCACGGTGGGCGCGGTGGGCGCGGTGCGGGTCGAGGTGGGCCATCGCCGCCGAGTTCTACATCGGCGCAGCCCGCGGGGCGGGCGCGGCGCGGCCGCCGACGGGCTGGGGACCGCCGGCGAGCACGCGCCCGCCTTCGACCGGGACGGCTGCGACGAGTTGTGCGGGCCCGGCAGTGACAAGGTCGGTAGCGCGTGCCATGAGTTGAGGGGTTCGCGCCGATCACTCGCGACCGGCGTTCCTTTTCACCTCGCGGAACGGCACGGACGCGTCGACCTGGGGATCCTTGGGCAGGCCGAGCACCCGCTCCCCGACGACGTTGCGCTGGATCTCGTCGGTGCCACCGGCGATCGATTGTGCGGGCACCGACACGAGCACCTCGGCCACGACCGGGTCGGTCGTCGTGACCATCGCGGCCGCCCCGCTCATCGACGCGTGCGCGGCGGCCGACGCCTTCGCCAGCCGGCTGAGCGCCAGCTTCGCCAGCGATCCTTCCGGCCCCGGCGGGCGGCCCATGGCGCGAGCCGCGCTCGCCCGGCGCGCCGTCCAGTGGTTCACCCGCTGGCTGGCGACGACCGCGGCGACCGCTTGGCGCACGAGTGGATCGACCGGCGCGCCCGCCGCGCTCGCGGCGCGCGCTCGATCGGCCACGAGATCGGCGCGGCCGGCGCGCTGCGGGTACCACGAATACGTCGCGAAGTACTCCTCGGCCTCGGCCGCCGCCTCGTCGACGGCGCGGCCGGCCGCCGGGTCGTAGCGGGGTCGGCTGACCGCACCGGCGCGCCGTTCGTACATCAAGGTGGTGAGCGCGACCCTCCACCCGTCGCCTGCGTCGCCGACGACGTTCGCGGCCGGAACCCTTGCGTCGGTCAAGAACACCTCGTTGAACGACGCGTGCCCGTTCATCTGGCGAAGGGCCCGCACCTCGACGCCCGGCTGCCGCATGGGGAACGCGAAGTACGTGATGCCCTGGTGCTTTGGCGCATCCCAGTCGGTGCGGGCGAGCAACATCCCGTAGTCGGCATGGTGCGCGCTCGTGCTCCACACCTTCTGCCCGTTGACGACCCACTCGTCGCCATCTCGTTCGGCGCGCGTCCTCAGCCCCGCGAGGTCGGAGCCGCTGCCCGGCTCGCTGAACAACTGGCACCACGTGTCCTCGCCCGTGACGATGCGGCGCAGCAACCGCGACTTGAGGTCGTCCGACGCGTGGGCCAGGAGGGTCGGCGCGACGAGGGCGATGCCGGCACCGACGGCGACAGCGACCGCGCCCGCCCTGGCCAACTCGTCGGCGACCACCGGGTCCATCGCCGGCGGCAACCCGCGGCCGTACCAATCCGCCGGCCAGCTCGGGCACCCCCACCCGGAATCGGCGAGCGCCTCCCTCCACGTCCGCAGCGGGAGGTCGGGGTCCCAATGCGCCGCGATCCATGCCCGCGCCTCGGCGCGCACCTCGTCGGCGATGACGGAGTGCTCGGTCGTCACGCCCGCATCGTCCCGCTTTTTGGCGTGCGACGGGTGATTTAGCGTGCAGCCATGCCGACGCAGCAGCCGGATCCGTCGCCGTCCGTCGGCGAGGAGATGCTCGGCGAGCTGCTCGAGGAGTCGCACTGGCTGCACCCGGACGCGATCCCCGACGTCGTCCGGCGCCATGGGGCTTCGGTCGGGCTCCGCGACGTCCACCTCTACCTCGTCGACAAGGAGCAACGGCTGCTGATGCCGTTCCCCTCCGACGCGGCCGTCCCGCTCGACATCAACTCGACGCTCGCTGGGCGGTCGTTCCGCCGGGTCGAGGTCGTCGTCGCCGAACGGGTCGTCTGGTTCCCGCTGCTCGACGGCGCGCACCGCATCGGGGTCATGAGCGCGGAGGTCGACACCCCGGACGACGTCGTGATCGTGCGCGGCCGCAGGCTCGCGGCGCTCGTCGCCCATCTGTTGATCACCAAGCAGCCGTACGGCGACGCGATCGTGATCGCCCAGCGGCGAGAGGAGATGAAGCTCGCGGCCGAGCTGCGGTGGGCGGTCCTGCCGCCGTTGACGTTCGCCAGCCCCGACGTCGCGGTGTCGGGCTTCCTCGAGCCCGCGTACGACGTCGCCGGCGACGCGTTCGACTACGCGGTGAACGGCGAGACGCTCCACCTCGCGGTGTTCGACGCGATGGGTCACGGTCTCGCCGCGAGCCGCTTGGCGAACCTGGCGATGGTCAGCTACCGCAACAGCCGGCGGCGCGGGTCGAGCCTCGAGGAGACCTACCGCGCCATGGACGAGATCGTGTTCAGCGAGGAGGGCCCCGACGCGTTCGTGACCGCGCAGCTCGTCACCCTCGACATCCCGTCGGGGTTGCTGCGATGGATCAACGCCGGGCACCCACACCCGATCCTGCTGCGCAGCGCGGCGACCGGCACGACCCTCACCGGTACGACCGTGCTCCCCGTCGGCCTCCGGTCGATGGAGGGCGAGGTCGGCGAGATGCACCTGCAGCCGGACGACACGCTGCTGTTCCACAGCGACGGCGTGACCGAGGCGCGCTCGCCCGGCGGCGAGGAGTTCGGCAGGGACCGGCTCGCCGACATGCTGGTGCGGGCCGCGTCGAGCGGCGAGCACCTGGCGGAGATCGTGCGGCGCCTCACCCACGCCGTGCTCGACCACCAGCAGGGTCACCTCGTCGACGACGCGACGCTCTTGCTCGTGCACTGGCCCGGTTCGCAACGAGCGCCTCATCCGCGCGTGCGCGCCGCTCCGAACTTCTGACGACCGCCACATGGCGACGACAGAAGGGAACCACGACCAATGGCCTCATCCACGACCTCGCCGGGCCGCACGCCGCTGCAGACGGCAGCCGGTCTCGTCGGCGCGACGTTCCTCGCGATCGGCGTCCTCGGCTTCGTGCCGGGTATCACCCAGAACCTCGGCGACATCGAGTTCGCCGGCACCCACTCCGACGCCAAGCTCCTCGGCATCTTCGAAGTGAGCGTGCTCCACAACCTCGTCCACGTCCTCTTCGGCATCGCCGGCCTCTGGGCGGCGCGAGTGGCCTCGTACGCGAAGCCGTTCCTCTTCGGCGGCGGCGCGGTGTACCTCGCGCTGTGGGTCTATGGGCTCGTCGTCGGCCACGATTCGGCGGCCAACTTCGTCCCGTTCAATACGGCCGACAACTGGCTGCACTTCACCCTCGGCGCAGGCATGGTCGCCATCGGGATGGCGTTGTCACGTACGCCCGTCGCCGCCACCGTGCGCGCCGACCGGCCGGCACGCGCTCGCTGACCTCTCGCTGACCTCTCGGGGGTCCGAATTCCTGAGGTCGTCGGCCGAGGCAGGCCCCTAGGCTCGCTCCGATGGGGGACCAAGGCGTGGATTTGCAGGCGATCGTCGACGAGACCGTTGACTTCGTGACCGTCCGGCGGGACGAGCACGGCGGTCTCGTCGGCGAGGCGCCTTCTTGGTTCGGGGAGCGGCTGTTCGGCGGGTTCGTCGTCGCGCAGGCGGTGCACGCGGCAACGAGGGTGCGCCCCCGAGGCAAGCGGCTGAACTCGCTGCACGGGTACTTCCTCCGCCCCGCGCTCGCCGGCGTCCCGATCACGTACGACGCGGCGATGCTCAAGGACGGCCGCACGCTCGCGGTCTGCCGGCTCGACGCGACCCAACAGGGGTCGCCCGTGTTCTCGATGACGTGCTCGTTCGCCGTCGACGGCGAGGGGTACGAGTACGAGCTTCCGCTCGACGACGACCCTCCTCCACCCGAGCAGCTCGAGCTCGAGCACGGTCCAGGCCCGTGGTCGCAGTCGTGGCTCGGCCCGACGCCGCTCCGGTCGGACGGCACCCGCCGGTCGACGCACCGCGCGTGGGTCAAGGTCGCAACGCCCCTGCCAGACGACGACGATTTGCACGAGGCGTTCATCGGGTTCTTTTCCGACATGACGGGGGTCGGCGGCCGGCCCCTCGACCTCGAACACGACATCACCGGGATGATCAGCCTCGACCATTCCCTCTGGTTCCACCGCCCGCACCGGGCCGACGAGTGGTTGTTCTACGACGTGCACTCGCTCGTGAACACCTTGGGCCGCGGTGTGCTCCGGGGCACTCTCCGCGACCGCAACGGGCGCCTCGTCGCGTCCGTCGCGCAGGAGATGCTGCTGGTGCCCCGGGCGGGCCAACCCGTCGTCGGCTGACGGGGGCGGGGGCGTCTGGGCGGCGAGCGGACGGGCGCGGGCGGGGGCGGCGGCGGACGGCGGGGGAGGCACAGAGAGGCAGTACTCGGGCTCCAACGTGCGGCCGCCGAGCTCTGCGGCAACGCGTCGGTGTAGTACGCGGTGTCGCACGTGCGTTCGGTTTGCCGGCCCGATCTCCCGCCCGAGGACGTTCTGCGCG
>DASVEG010000100.1:0-2274 GCA_036380695.1 Acidimicrobiales bacterium
TGCCAGAACTTCGTGACGACCTTGCCACGGAGCTTCGACGAAGTCCTCGCCGAGGCCCGTGGCTACCGCGTCTCGTTCGTCCTCGCGCACCAGCACCTCGGCCAGCTGCCACGCGACCTGCGCGACTCGGTGTCGGCCAACGCCCGGAACAAGGTGTTCTTCACCGTGAGCCCCGAGGACGCCTTCGTGCTGGCGCGACACACTACGCCCAACCTCACCGACCACGACCTCGCCAACCTCGGCGCGTACCAGGCAGCCGTGCGCCTCGTCGTCGACGGCCAGGACCAGCCCGCGTTCACGATGCGAACCCGGCCAACCGAGACGGCGGCGTGACCCCCGACCAGAGGGCCGCCCACTCGGGCGACCATTCGGCCGCCCACTCGGGGGCCGGCAAAGAAACCCGACAAGGGGACGCGCACGCGGACGTCTCTGCACGTCGCAGGGCCTCCGACCCCGCCCACGACAAAAGCCGACTCCCGAAGGGCTTCGCCCTTCGGTCCCCATCCCGTCGGTCTGCCGTCGAGCTTCGCTTGTCGCTCGCTCGCCGGCTGACCGACCGGGATCGGGAGCTCACGCGTGCAGTGGCACGCCATCGAGTCCTCACGAGCGCGCAGCTGAAGCAGATGTTCTTCGGGAGCAGTGACCGCGCCCGGCACCGCCTCGTCGACCTGCACCGCCTCGGCGTCCTCGACCGCTTCGAGCCGATGAGCGTTGCGTTCGGTCGGCGTCACTACCACTACGTCCTCGGGCCGGAAGGCGCCGCCATCCTCGCGGCGGAACAAGACGAAGACGTCGAGGGTGCCGTCCGCCGGTGCAAGCGAGACCGGGCGCTCGCTCTCAGCCAGTCGCAACGCCTCGAACACATCCTCGGCGTCAACGAGTTCGCAGCCGCCCTGATCGGCCGCAGCCGCACCTGCGAGAACGCCGAGCTGGTCGACTGGCTCACCGAGAGCGAGGCGGCGCGCTGGACCGACGGCATCGTCCGGCCGGACGCGTGGGGAGTCTGGCGGGAGAGGGGACTCGAGCTCGAGTTCTTCCTCGAATACGACCGCGGCACCGAGACACTGGCTCGCCTCGAAGGCAAGGGCCGCGACTACGAACGATTCGAAGTCGAACGCGGCGTCACGACCTGGGTCCTGTTCGCGTTCACGTCACCTCGCCGTGAGTCGAAGGCCCGGGCGCGCCTCGTCGTCGCGACAGTGCCCCTCGCGACAGGGGTCGTCGCGGGGCCTGCCCGTCCCCATGAGGCCATCTGGCTCCCCGTCTCCGGCGGCACGGAGCGCGTCTCGCTGGCGGAACTCGCCCTCGAACCCAAGCCGCCCGAAGCGGCCGAACGCGCCGCCCGAAGCAGCGCGCGCTCGTGGCGCTTCGAGAGATCCCGACCCGACGACCAACAGGAGGAGGCGCCTATCGAGCCACCGTGACTGTCTCCGACATCAAGCACGGGAGCCACGTCAGAACGACCAGACCGTCTCACGAATGGCGGAGCCCAACGCGTACGCAGCCGGAGTCGTTCGCCGACGACTGACAGCAGTGGCCTCATGACCGACACCAAGGAGCAGCGATGCAACCGATGCCCGAACTCGCGACAGCCAAGCAAGCGGCCACGCGCGACGAAGAGGCCCCGGGCGTCTGCACCTCGGCGACGTCAACGAGAACACTCGCGATCGGTGCATCGACGGACTCGCCGCGGCATGGCGAAGTCAGCAACCGCCACGGCCAGGCACGAAGGTCGCACCTGCCGTTCCCTTCCAAGACTTGTTGTCACGACCGTCCGTTGTGGGGCGACGGAAGCCGCTCAGTGCGGGACGAGGTCGGGAGACACGGAGGCACTGGCCTCCGCACACCGACCCAAGGGAGCCGCGACCCGCGGCCCACAACGCACAGGAGAGCAACCATGCCGCAACGCACCACCCGCAGGAAGCCTGCCGCCAAGTCGGCAGCGACAAAGCGCGCAGACGCCTCACGAACCACGACGCCAGCGTCGGCCACCACCCGCACCCGTCCCAACCCGGCTGAGCAGCCCGCGAGCAACGGGACCGGGCAGCCTCGTCTCGGCAAGGGCGGGCTCGAAGCGCTCGTACTCGACCACATGAAGAAGCACCCGAAGGTCGAGTTCACGTCGACAGAACTGTCCAACAAGCTCCACCGCTCCAACGGCGCGATCAGCAACGCGCTGGAGAAGCACGCAGCCCTCGGCACCGTGGTCCGCACCAGCGACTCGCCACGCCGTTACCGTTGGCGTGGCAACCAGCCCACCCGCGCCTCCCAGAA
>DASVEG010000101.1:0-6193 GCA_036380695.1 Acidimicrobiales bacterium
ACGACCGACCTCGCCCGATGGGACCACCGAGGCGCCGCGCCGGCAGGTGCGACGAGCCTCGCCGTGGCTGGAAGAACCGTGTTCATCGGGACGGCCGCTGCTGAACTTTGGTCAGCGTCTATTGGGTGACTGCTCAGATCAAGGGGTCGGCGGCCGAAAGATGCAGGGTATAGTCGCTGTGACCCTGTGTCGGCGGAAACGTGAGGCGTGAATCTGTGTACGACGATCAGGTGGTCCGGGCTCGCTCCGACCAACTCGTGACGAAGACGGTCGGCGACGAGATCGTCGTCTACGACCTCGCCACCGACAAGGCGCATCTTCTGAACCCGAGCGCCGCCGCGATCTGGTCGCTCTGCCAGGACGGCGCAACGGTCGCCGAGCTGCGCGCCGCCCTCGAGGCAGAGCTGGCAACGAACGGCACGACCGACGAGATCCTCGCCACCGCGTTGGCAGATCTCGGCGCGGCAGATCTGCTGGTCGGTGCTGCGCAGGTGTCCTACAGCACGCCCTTCATCTCGCGGCGTTCGCTGCTGAAGAAGGCGGGCATCGCCGCTGTCGCGCTTCCCGCGGTCACGACCATCCTCGCCCCGCCTGCCGCTGCGACGCACACGTCTGGCCTGTGCACGGGTGGTGGCGGTGGCTGCACTCCCGGTGAGCATGCGGACTGCTGCCCCGGCACGTCGTGCCAGTCGAACGGTGCCGGCGGCAACGTGTGCTGCAACACGGCGCTCGGCGGGACGTGTGCCGTGAGCGACTTCTGCTGCCAGGGCACATGCACCGCAGGCCGTTGCTGCAACGCCGACGGCGGGTCATGTACGGCGAACACGCACTGCTGCGGCACGTCCGTGTGTTCTGGCGGTGCGTGCACGCCGTGTAAGACCAACGGGAGCAACCCCGGAGCCGGCGGCGCGACGACCTGCTGTAGCGGGCAGCTCGGAACGGACGGCAAGTGTTGCGGCACGGCCGGCGGCGCTTGCACGAATAGCAACCAATGCTGCAGCGGGTTTGTGTGCACGGGTAGCGGCTCGAACAAGATCTGCACGCCGACCGTGCCCTGACGGCACGCTGGCCGCCGCTTCTGTTCGTGTATTTGGTTCAACGCTGGTAGTCCGCGCCGATTTTGGCGCGATTCGCAAAGCCGTGGCGCGTATCCCTGTGCCATCCGTTGAAGCGTCGTCGACGTTGGGCGACGACTGCAATCTGCGCCTCGTTCGAGAAGGCGCGCTCTTCGTCGTCATCCGCGACGGCGAACGCGTGGCGAACGGCGCGGGCGACGGGGTCGACGAGCTCGTTGCCGAGATCGAGCATGCGATCGCCGAGCTGTCGCCCACGCACGTGTTCGTTCACGCCGGCGTGGTCGGCACGCCAGACGGTGCGATCGTCATCCCCGCGACCTCGGGGGCCGGGAAGACGACGCTGGTGGCCGCCTTCCTGCGCGCCGGCGCGACCTACTACTCCGACGAGTACGCCGTGCTCGATGCGGACGGCAACGTCCACCCGTATCCGCGGCGGCTCGGCATCCGCGATGACGAGGGTCGACAGCGCCCGACCGACGCCGCCGAGTTCGGTGCGCCGACCGCCACCGAGCCCTCGCCCGTCGTCGCGGTGCTCGCGTTGCGACGAGGCACCCGAACACGACTGAGGCCACTGACCGCGGGGCAGTCGGTGGTGAAGATGCTCGAGCACACGGTGATCGCGCAGATCGACCCACCGCGCGCGCTCGGGTCGCTGAGCGCAGCGGCACAGGACGCTGTCGGATTCACCGGCACGAGGGGCGAGGCGGACGTGTTCGCGCGCAACTTCCTGCGGCGCGCGCCCTGGCGGCGCGCGCAGGCCTAGCCCGGGAACGCGGACGCCAGCTCCGTGAGCCGGGCTCCTCGCTCGGCGATCGTGAGCACCTCCTCCGCGCCGACAGCGAGCTCGCTCGCGATGCGACCCTCGGCGTCGATCAGCACACCCATGGGCGTGCCGGCTGCGCCGTAGACGTTGGCGATCGCGCGTCCCTCGTCGACCAAGACGTGCGACTGCCAACCCTGCGCGCGGAGCTCCGGCACGGAGCCGGTCGACACGAGAAGCACGTTCGGCCCGTCCGGATGCTCGGCTTCCCACTGCCGTAGCTCGGGGAGCATCCGCAGGCAGTAGCCGCATGTCGTGTCCCAGAACACGAGCAGCACCATCCGGCCGCGATAGTGCTCGAGCGAGACCGGGTGGTCATGGGTGCTCGGCAACGTGAACAGAGGAGCCTCGTCGCCAACGGTGAGGTCCTCGCCCGACACGCCACCGGCGACGACGACGTCCGAACCGAAGTGCGCCACGACCAGCGACCGGATGTCATCCGTGCCCGAGGCGAGATCGCTGGCGACGATCCCCTCCGGACTGACCACAACCGCGCCCGGCGTGCCGCGGTAGTTGTACGCCTGCGCCACGGACGCGTCGGCATCGACGAGCACGTCGGCCAGGTCGTACTCCTCGGCCTTCGCCCGCACCTGGTCGGGATCGCCTCGGCTGAGCACGACGATCCGCGCGCGCTCCGCGTACGCGTGCTGCCAACGTGCGACGTCGGGCATGAGTGCTGCGCATGGTCCGCAGTGCGGGTCGGTGAACAGGAGCAGGAGTGGGAGTTGCGCGGCGAGGAACCCGTCGAGCGTGCGTACGTCACCGTCCGTCCCCGGCAGTGCGAACTCGGGGGCAGTCGTGCCGACCGGTAGCCCGACGGCGGCGTCTTCGGTGTCGGCCGTGGCGCCGTCGTGTGGGCTCGGAGTTGGCGCGGCGGAGGCGACGCCACCACGTCGCGCGATCAGCACGATCCCGAGCAGCTGCGCGACGAGCAACAGCACGATCGCGACGACCCAGGGGGCGAACTCGTCGGAATCGCCGAGGCGAGATGCCGCCCATGACGACGGGCTGACGGGAGTCATGTCACCGACGAAGACCGCGAGCGCCGCTGCGAGCAGGGCTCCGTTGCGGACGAGCGTGGCGGGACTGATCGGCTCCGACGCCGCCTGGCCGAAGCAGTTGCAGTTCGGCCTGCGCCCCTTCGCGAGATTCATCGCCAGCAGCGCGGTGAACGCTCCGAGCAAGAGGATGGCCGCGGCAGCACCGACGAGTGCGGTCGACCCGGGAATCAGCAGCGCGGCGGTGCCAGCCTCCGCGATCGGCAGCAAGAACGCGATCGGTGCGGCAAGCGACGCAGGCAGACCGAGATCGGTGACCGCGCGCCGCATCGCCTTGCGATCGAGGAGCTTCGCCGCTGCGGCGAACAGCAGCACCGCGGCCAGCCCGAGCCGCAGCGCGAGCAATGCCGTCGACATACGCCAATGCTACCGACGCGCCCTGCGTACCTCAGCCTTTGGTGAAGCCGAGCGCGTCGGCGATCCGGTCGGAAGCGTGGCCGTCCCACAGCGCAGGGCAACGCGGAGCGGGGGGGTCGGCCAACACCGACCTCGCCTCGGCAACGATGCGCGACGGATCGCGCCCCACGACGCGGTTCGTGCCTTCGGTGACCGTGATCGGCCGCTCGGTGTTGTCGCGCAGCGTGAGGCACGGCACGCCGAGGACTGTGGTCTCCTCCTGCACGCCACCAGAATCCGTGAGCACGATGCGAGCCGCGGCCTCGAGCGCGACGAAATCGAGATAGCCGACGGCGTCTACCAGTCGTAGCGCGGCGGGCAGGTTTCGATGCCCCAAGCGCGCCCGCGTGCGCGGGTGCACCGGAAAGACGAGCTCCAGATCGGAGGCGAGGTCGCTCAGCGCAGCGATCACGCCGTCGAGCACGTGGGGGTCGTCCACGGTGGCGGGCCGGTGGAGCGTGACGAGCCCGAAGGCACCAGGTTCGAGTCCCATCTCCTCGAGCACGGGGCGGGCGCGAGCCCGTTCGAGGTTCGCGAGCAACGTGTCGACCATCACGTTGCCGACGAGGAAGATCTCGCCGTCGGGTTCGCCTTCGGCTCGGAGGTTCTCGACCGCGTCGGGCGACGGCGCGAGCAGGTAGGTCGAGAGGCGGTCGGTGACGACGCGGTTCACCTCCTCCGGCATCGACCAGTCCCGACTGCGGAGGCCCGCCTCGACGTGCGCGACGGGCACGACCGCCTTGCCCGCGACGACCGCGCATGCGAGGGTCGAGTTCACGTCGCCCACCAACACGACGACGTCGGGTGCGGCTTCGGCGAGGAGGGGCTCGAAGGCGAGCATCACCCTGGCCGTCTGCTCGGCGTGCGTGCCCGACCCGACGCCGAGGGCGTGATCCGGCGCGCGGATCCCGAGCTCGGCGAAGAACACGTCGCTCATGCCCGTGTCGTAGTGCTGCCCGGTGTGGACGAGGATCGTGTCGGCGCCACGCGCTTCGAGCGCGTCGAGGACCGGCTTCACCTTCATGAAGTTCGGTCGCGCGCCGGCGACGAGGAGTGCTCGCATCGAAGCCGACGCTACCGACTGCCCGCGCCGTCTCCCGGCCTGACCACCGATCACTCTGCTACGCCGTCCCTCTCGGAAGGGGGCACGGCGTTGGCGCAGTTCGAGGTGTACGAAGACCGCGGCAAGAAGTTCCGGTGGCGGCTGAAGAGCCGCAACGGCGAGATCGTCGCCGACGGCACGGTCGCCTACGGCAAGGTCGCCGAGGCGCAACGGGCGGTGGCGGACTTCGTCGCCGCGGTCGCCGCCGACGACGCTGCCGCTATCGCCGAGGACAAGGCCGGTCGCTGGCGGTGGTCGCTCGCGAAGCCGGTGAAGGCCGACTCAGGCCAGTCGTACGCAGCTGAACGCACGGCCAAGGAGGCGTACGGGAGGGTGCGAGCAACCGCTCCCGACGCGGCGATCGTCGACCGCACGGGCGGCGGCGAGAACCCCGCAGGCGACTTCCTGCCGGTCGCGGTGCTGGCCCCGATCGCACCGGGCATCGAGCCCCACGCCGTCACGCTCGACGCGACGCGGTCGTACGACCCCGACGGCGCGATCGTCGCCTACCACTGGTCGGTCGACGGCGCGCCCCTCACCGCACCGGACGGCGCGGACGCCCCGCACGCGACCGCGGTCGCGACCCTCGGTGAGGGCGAGCACGTCGTCGCCGTCACCGTCGTCGACAACGAGGGGCACCGGTCGACGGCCGAACGAAGGGTCGCCGTCGCTGCGGCGGCAGGGCCGCCGCCGCCGGAGATGGTGACGGTCACCCCGGCGGCAGCCGCCATCCAGCTCGTGTGGGCGCCCGTGGCGAAGGCGGCGGCGTACCAGGTGCGCCGCTTCCGCGACGACACCGACGAGGAGGTCGTCGCGGACGCGAAGGACGCGTCGTACGTCGACACGGCGGTCCGCTCCGGCGCGGTGTACGAGTACTCGGTCGCGTCGGTGGGCGCAGGCAAGAACGGCAAGGCGGGCGCGTGGTCGCGGCCGGTCGAGGCGCGGTTGGTCCCGCCGATCGCGCCATCGGTCGACGGCCGGCTCGACGTCTCCTGGCTGCACGAGGGCGAGTCGCCCGTGCAGGCCGCGGACGACGGGGCGATCGACACCACCCGCGCCGCGATCGTCCGCGGCCGCGTGCTCGATCGCAACGGCGCGGGGCTCGCAGGCGTGAGCGTGGCCATCCACGAGCAACCGGCCGTCGGCGCGGTGCGGACGCGGCGCACGGGCGAGTTCGAGATCGCCGCGAACGGCGGTGGCCTCGTCGTCGTGACGCTCGCGAAGGACGGCTACGTGCGCGCGTCGCGGCGCGTCGAGCCGCGATGGGGCGAGATCGCGTCGATCGGCGACGTGCTGCTGGCCGACGTGGCCGACTCGCTCGAGGACGTCGACCTCAGTGGCGCGGCCGGCGCGGCGCAGGTGCTGCCTGGCTCGACGAGCGCGGACGACGCCGGCACCCGCAAGACGCTGCTCGTCATCCCCGCCGGCACCGCGCTCGCCAGCGACCCCGCCGACCGGCCGACGGACACCGTGCCCCGCATCGGGTTCACCGAGGTGACCGCCGGCGCGGGGCCGGCCGGCATGCCCGCGGAGCTGCCGCCGACCACCGCGTTCACGTACGCGATCGACCTCCGGCTCGACGGGGCGGCCAACGCGTCGTTCACGAAGCCCGTCGTCCACTACGTCACGAACTTCCTCGGTGTGCCTGTTGGATCGCCCGTGCCGGTCGGCTACTTCGACGAGGCGAAGCAGGACTGGGTGGCTGAAGACGACGGCGTCGTCATCGGCGTGCTGTCCGTCG
>DASVEG010000102.1:0-3401 GCA_036380695.1 Acidimicrobiales bacterium
CCGGCATGAGCGCGCCCAAATCCCGTTGCGTTACGAGTTAGGGGGAAGAGTCGGGGGTCAGCGTAGGTGGACGACGTCGCCGGCGGATACGTCGCGGACGCACATCCCGACGTCGACGAGGAGGTGGCCGTCGTCGGCCACGTCGGCGGCGGTGCCGGTGAACGTCTCGTCCGCGAGCTCGACGCGGACAGACCTGCCGATGGTGACGCACGCCTCGCGGTACGCACGGGCAACCGCACCGTCGTCGGCCTCGACCCACCCCGACAGCGACGACAGCAGGCCCGCGAGCACGTCGTCCCTCGACACCGGCGTCCCGGCCAGCGCGGCCAGCGACGTCGCGGGCAGGTCGGGCGGCGCCCACCCGACGTTCATCCCGATGCCGACGACCACCGCGCCCGCGTCGACCTCCGCGAGCACCCCCGCGAGCTTCAGCGAACCCCCCACGACGATGTCGTTCGGCCACTTCAACCCAATAGAAGGAACGCCGGCCGCCTCCAACCCCGCGAGCGACACCCGCGCCACCGACAGCCACGAGACCGCCGACGGCCGCAGCAACACGGAGCACAGCAGGTTCACGCCGGCGGGCGCCTCCCACCGCCGCCCGAGCCGCCCCCGCCCCGCCGTCTGATGGTCGGCGACGGCGACGAGCCCCTCCGCCGCACCCTCACGGGCGCGCTCCAGCAGCCACGTGTTCGTCGACTCGATGGACTCGAACTTCCGGACGTCCCAGTGCGTCCGCTTACGATACGCACCGCCATGTTCGGGAAGGTCCTCATCGCCAACCGGGGCGAGATCGCCGTGCGCGTCATGCGCACCTGCCGTGAGCTCGGCATCTCCACCGTCGCCGTCTACTCCGATCTCGACCGCAACGCGCTCCACGTCCGGTTGGCCGACGAGGCCTACGCCCTCGGCGGGCAGACCGCGGCCGACAGCTACCTCAACACCGAGAAGATCCTCGACGCCATCACGCGCAGCGGGGCCGAGGCGGTGCACCCCGGCTACGGCTTCTTCTCGGAGAACACCGACTTCGCCCGCGCCATCACCGACCTCGGCGTCACCTTCGTCGGCCCGCCGCCCGAGGCCATCGAGATCATGGGCGACAAGATCTCCAGCCGCCTCGCCGCGGAGAAGGGCGGGGTCGCGGGCGTGCCCGGCGACAACACCGTCCTCACTGACGCCGCCCAGGTGATCGCTTTCGGCGAGGCGCACGGCTGGCCCGTCGCCATCAAGGCGGCTTACGGCGGCGGCGGCCGGGGCATGCGCGTGGTCAAGTCGGCCGACGAAGCCGCCGGCGCGCTCGAGTCGGCGCAGAGCGAGGCCCTCAAGGGCTTCGGCCGCAGCGAGTGCTACCTCGAGCGCTACCTCACGTGGCCCCGTCACGTGGAGATGCAGGTCTTCGCCGACACGCACGGCAACGCCGTCTGGCTCGGCGAGCGCGACTGCTCCTGCCAGCGCCGCCACCAGAAGCTCATCGAGGAGAGCCCCGCCCCCGACTTCCCCGACGACATCCGCCAGCGCATGGGCGAGGCCGCGGTCAGCGTCGCGAAGGCGTGCGGCTACGTCAACGCCGGCACCGTCGAGTTCCTCTACCAGGACGGCGACTTCTTCTTCCTCGAGATGAACACGCGGCTGCAGGTGGAGCACCCGGTCACGGAGATGGTGACGGGCATCGACCTCGTCGCGCTCCAACTGCGGATCGCCGCAGGCGACCCCATCCCCTTCACGCAGGACGACCTCGTCACCCGTCGCCGCGGCCACTCGATCGAGGCCCGCATCAACGCCGAGGACCCGGCCGGCGGCAAGTTCCTCCCGAGCCCCGGCCGCATCACCCGCTTCCGTCGCGCCGACGGCTACGGCGTGCGCACCGACGCCGGCTACGACGAGGGCGACGAGGTCAGCCAGTACTACGACAACCTCGTCGCCAAGCTCGTGGTGTGGGGCGCCGATCGCGAGGAGGCGCGCCGCCGCCTGATCCGCGCGATCGAGGAGACGGAGATCGCCGGCATCAAGACGACGATCCCCGCCCACCTCGCCATCCTGAACCACCCCGACTTCGCGGAGGCCAAGCACTCGACCAAGTGGGTCGAGGAGCGCCTCGACCTCACCGACGTCGCCGCGACCGCCGCGCCCGCAACCGCCCCCACCGCCGACGGTGCCGACGAGATCCCCAAGGTCGAGCGCGACGTCGACGTCGAGGTGGACGGCCGCCGGTTCAAGGTGCGCCTGTGGGTCCCCGACATCGGCCCGACCGTCGTCGGCGGCGCGGTCCGCGCCGGCGCACCCGCGGCCAAGAAGGCGCGCCCTCGCGCCGGCACCGGTGCGGGCGGAGCAGGCGGAGCGGCGGGCAGCGGCAACGTCGCCGTCCCGATGCAGGGCACGATCGTGAAGGTGCTCGTGGCCGAGGGCGACACCGTCGAGGTCGGCCAGCCGGTGTGCGTGCTCGAGGCCATGAAGATGGAGAACAACGTGCCCGCGGAGAAGGCGGGCACGGTCAAGGAGATCAAGGTCGCCGCGGGCCAGGCGGTCAGCGCGGGCGACATCGTCGCCGTCATCGAGTAGTGCGCTAGACCGGTCGCCATGGCAACCGCCGCACCTGATGCCAAGGCGTCCGTAGCGGAGCTGGTCGACAGCCAGACAGACGCGCTGGTCGACCTGTCGCACCGCATCCACGCGACGCCCGAACTGTGCTTCGAGGAGGAACGCTCGTCGGCGTGGTGCGCGGAGGCGCTGACCGCGGGGGGCTTCGACGTCACGCCCGGCGTCGCCGACCTCCCGACGGCCTTCGAGGCCCGCGCCGGCAGCGGCGACCTCGTGATCGCGATCTGCGCGGAGTACGACGCGCTACCCGGCGTCGGCCACGCGTGCGGGCACAACATCATCGCGGCGGCGGCCGTCGGCGCAGGGCTCGCGCTCGCGCCGATAGCCGACGACCTCGGCATCACCGTCAAGGTCATGGGCACGCCGGCCGAGGAGGGCGGCGGCGGCAAGATCCTCATGCTCGAACGCGGCGTCTTCGACGGCGTGCACGCGGCGATGATGGTGCACCCCGCGCCGAACGAGATGGACAACATGCCGTGCCTCGCGGTGGCGCACGTCGACGTGCACTACACGGGCAAGGAAGCGCACGCCTCGGCCTTCCCCGAGCTCGGGATCAACGCCGCGGACGCGCTGACGATCGCGCAGACGGCCGTCGGCCTGCTGCGCCAGCACATGTCGCCACGCGCCCGCATCCACGGCATCGTGACCCACGGCGGCGACGCCCCCAACGTGGTGCCCGCCCACACCGCAGGTAAGTGGTACATCCGGGAGGCGACCCTGGCCAAGCTGGCCGAGCTCGAGCCCCGGGTGCACCGCTGCTTCGAGGCCGGCGCGCTGGCGACGGGGTGCGACTACCGCATGGA
>DASVEG010000103.1:0-5003 GCA_036380695.1 Acidimicrobiales bacterium
CACCGACCCGCTCACGCAGGACACGGTCCCAGGGGATACCTCGGGGACCACGACGCCCGGCGGCACCACCCCAGGGCAGCAGGGCACCGCGCCAGGGGCCCAACCGCAGGGCGCGGGCACTCGCACCGGCACCAACACGCAGAAGGGTGCGGTCGCCTCGAACGCGGGCGGCAAGACGGGCCCGTGCGCGGGTCGCGAGAAGCAGATCCAGGGCGACCCCTACTCGCCGCCGTGCATCGCTTGGCAGGGCGACAACGGCGGGGCCACCGCCAGAGGCGTGACGGCAAGCGAGATCCTCGTCACCGCGCGCATCCTCAACGAGAAGGGCTTCCAGCAGACGCTGGCGCTGCTCGCCGGCGCCGAGATCACTGACCGCCCCGAAGACGTCGAGCGCACGATCGCCGCGCTCGCCGCGTTCTTCAACAAGCACTACCAGTTCTACGGCCGCAAGCTGAACATGAAGTTCTACAAGGGCCAGGGCTCGTCCACGACCGAACTGCTCGGCGGTGGGCAGACGGAGGCGCAGGCCGATGCCCGCACGGTCGCGGACTTCGGGGCGTTCGCCGAGATCAACGGCGGCACGCCTCCGTTCTCCGACGCGCTCGCCCAGAAGAAGGTCATCGCCTTCGGCGCGCCCTACCTGTCGAGGAAGTGGTTCCTCGACCATCGTCCGTGGAACTGGAGCGTCGCCACCGACTGCTCGATCATCACCGAGTCGGTCAGTGAGTTCGTCGAGAAGCAGCTCCTCGGCAAGAACGCGGTGCACGCCGGCGAGGGCATCAAGGGCAAGCCCCGCTCGTTCGCCGTGCTGGCACCCGAGAACCCGTGGTACCAGGAGTGCGTCGACGACGGCGAGGCCCGCATGAAGAAGGCGACGGGTCACGGTTTCGACGCCCGCATCGCCTACAAGCTCGACATCAACTCGATGTCGAACCAGGCCGCGAGCATCATCGCCAAGCTGCAGGCGGAAGGCAGCACGACCGTCCTGTGCGGCTGCGACCCGATCATGCCCGTCTTCCTCTCGTCGAAGGCGCAGGAGCAGGGCTACAACCCCGAGTGGATCATCACGGGCACCGCGCTCACCGACTGGGACGTCGTCGGCCAGCTCTACGACCAGAACCAGTGGCGCCACGCGTTCGGCGTCAGCTACCTCGGCAAGCAGCTCCCGATCCGAGCCGGCCTCGGGTACGCGGCGTACAAGTCGATCCGCCCGAACGACGAGCCAGCGTTCGCGGTCGAGGCGATCTACGCGCAGATGGCCATGCTCGCCATCGGCATCCAGATGGCCGGCCCGCAACTCACGCCGCAGACGTTCGAGCAGGGCATGTTCAACTACCCGGGCGGTACCGGCCCGTTCGGCACGTGGGGCTTCGACGCCGACAGCTACACGCCGACGCAGGACTACCGGATCCTCTGGTGGAACGCCGACGGCACGTCGAGCACGAACAACAAGAAGGGCCGGTACGAGGAGGCCTACGGCGACAAGCGGTTCAAGCTCGGCGACCTCCCCCGGGAGGACCCGAAGGTCTTCGGTCAGTGACGGCCGCAGTGTCGGGCGCGGCCGGCTCGGTGACGGGCTGGCTGCGCGGCCTTCCCCGTGGCGCGGCGTGGGGCATCGCCGGCTTCGCGATGGTGCCGCTCTACCTGGCGGCCAATGCGTTCCTGCCCGACGGCGCACCCTTCGGCGTCGTGCTCACCGGCGCCATCCTCGGCACCGTCACCGCGCTGCTGGCCATGGGCCTGATCCTCGTCTACCGCTCCGACAACATCATCAACTTCGCGTACGGCTCGATGGGCGGCGTCGGCGGCGTGCTGGCGGTCACGCTCTACCTCAACGCCAAACTGCCGTACCCCGTGGCCGCAGGCATCGGCCTCCTCGCCGGGCTGCTCATCGGCGGCCTCGTCGAGATCCTGGTGATCCGGCGGTTCGCCAACTCGTCGCGCCTGGTGCTCACCGTCGCGACGATCGGCCTCGCGCAGATCCTTGGGGCGATCGAGCTCATCATCCCGAGGTTGTGGGGGAGCGCTGGTCTCGTCGGCGGCTTCGCCACGCCGATCAGCCCGCGAGGATTCAACATCGGCGCCATCCGCTTCACCGGCGACCACGTGTTCATCGCCGCCGCGGTGCCGCCGGTGATCCTCACGCTGGCGTGGTTCCTCCTGAAGACCGACTTCGGCGCGGCCATTCGCGCTGCGGCCGAGAACCGCGAGCGCGCCCTGCTTCTCGGCATCCCGATCCAGCGCCTCTCGACGCTGGTGTGGATCGTGGCCGGTGGCCTCGCCGCATTCACGGCGATCGCGAAGGCGCCCTTCGCCGGCTCGGTGTCGACCGCGCTCGGCGGCCCGACGCTGCTGCTGCCCGCGCTGGCCGCGGCCGTCGTGGCGAAGATGGAGTCGTTGCCCCGCGCCTTCGTCGCCGGCGTCGGCCTCGGCATCCTCGACCAGGTCGTCTTCTGGAACACGCGCAAGGCATCGACCATGGACGTGGCGTTCCTTCTCGTCATCCTGATCGCCCTCATGTTCCAGAAGGGCATCGTGTCGAGGGCGCAGGCCGCGGGCGCGAGCACGTGGTCGCTCGCCGGCATCGTCCGCCCGATCCCTCGCGAGCTGCGGTGGCTTCCCGAGGTGCGGATCGCCCGTGTCGCACTGCCGGCCCTCGGCCTCCTCGTCGCCATCCTCGTGCCCCGCACGTTCAGCTCGTCCGACCTCCTGCTGACCGCCGCGGCGTGCATCTGGGCGATGGTCGCGGTGTCGCTCGTCGTGCTCACGGGCTGGGGCGGCGCCATCAGCCTCGGCCAGTTCGCCATCGTCGGATGCGGTGCCGTCCTGGCCGGCAACCTCCTGAACCGGACCGATCTCGACTACTTCGTCATCATCGCGTTGGCCGGCCTCACCGGCGCGGTGATCGCTCTCGCTCTCGGCTTGCCCGCGCTCCGCATCAAGGGCCTGTTCCTCGCGGTGTCCACGCTGGGCTTCGCCGTCGCGCTCGACAGCTACTTCCTCAGCACCACGAACTTCCCCGACTACATCCCCGGCGGTATCGACCGGCCGATCCTCTGGCAGCGCTTCCCGCTCGAGAGCGGCCTCACGATGTACTACTTCTGCCTCGCGTTCTTCGTCCTCTCCGTGCTCGCCGCGATCGGCGTGCGCCGCGGACGCGCCGGCCGCGCGCTCATCGCCACGAAGGACAACGAGCGAGCAGCCGCGGCGTCCGCGGTGCCGACCACGGCGATGAAGCTGACCGCGTTCCTGTTCTCCGGCGTGATCGCCGGGATCGCCGGTTCGTTGTTCGTCGTTGTCGTCACTACCGTCGGCAACGGGTCGTTCCAGCCGACGATGAGCCTCGAGGTGTTCTCGACGTCGGTCATCGGCGGCCTGGGCTCGATCGGCGGCGCGGTGTTCGGCGTCGCGTTGTTCCGGTTCCTCGCCCGCATGCTCTCCGGCGAGATCCGCTTGCTGCTGTCGGGCACCGGCCTTCTCGTCGTGCTGCTCGTGCTGCCCGGCGGCCTCGGTCAGGCGGCCATCTGGCTGCGCGACGTGTTCCTCCGCGCCGTCGCCGACCGCCACGGGATCCTGGTGCCGAGCCTCGTGGCCGACAAGCGGGCCGACGGCAGCGACATCGCCGAGGACAAGCCGGAGGACGAGGCCGACCTGCTCGCCGGTGCGCTCGACGTCGAAGCCGCTTCCGCCGCCGACCGCGAGGAGGTCAACGCGTGACCACCGCCGTCGCCGCCGACACCATCCTCGCCGTCCGCGGCATCGACGTCTCGTACGGCCCGGTGCAGGTGCTGTTCGACGTCGACGTCGACGTGCGCCGCGGCGAGATCATCGCCCTGCTCGGCACCAACGGCGCAGGGAAGTCGACGCTGTTGAAGGCGATCAGCGGCCTCGTGAAGCCGACCAAGGGCTCCATCGAGTTCGACGGGCGAGACATCACCGGCATGGCCGCGAACAAGACGGCCGCGCTCGGGCTCGTGCAGATGCCGGGCGGCAAGGGCGTGTTCCCAACGCTGTCGGTCGAGGAGAACCTTCGCCTCGCCGGCTGGCTGCTGCGGGGCGAGAAGGAGCGCTACGAGAAGGCGCTCGCGTTCGTGCTCGACCTGTTCCCGATCCTCGAGAAGCGGCGCACGCAGCAGGCGGGCAACCTGTCGGGCGGCGAGCAGCAGATGCTGACGCTCGGCCAGGCGTTGCTCAACGAGCCGTCGGTGTTGATGATCGACGAGCTGTCGCTCGGCCTTGCGCCCGCGATCGTGGGTCAGCTCATCGAGGTCGTCGAGCGCATCCACCAGACGGGCACGACGATCATCGTCGTCGAGCAGTCGGTGAACGTCGCCCTGACGCTCGCCCAGCGCGCGATCTTCATGGAGAAGGGCGAGGTGCGCTTCGAAGGGCCGACCGCGCAGCTCCTCGACCGGCCCGACATCCTGCGGTCGGTCTTCATCGCCGGCGCCAACGCGGGCGACGAGGCCGACGACAGCCCCGCGGCGCGAGCACAGGCCAAGGTCGACGCGACACCAGCGGTGCGCCCCGCTCCCGACCCCAACGCGGCGGTGATCCTCGAAACCGTCGACGTCGTCAAGCGGTTCGGCGGCATCACTGCCGTCGACAACGTGTCGATCCAACTACGTGAGGGCCACATCCTCGGGCTGATCGGCCAGAACGGTGCGGGCAAGACCACGCTGTTCGACTGCATCTCGGGGTTCCTCGACGTCGACGGCGGCCAGGTGCTGCTGAAGGGCCACGACATCACCGATTGGGAGCCGCACGACCGGGCCCGCAACCGGCTGGGCCGCTCGTTCCAGGAGGCGAAGCTCTACCCGTCGCTCACCGTCGCGGAGACGATCGCGGTGGCGTTCGAGCGCCACCTGGTCTCGAAGGACATCGTGGCCTCCGCGCTGTCGCTGCCGGCGTCGTACGAGTCCGAGCTCGTCGTGCGCGAGCGGGTCGAGGAGCTCATCGCGCTCATGGGCCTCACCGCCTTCCGCGACAAGCTGGTCGGCGAG
>DASVEG010000104.1:0-16117 GCA_036380695.1 Acidimicrobiales bacterium
CGGTGCCGGACGGCGTTCAACTGCTCCGAGGCCTGCCCCCGCGGGATCAAGGTCACCCAGGCCATCGAAGAGGTCAAGCGCGCCATCCTCTACGACCGCGTCTGAGCCTCAGCCCTTCTCGTTCTGGGTGGATGACTCCGGCCTATGGCCGGACTCATCCACCCAGAACGACGAGCGAGGCGGTCGGCGCGGGCGCAACGTCCGTTTTGGGAGGGGATGGTGCCGGTTTGGCGAATACTTCCCGTACCCTCAACTGAACAGCGGCGACGGCCGAACTAGGCAGTGACCGAGCGGCTGGGGGTCCATCCGAACGATGACGAGACTGCTTGCCCTCCTGCCGACGTTGCTCGCGCCGCTCGCGGCGCGGCTTCCGGTCGCGCGGATTAAGACCCTCGTCGAAGCGGTCGTCCGCCGCTCTACCCACGCGTACGACGCCGCGAAACCGGCAGCCGACCAGCTGCTCGCCGACCTGGTCGAGCACGGGCGACGGCTCCGCCCCCGCATCCGCGGTTGGCGCGCCGACGTTGCGTCCGCTGCCCACGCCTGGGCGGCCGCGGCCGTCGATCGCCGCTCGGTCGCACCGCTCGTCGCGCCCGAGCTGGCCGCCCACGCCGCCGACGTACCCCGCGTCCGTCTCCACGCCGCGCCCGGCGTCCGCCACGCGAAGGCGACGGTCGCGCGCTGGCTCGACCACATCGAGCTGCGCTTCCTGCACCGGTGGCCCGCGCCCGGCCACGCTCGCCTCGCCGCAGGCGTGTTCACCACGTCGCTCGCGTTGAGCTTCGCCGGCGTCGCCGGCGCGGTCGCGTCGGTCGCGCCCGGCCCGATCATCGGCGACCTCCCGAAGGACGTCGCCTCGCCCGCCACCACGACCGCGCCCTCGCAGGTCGAGTCCGCGGCCACCGCGGCCGCTCCTGTGCCCGCAGCCAGACCACCAGCCGCAGCGCCAGCGGCTGGCCAGCCCGCGCCGCCCGCGGCTGCTGCTGCAGGCCCAGGCCCGGCGGCCGTCGTGGCGCCGCCCGCGGCCACCGTCGTCCCCGCGTCGCGGGGCGCCCTGCCCATCGGCAAGGGCATGTGGATCTGGCTCTACGACCAGGCAGAGGGCGGCGATGCGGCCGCCATCGTCAACCGGGCGAAGCTCTGGGGCTTCTCCCATCTCTACGTGCGCACCGGCACGTTGCGCGAGGGGTTCATCGGCGGGCCGTTCCTCGACCGCCTCCTCCCCGTCGCCCACGCCAACGGGATCCGCGTGTACGGGTGGGACTTCCCGTACATGGAGCGCCCAGGCGACGACGTCAACCGAGCGCTCGCCGCGGTCCGGCACACCACGCCAGACGGCCACCGCATCGACGGGTTCGCCCCGGACATCGAGACGAAGTTCGAGGGCACGAACGAGAACCTCGAGTTCGTCACGGCGTACGTCAACTGGCTCCGCCAGAACGTGGGGCCCGACTACCCGTTGATCGCCGTGGTGCCCAACCCCACGCCCGGCCGCATCGCCCGCGGCTACCCGTACGCGCAGATCCTCGGGCCGTTCGACGCCGTCGCGCCGATGGTCTATTGGATGAACCGCGACCCTGGCGCGGACGTCACCCACGCGCTCGGCTTCCTCGCGCAGTTCGGCAAGCCGGTGTTCCCCGTCGGGCAGGCGTACGACGGCGCCATCGACGGTGGCCCGCCGGGTGTCCCCGGCCGCGATCAGCTCCTCCGGTTCATGCAGCACGCCGACGCCGCCGGCGCCGCGGGCGTGTCGTTCTGGTCGTGGCAGCACGCGACGCAGGAGGCGTGGAACGCGATCAGCGACGCCATGGAGTTCCGTCTCGAGCCGGGGGCGCCGGAGGCGCTGCGCGGGCCGATGATCCGGGCCTACCAGGTGCAGCTCAACCAGCTCGGCTTCGCTGTCGCGCCGACGGGAACGTGGACGCCCGAAACGGCGGCGGCCGTCAAGGCATTCCAGAAGTCGACGGGCATCGACCCGTCCGGCGTCGTCGACGTCGCGACGCGCAACGCCCTGCTGCATCCGGTCGCGCCGACGATCCGCCCCGCCGGCCACTGACCACTCGCCTTTTGGGGGACGAGAGGCGGCGGTCAGGACGACGGCGGCTGGTTCCACTCCGTCCAGCCGACACCGGAGCGGCCGTCGGCGACGTCGAACCGGCACAACGCGCGGGGCAAGCGGCCGACGCGGCCGTCGGGCGCCTCCATCACGACCGGCGCGAGCGCGAGCGGCGTGCACGTGACGTCGAGGTCGTGCAGCCGCATCGACGTCCGTGTCGGGAACCGGTCGTCGTCGTCGCTGAGCTCGACGTCGTTCTCGAACCCGTCGATCGGTAGCAATTCACCGTCGCGAGCGAGGTAGCCCGGCGTGTAGGTGATGCCCGGCACGAGCACCTGCGTCGCGTGGAACCGCGTGCCGTCGTCGAGCGCGCCCGCGGTCCACACCCAGCCGAACCGCCACCAGTCGCGCACCCCCCACGAGTGATCGCGCTGCCCAGGGCCGTCGAACGCCAGCCGCTGGTCGCCGACGAGGATCTCCCCGCTCACCCGGCACGACTGCTCGTAGCGGGTGACGCCCGGGTAGTCGTACACCGGCGCGACGGCCTCCCACTCGAGGTCGAACCCGAGCGACACGCGGTCGCCCCGCTCGCCGCGGTACGCGTCGCCGGGGTCGTCGAGGCCGACAGCGAAGGTCTCCAACCCGATCGTCCAGTGGTCGTTGGGCGTCTCGCAATGGAGCGCCGACCACAGCCCGTCCTCCCGGATCTCCCACGACCCCGGCTTCGGCAGCGCGACCTCGTGGTGGCGCACGAGCAGCGTGCCGGCGTCGCCGACGAGGTACGCCCAGTACCACGCGACCCCGAGGTTCGGGTAGAGGCCGAGCCGCACGTAGCCGCCGAGGCGACCATCCTCGGCGGCGAAGTCGAAGTACCACGACTCGTTCCAGAGGGCGTCTCCGCCGGGGTCGTGATGCGCTTCGTCGCGTGGTCCAGCCATCGGGGGGTGCTTACCATGGCCGGTCGTGGCGACGAAGACCCACCCGCCCGCGTGGTACCCCGACCCGCGCCGGCCGGGCCAGCTCCGGCGGTGGGACGGTCGCTCGTGGACGAGCGACGTGCGCCCGTACCCGGGCTGGCTGCGTTCGCTCCGCCTGTCGGACGGGCCCGGTCCCCGTGACCGCAACCGCGCCGCGCGCCGCCTGTGGGCGCTGAGCACCATCGCCATGACGTCCGCCCTCGTCCTGCTGCTCGCGCTCGTGAACGCCAACCGGGCCACGACCATGGGCGACGAGCGCGTGCGCGACGACGAGTTCCTCGCCGCGGCCGACCGTGCGTGCGCGCGAGCAGACCGCGACGTCGTCCGCCCCTACGTCGACTCCGGCGCCTCCAACCCCGAGCGGCTGGCCGACGGCATGGAACGGCTCGTGCTCGAACTGCGCGAGTTCGCCGTCGCGGGCCGCGACGCGGGGCGCGTCGGTGCCTGGCTCGACGCGTGGGACGAGTGGGTCGCCGCGGGCCACGCATACGCCGATGCGGTCGACGCCGACGACGACGCCAAGGCGGCCAAGATCAGCGCAGACAGCCAGTCGGCCAAGATCGCCATCAACCGGTTCGCCCTCGCGAACGGCCTGGCGTCCTGCGTGCTCTGAACACCTACGACGTGAGGTCGCCAGCGACGTCGAAGGTGCCGCCGGCGCGCCAGTAGAACCCGTCGCGGCGCTCGAGGAACTCCTCGTCGACGAGGTAGCGGCGCAAGGCGGCGACGTCGTGGTGCACCATCCCGAGCATCAGGTTCACGTCGCGTTCCGGGTACGTCTTGCCCGGCTCGAAGCGGGCAGCCAGCCAGTCGAGCACGACCAGGCGCTTCGACCGGCCGGACGGGATCCGATCCAGCCGGCCGTTGGTGACGAAGTTGCGCAGCACCGTGGCCGCGTCGGGCGCGACGCCGCCGAAGTCCTCGTTCTCTTGCGCCGACGCTCGGCGCTCGGCCGCAGCCGCCCTCGCCGCGTCCTTGAACCGGTCGGCGGCGACGCGCAAACCGCCGTCCCCGTCCGGCACGACGAGGCTGCCGGCGACGAGCCGTTCGAGCGCCAGGACCGCGGCGCGCGCGTCGAGCCCCGACACCGTCGCCACCGCGTCTGCGGTCGCGGCGCCGAGGGCGACCGCGGCGAAGGCGAGCAGCCGATCGGGCTCGGCGAGGAGCCCGACCAGGGCGGCCGCGTCGGGAGGGCTGGGCGGCCCGGGACGGCTCACGACCGCCACGGTAGAGTCACGGCAAGGTTCATGATCTGGAAGGGGAACGGCATGACCCTGGCCGAGGTGATCGACGAGCACTTCCTCACGAAGTACCGGGCACTGCTCGATGCGGAGGATGCGGCCTTCGACGACCTGGAGCACGCCTACGAAGACGGCGACCGCGCCAACTTCGAGGCCGACCTGAAGCTCTGGGAGGACGCCATCGAGCGCAAGCTCGCCTACCTCCGCCGCCTCGGCGTCGAGATCGGCGCGACCGCCTCGGCCTGACCCGCCACGCCGACTACGACAGGAGCGACGTGACTTCGTCGCGCTCGGCGACGAGCTCCTCGGTCGTGATCCGGATCTTCTCCTTGGCGAAGTCGTCGAGCTCGAAGTCGTCGGCGACGGTCCAGCCGCCCTTGCCGTCGGCCCGCACGGGGTAGCCGAACACGAGGCCCTCGGGCACGCCGTACTCGCCGCGGCTGACGACTGCGAGCGACGCGCAGTCGCCCTTCGCCGTCGCCGTCCGCGCGCTGACGACCGAGTCGATCGCCGCGTTGGCGGCCGACGCGGCCGACGACGCGCCCCGTGCCTCGATGATCGCCGCGCCCCGCTTCTGAACGGTCTCGATGAACGTGGTCTGCAGCCACTCGTCGTCACCGATCACCTCGCCCGCAGGCCGACCGCCGATGCGCGCGTTCTGGAAGTCGGGGTACTGCGTGGCCGAGTGGTTGCCCCAGATGGCGACGTTGGCGACGTCCGCGACGGGCACGCCGGCGCGCTTGGCGAGCTGCGCGGTGGCGCGGTTCTGGTCGAGGCGGGTCATCGCGAACCAGCGGTCGTCCGGCACGTCGCGAGCGTTGGCCCTGGCGATCAGACAGTTGGTGTTGCATGGGTTGCCGACGACGAGCACACGCACGTCGTCCGCGGCGTGCTCGTTGATCGCTTGGCCCTGCGGCTTGAAGATCCCGCCGTTGATGTTGAGCAGGTCGCCGCGCTCCATGCCCGCCTTGCGCGGCACCGAGCCGACGAGCAGCGCCCACGACGTGCCGTCGAACGCGGTCTTGAGGTCGGACGTCGTCACGATGTCGGAGACGAGCGGGAACGCGCAGTCCTCCAGCTCCATCACCACACCCTCGACGGCCTTCATCGCCGGCTCGATCTCGAGCAGCCGAAGGACCACCGGCTGATCGGGCCCGAGGAGTTGGCCGGAGGCGATCCGGAAGAGCAGGGCGTAGCCGATGTTGCCGGCGGCGCCGGTGACGGTGACGTGCACGGGCTTGCGGTCTGCCATGCCGCGGACATTACGGCCGCTCACCTGGGGTCCCCAAGTCCGACGTTCCGCGGCATGTACGCCACGCGGAGCGGTTCGGGCGGTTTCGGGCCTTTGGGCGTCGGGAACGCCCAAGCCGTGAGGAACACGTCGTCCGACCGCCACATCGTCACGGCAACCAACGTCGGGACGCCGTCGACCTCCACGAGTGTCTCGAGTCGCCAGACCAGCGGCCGGGGCGGAACCACCCGACGAACGGAGGAACCCGTGAGCGACCAGGAACTGAGCGCCGAGGAACTCGAGGCCCAGTCCGGGGAAGAGCTCCCCGATCGCGAGGCGATGAGCCTGATCAACGCCAACATCGCCGCGCCGGTGAACGCCGCCGTCGCGCTCAACGTCTTGAGCGACGACTCCGTGGCTATCGCCAACGCCGAGCAGACCGCCGACATCGACCAGATCAACTGAGAGGAGTCGACGTGGCCAAGAAGGACGTAACCAACGAAGAGCTCGAGGCCCAGGACGCGGAGCAGCTACCCGACCGCGAAGCGATGAGCCTCGTCAACGCGAACCTCGCCATCCCGATCAACGCCGCGGTCGCCGCCAACGTTCTCTCGGACGGTGCCGTCGCGTACGCGGACGCCGAGCAGTTCGCCGACCTCGACCAAGGGAACTGAGGAGGAGCAGATGGCAGACAAGGAACTGAGCCGTGAGGAGCTCGAGGCCCAGTCGGGCGAGGAGCTTCCCGACCGTGAGGCGATGAGCCTCATCAACGCCAACCTCGTCGCCCCCGTGAACGCGGCGGTGGCGGCAAACGTCCTCTCCGACAACTCGATCGCCTATGCGAACGCGGAGCAGGACGTCGACGTGACCCAGAGCAACTGACGCACCGACGCACCACACCGGCTTTCGAGGCTGACGGTTGCGGTTCCCGCCACCGTCAGCCTCGAAAGTTCGCGACAGGCCACCCGGCGACCGGCCCCTCGATCGAACAGGAACCAACACGGTGACGGCACGCGCAGAACAGACGGCGGTCCTCGACCGGCCAGCATCGAACGAGCCGCCGCCGCGCCTTGCCGATGGCATCGAGCTCGTCGGCGAGTTCGAGGGGTCCGGCTACAAGGAGCCGCACTTCATCGCGCGCCGCGACGACGGCCAAGTCGTGCAGCTCACCGAGCTGCTCTTCCACGTTGCGGACGCGTGCGATGGCGAGTGCGGGTGGGACGAGATCGCGGAGCGGGTCAGCGAGCGGTACGGCAAGAACGTCACCGCCGATCAGATCCAGTACCTCGTCGCCGAGAAGCTGCGGCCGCTCGGCCTGCTGATCGCCAGCGACGGCACGCAGCCCCACGTGGCCAAGAACGACCCGATGCTTGCCCTGCGCTTCCGCGTCGGCGTGGTGTCCCCGCAAGCGACGCGCCGCATCGCCCGCCTGTTCACACCGCTGTTCTGGCCGCCGGTGGTGCTGGGCGTCGTCGCCGCGTTCGTCGCGATGGACGTGTGGTTCTTCGGTCAGCACGGCGTGGGCGGCGGGATGCGCGACATGCTGTACGAACCGGCGACGATCCTCGTCGTCTTCGGCCTCGTCGTCGTCTCCGCCGCGTTCCACGAGCTCGGGCACGCCGCCGCCATCCTCTACGGCGGCGCCAACCCCGGCCGCATGGGCGCCGGCGTGTACATGGTGTGGCCCGCGTTCTTCACCGACGTCACCGACGCGTATCGCCTCGGACGCGCCGGGCGGCTGCGAACCGACCTCGGCGGCGTGTACTTCAACATGGTCTTCTCGCTCGCGACCGTGGCCGCGTACGCGGCGACGGGCTTCGAGCCGCTGCTCGTCGTGCTCGGCATCCAGCACTTCGAGATGCTCCACCAGCTCCTGCCGTTCCTGCGACTCGACGGGTACTACGTGCTCGCCGACGCGACGGGCGTGCCCGACCTGTTCGCGCGTATCAAGCCGATCTTCCGGAGCCTCGCGCCCTGGCGCAAGACGGAGGACAGCGTCAACGAGCTCAAGCCGTGGGTGCGGGTCGCCGTGACGGCCTGGGTGCTCGTGATCGTGCCCCTCCTCGCGTACCTCTTCGCGACGATGGTGATCAGCGCGCCGCGTCTCCTCGCGACCGCGTGGGACTCCATCGGTGTGCAGCGCGGCAAGATCGACGACGCGTTCGGCGATGGCGACGTGCTCGGCGCGATGGCCGGCATCGTCCAGGTCGCCGCGCTCGCCCTGCCGGTGCTCGGCATCGCGTACTCGCTCCAACGTCTGGTGCGGCGCACGGTTGCTGGCGCCTGGCGCTGGTCGGGCGGGTCGATCGTCCGCCGGTCGCTCGTCTCGGTCGCGCTCGTGGCCGCCGTCGCGTTCGCCGCCTTCACCCTGTGGCCGAACGGCGAGTACCGCCCGCTCCAGCCGGGCGAACGGCTCACCGTGGCGGACACCGTCCGCGACCTTCGCCAGGTGAAGACGGGACGCCCTGGCCTCACGGCCGCCGAGGCGAGAGCGGTCGACGGCGCGCCGGCGCTGGCCGAAGCGACGACCGCCCCGGTCGAAGCAGAGGCGGACGCGGCCGAGACCGGGACGTCGACCGACCCGCTGGTCACGACGACCACATCGCCCACGGACGACGCGTCGGGCTCCACGCTCGACGGCGACGGCGACGGCGACGGGTCGACGGTGACGACGGTGACGACGTCGGACACCACGTCGGGCTCGGTCGTGTCGACCACGACGACGGAGCCGACGACCACCACGACCGACGCCACGACGTCGACGACGGCGGCGACGCCATGAGCCACCCCCGACGACGGCTCGCGACCCCGCTGGCCGCGCTCGCGTTCGCCCTCGCCACGATCCCGGCCGCCACGGGTGTCGCGACCGCGTCGACCCAAGGCGACACGACGGCGGTCGCGATCAACACCCGCGACGGCGCGTCGATCTTCCGGCTCGCGTTCCAGATCAGGCGGGTCGCGGACGGCACGATCGATCAGGGCAACGCGGCCGCGGCGATCGCGAGTTGCGTCGACTGCCAGACGGTGGCGCTGGCCTTCCAGGTCGTGCTCGCGCTCGGCGACACCGACACGGTGACGCCGGAGAACCTCGCGATCGCGATCAACACCGAGTGCTCGTACTGCCTCACGTACGCCGCGGCGACGCAGGTCGTGATCGGGTTCGACGGCGCGGTGCGCTTCACCGACGACGGCAACCGCCGCCTCGCGGAGCTGCGCCACCGACTGCTCGCCCTCGGCACCGACGACACCCTCACCATCGAGCAGCTGAACGCCGCGGTCGAGGAGGCGCGCGCCGAGCTCGCGGACATCCTGGCGACCGAGCTCGTCGAGGTCGAGGCTCCCCCGCCGCCGCCCCCGGCCGCCACGGCGTCGACGACGACCGCTCCTTCCGGCGAATCGACCCCGACTCCTGCAGGCGAGCCGAGCACCACGACGACGGCAGAGCCCGCGTCGTCGACGACGGCGACGACCGACCCGCCCGCGTCGTCGACGACGACGACAACAGAGCCTGCGGCGACTACCACGACCGCGCCGTGACCCGACGGGCCGCCGCCGTCGCGCTCGTGATCGCGGCATTCGGGTCCGCCGCAGGCGCGTGCGGCGACGACGGGGCGGCGGAGAACGACGCCCTGTCGGCCACGGACGGCACGCTCGACGACATCACGAGCGCAGCCATCGACATGGAGTTCGCCGCGCACGCCATGGAGGGCGACGAGGAGTCGACCGGGCCGGTCGGCTTCCGGCTCTCCGGTCCGTTCTCGTTCGAAGAGGGCGGGACCTATCCGGTCCTCCGTCTCGAGTACACGCGCCTCGCGGGAGCCGACGAGGAGTTGGTCGTGGTGACGTCGACCGGCGAGAAGGTGTTCGTGCAACGTGACGGTCGCGCCGACGAGGTCGACGCGAGCGACCTTTCCGGGCTGCGGCTCGGCGACGGCGACGGGGGGTCGGGCCTCGGCCAGCTCGAGCTGGCCGAGTGGGTCGAGAACCCGAAGACGGCGCGTGACGGCGATGCCGACGTCGTGACCGGCGAGGTCGACGTTGCGGCCGCCTTCGCCGATATCGGCGCGCTGGCGAGCGAGCTGGGCGTCGCCGACGCCGAGCGCCTGCGCGACCTCGACGAGGCCGACCGCGAGCGGCTGCGGAAGCTCGTCCGCGACAGCGAGGTCACGGTGACGACCGGCAGGGACGACCGCATGCTGCGATCGCTCGACCTGCGCGTCGACCTCGCGGCCGGCAGCGAAGACGACCGCCGAGCGCTCGGGTCGTTGCTCGGGGCCCGGATCCGGATGACGCTCGCGCTGGACGACGTCAACGAGCCGGTCGCCGTCGCCGAGCCCTAACGTTCGGTCATGTCGATGCGCATCGCGAGCGGGCTCGCGCTCGGGCTCGTGTTGGTCGCCACGTCGGCCTGCGGCGACGAGCCCAGGGTCGAACGGCTGCCGCGGCAGGCGTTCGCGATCCGGCCCGTCGAGGCCACGGCCGCGCCGCCGTGCGAGCCGGAGGCGAACGTGTTCACGTTCGACAACGGGGGCACCGTCGAGTGCCTCCAGCTCGGCCCCGTTGCCGTCGACGCCCACGGGATCGCGAAGGCGCGCTACGAGGAGCCGACGCCGGGGACCCACACCGTGGTGGTCACCTTGACCGAGGACGGCCTCGCCGCGTTCAACGAGCTCACCTCGAAATCGGTCGGCAAACGCGTGGCGATCGTCGCCAACGGGCGCGTGCAGACCGCCCCGACTGTGCAGGAGCCGACGTTCACCGGTGACGTCTCGATCACCGGGGCGTCGGAAGCCCCGATGCGCGCGCTGGCGACGCTCCTCGAACGCGCGTGATTAGAGCCGGTCGACGATCGCCTGGGCGAACTCCGAGCACTTGACCTCCGTGGCACCGTCCATGAGGCGCGCGAAGTCGTAGGTGACGACCTTGTCGGCGATGGTCGCCTCCATGGCTTTCACGATGTCGTTCGCGACGGACGACCAGCCCAGGTGCTCGAACATCATCACGCCCGACAGGATCACCGACGACGGGTTCACCTTGTCCTGCCCGGCGTACTTGGGCGCGGTGCCGTGGGTCGCCTCGAACACGCCGTGGCCCGTGACGTAGTTGATGTTGCCGCCAGGGGCAATGCCGATGCCGCCGACCTGTGCGGCCAGCGCGTCGGAGAGGTAGTCGCCGTTGAGGTTCATCGTGGCGATGACGTCGAAGTCCTCCGGGCGGGTGAGCACCTGCTGCAGCGTGATGTCGGCGATGTTGTCCTTCACGAGGATCTTGTCGCCCGGCTTGCCACCGCAGTCGTCCCACCCGACGGCGACGTCGGAGAACTCGTCGCGCACGAGCTCATAGCCCCAGTTCCGGAAGGCGCCCTCGGTGAACTTCATGATGTTGCCCTTGTGCACGAGGGTGATGCTCTTGCGGTCGTACTTGACGGCGTAGTTGAGCGCGGCGCGGATCAGCCGCTTCGAGCCGGTCTCGCTCACGGGCTTGATGCCGATGCCGGAGTCGGGACGGATCTGGGCCCACTTGCCACCGAACTCGGCGAGCATCTCGAGGAGGCGCTTGGCCTCGGGCGAGCCCGACTCCACCTCGAGCCCCGCGTAGATGTCTTCGGTGTTCTCGCGGAAGATCACCATGTCGACCTTCTCGGGCTCCTTGACCGGGGACGGCACGCCGTTGAAGTAGCGGACCGGTCGGAGACACACGTAGAGGTCGAGCAGCTGACGGATCGCGACGTTCAGCGAGCGGATGCCGCCGCCGACGGGCGTGGTGAGCGGACCCTTGATCCCGATGAGGTGCGAGCGCAACACATCGAGCGTCTCGTCTGGCAACCAGTTGCCGGTCTCGTTGAAGGCCGTCTCGCCAGCAAGCACTTCCTTCCACTCGACCTTCTTGCCGTGCTTCGCGGCCGCCGCGTCGAACACGAGCTGCGATGCCGGCCAGATGTCGATGCCGGTGCCGTCGCCTCGGACGAACGGGATGATGGGCTCGTCGGGGACGTTCAGCTTGCCGTCGGGGCTCTGCGTGATCTTCTCTGCCATAACGGCGAGGAGCCTACCCGTGGGTCAGGGACGGCTTCCCAGGCCGAGACTCGCCCAGATCTCCTGCACCGACGCCGACCGGTTCATCGAGTAGATGTGCAGCCCGGGCACGCCCTGACCGAGCAACGCGGAGCCGATCTCGCACGCGATCTCGACGCCGGCGCGCCGCACGTCTTCCTGATCGTCGCCAACGACGTCGAACCGGTCCTGTAGCCACGACGGCCACTCCGCGCCGTTGGTGGCCGTGAACCGCTGCGCCGTCGCGACGTTGAGGATCGGGAACAGGCTCGGGATGACCGGCGTGGTGCACCCGATGGCGTCGAGCTCGTCGATCATCCGGAAGTAGTGGTCGGCGTTCCAAAAGAACTGGGTGATGCCGAAGTCGGCCTGGGCGAGCTTGTCCGCGAGCCGGGCGCGGTCGGTGTCGCGGTCGGGCGACATGGGGTGGACCTCGGGGAACGCCGAGACGCCGATGGAGAAGTCGCCGACGGTCCGCGCCAGCTCGATGAGCTCGACCGCGTACCGGAAGTCACCGGTGACCGGGCCGTCCTTGGGCGGGTCGCCCGCGAGCGCGAGCAGGTTCTCGATGCCGTCGCCCGCGTAGTGGCAGACGAGCCCTTCGATCTCGTCTCGGGTCTGGCCGACGCAGGTGAGGTGCGGCATCGCCAGCAGGGGCGTGTCGTGGTGGATGTACGAGACCGCTTCGGCGGTGCGCTCTCTCGTCGAGCCGCCCGCGCCGTAGGTGACCGAGCAGAACGACGGCGTCAGCGGCTGCAGCTCGCGGATGGTCTTCTCGAGCTGGCGCAGCATCTCGTCCGAGCGCGGCGGCATGAACTCGACGGAGTACGTCGCACCCCTCCCGAGCAGCTCGCCGATCTTCGTCATCCCGCCAGCCTACGGCCGCAACCGTTTTTGGGCGCGCTCATGCCGGTATTCCGGCATGAGCGCGCCCAAATCCCTACGACGAGGCGCGGCCGATGCGTTCGGCGCACTCGATGGCGTTGCGGAAGAGCATCGCGATCGTCGTGGGGCCTACGCCGCCGACGCGGGGGGTGATCGCGCCTGCGACCGCCTCGCAGCTCTCGTCGACGTCGGGGAGCAGCGTGCGGCCGCGGTAGCGAACGCCGCCGCCGATGACGACGGCGCCGGGCGCGATGTGCTCCGGCTGGAGGATGCCGGGCACTCCTGCCGCAGCGATCACGATCTCCGCCCGCTGCGTGTAGCGCTGCCAGTCGGCCACGCCCGTGTGCACGACCGTCACCGCAGCGTTCGCGGTCGGGCGCTTCTGCGAGAGCAACAGCGCGAGCGGGCGCCCGAGCGTCGCACCGCGACCGAGGATGACGACCTCACGACCGGACACAGGGATGTCGTAGTGCGCGAGCAGCGCCTCGATGCCCGCGGGCGTGCACGGCGTCGGGCCCGGCATCCCGAGCGCGAGGCGGCCCATGTTCGTGGGGTGGGCGGCGTCGACGTCCTTGTCGGGGTTCATGCGCGCGATCGCCGCGTCGTAGTCCAGGTGACCGGGGATCGGGTACTGCAGCAGGAGCGCGTGCACCGAAGGGTCGGACGAGTAGCGCGTGATCTCGTCCTCGACCTGCTGCTGGGTCGCGTCTGCCGGGAGGTGGGTGTGGGGCGACTCGAAGCCGAGCTCTCCAGCCGTGCGCTGCTTCAGGCGGATGTAGCCCGCGCTGGCGTCGTCGTCACCGACGAGCATGGTCGCGAGCGATGGGACGACGCCCTCCTCGCGGAGCTTCTCGACGCGGATCTTGACGTCGGCGAGTACGGCCTCGGCGACGGGACCTCCAGGGAGCAGACGTGCGGCCAAGCGGACCTCCTGGTTCGGGTTGCTAGTGGAAGAAATGGCGCTCGCCGGTGAGCACCATGGCGAGCCCGAGGCGGTTGGCGGCCTCGATGATCTCGTCGTCGCGCATGCCCCCGCCTGGCTGCACGACCACCGCCACCTCGGCCGCGGCCGCGGCCTCGACGCCGTCGGGGAACGGGTAGAACGCGTCGCTCGCGCACGCTCCACCCTTGGCGCGGCCCGCGGCCTTCTTGGCTGCGAGCTCACCTGCGTCCACGCGGCTCTGCTGCCCTGCGCCGATGCCGACCGCCTGACCGTTGGCGACGAGCACGATCGAGTTCGACTTCACATACCCGCCGACGCGCCACGCGAGCTCGGCGTCGACCCACTCCTCGGGCGTCGGCTCGCGCGTCGTGACGACCCGCCACTCGTCCCTCGTCGATGCGAAGTGGTGCGGGTCCTGCACGAGGAAGCCGCCGCTCACCTGCCGGTATTCGCGGACGGGCGCCCCGGGCGCCTCGGCCTTCAGCAAGCGCGTCGCGCGCCGGCGCGCGACGAGCCGGTCGACCGCTTCGCCTTCGTAGGCAGGGGCGATGATGACGTCGGCTTGCGGCCCGCCCGCGATGGCCTCCGCCACCTCTTCGGTGATCGGCCCGTTGAGCGCGACGATGCCGCCGAAGGCCGACTTGTCGTCGCACTCCATCGCCTTGACGTACGCGGTCGCGAGGTCGTCGGCGATCGCGACGCCGCACGGGTTGGCGTGCTTGATGATGGCGACGGCGGGCGCGGCACCCAGGTCGTGCACGAGCCGCCACGCCGCCTCGGTGTCGTAGAGGTTGAGGTAGGACAGCGTCAGGCCGCTGAACTGCTCGACGGTGTCCCACCAGCTCGGGCTCGCGGTCTCGCGATAGCGGGCGGCCTTCTGGTGCGGGTTCTCGCCGTAGCGGAGCGGCTCGTCGACCCGCTCGAGCGCGAGGTGGAGCGTGGGCGGCAGGACGTCGCCGTCGCCCTCGTCGAACCACGTCACGATCGCGGCGTCGTACGCGGCCGTGTGCGCGAACGCCTTCCTCGCCAGCCGCCGCCGCGTCGCGTCGCTGAGGGCGCGCTCGCGCCGCAGCTCGTCGAGCACCTCGCCGTAGTCGGACGGGTCGGTGACGATGCCGACCGACGCGTGGTTCTTCGCGGCAGACCGCACCATCGCCGGCCCGCCGATGTCGATCATCTCGATACCGGGCTCGGACCGGAAGGGATAGAGGTTGCTGACGACGAGGTCGATCGCGCCGATGCCCCGCTCCTCCAGCGTGCGCAGGTGCTCGGGCTTCGACCGGTCGGCGAGGATGCCACCGTGGATGTTCGGGTGGAGCGTCTTCACCCGGCCGTCGAGCATCTCCGCTGCCCCCGTCACCTCCTCCACCTGCGCGTGAGGAATGCCGTGTTCGGCGAGGAACGCCGACGTTCCGCCGCTCGACACGAGATCCCACTTCAGCGCGACGAGCCCCTCGGCGAAGGCCTGCAGCCCGGTCTTGTCCCAGACGGAGAGCAGCGCCCTCATGACGTGATGTCCTCCAGATAGGCCTTGATGGTCGGTGGATACAGCCGGCGCTCGACCTGCTTGATGCGCTCGTGCAGCGTGTCCTCGGTGTCGCCCGGTTCCACCCGGACGGGCTCTTGGGCGAGGATCGGCCCGTCGTCCATCTCTTCGGTGACGACGTGGACGGTGCAGCCGGTGACCTTGACGCCCGCTTCGAGCGCGGCGCGCACCGGGTGCCACCCCTTGAACGCGGGCAGCAGCGACGGGTGCGTGTTGAGAATCCGGCCCGGCAGGTCGGTGGCCGCCTTCGGGATCACGGTGCCGAAGCCCGCGATGGCGACGAGGTCGACGTCGTACTTGCGGATCACCTCGACGACGTCGTCGCTGTAGGCGTCGCGGTCGAACCGCTTCGAGAAGTCGGTGCGCTCGACGAGCACGGATCCGATCCCGGCGCCGTCCGCGATCTGCAACGCCCGGCACGGGCGGTCGGCGACGACCACGTCGACGGGGATCTGCTGGTCGAGGATCGCCTCCAGGATGGTGCCGGAACCACTGACGAGTACGGCTACCCCCACTCGCTCAGTCTAGTTACGGCCGTCGGGGTTGGCGGCGGGTGCCAGGTGACGCTGGAACCACTCGATCGTGCGCTCCCACGCATCCTTGGCCGCGCGTTCGTCGAAGTGGGTTGGCCTCACGTCGCAGTGGAACCCGTGGCCCGCGTCCTCGTACACGACGGTGTCGTGCGCCACCGGGGTGTTCGCGTCGAGCTCGGTCCTCAGGCGCTCGACGTCGTCCAGCGGGATCGACTGGTCGTCCTTGCCGAACAGGCCGAGCCACGGCGACTTGAGGTCGGCAGCCCGGTCGACCAGCGACGGGAACTGCGGGAACCTCGACGTGACGATGCCGCCGCCGTAGAACCCGACCGCGGCGCCGAGCGGGCGGGCGGTGGCGACGAGGAAGCTGATCCGGCCGCCGAAGCAGAACCCAACGAGGCCGATCTGCGGCGTGCCCCATCCCTCCCCGGTGAGGTGGGCGATGGCGGCATCGACGTCGGCGACGATGCGCTCGTCGGTCAGCTCGGCCATGTGCGGGATCACCTGCTGGAAGTCGTCGTACGGCAGCTGCGGCGCACCCGTGCGATGGAACAGGTGGGGCGCGACGGCGTGAAAGCCCGCGGCCGCGGCGCGACGGGTGACGTCCTCGATGTGATCGGTGACGCCGAAGACCTCTTGGATGACCACGACG
>DASVEG010000105.1:0-8457 GCA_036380695.1 Acidimicrobiales bacterium
GGCGTGCGTGCGGGACGGGCGGGGCGTGGCGGGCGTGCGTGCGGGACGGGCGTGGCGGGCGGGCGGGCGCGGCGGCCGTGGGCAAGCGGGTCTCAGGTGTCGCCGGGCGGTTCGACGCTGTGGGGCTTGCGGCCGCGGAGGAGCACGACCACCGCGAGGACGAGCAGCGCGAGCATCCCGACCGCAGCGAGGGGGACCGCGGGCTTCGTCCCCGTCTCGATGGTCACCGCCGCCGGCGACCCGATCGGCGGTTCGGGGTCGCCGAACGCAGCGGGAATCCCGTCGGGCGCGACCTCACGGCTGCCGCCGCACAGGCTCGCGTAGAGCATGCCGTCGCCCCGGTCGGGCACTCCGGGGCCTTGCGGCCTGCCGCTCGTGAACATCAGGAACGGACCCGCGCCGGTCAGCTCGAGGCCGCACGTCGCACCGCTCGCGTGTGTGACGACCGGCTGCTCGGAGAACACCGCGCCCTTGTAGACGCCGTCGACCGCGAACGACCAGAGCTCGACGCCTTCCTCCGTGTGCCGGAACGTCACCGACCCGACGAAGACGGCGTCGGCCCGGGAGAACTTCTCCTCGTCGGCACCGCCGATGCAACTGCACGCGAACGCGGGCGGAGCCGACAGCACGCCCAGCGAGACGAGCAGCCCCACGACCACGAAGACGGCAGCGAACCGGCGCATAGCGGTCCGACGATGGTGCCACCCGGGAGGGTTCCGGCGCCTCGATACTGTCGCCGGGTGGCGAGCGACAGGGATCCGGTTGGGGAGACCGCGGCGCTGCATCCCGACCGCCTCGCGGTGCGAGACGGCACCGTCGAGGTGACGTGGGCGCAACTCGACGAGCGCGTCGCGACGCTTGCTGGCGCGCTCCGCTCGCGGGGGGTCGAGCGCGGAACGCGCGTGGCCGTCGTCGCTACTCCGGGGCTCGAGCCGATCACCGCGGTGCACGCCTGCGTGCGGCTCGGCGCGTCGGTCGTGCCGCTGTCGCCCCGAGCGCCGCAGGCGGAGGTCGGCCGTCAGCTCGCGGATTGCCGACCGGCGGTCGTGCTCGACGAAGAGGCGCTTACGGCACTCCGGCGCGGGGTCGCAGAACGGATCGAGGCACAACCCGTGACCGACGACCAGGAGGTCTGCGTCGTCTACACCTCGGGCAGCACGGCGTCGCCGAAGGGCGTGCGCCTGACCCTCGGGAATCACCGCGCGTCCGCAGCAGGGTGCGCGCACTCGCTGCGCGGCCTCGACCCCGACGACGTGTGGCTGCTCGCGCTCGGCCCGCATCGCGTCGGCGGGTTCGCGGTGCTGATGCGGAGCGCGCTGTTCGGGTTCGCCGTCGACGTGCTGCCTCGCTTCGACGAGGCGACCGTCGTCGCGGCGTTCGAACGAGAAGAGGGAGCGACGCTCGCGTCGTTCGTGCCGGCCATGCTGGCCCGCACCCTCGACCGCGGCGGCGCCGGCGCGTTGCGCCGCGCTCGGGCCCTTCTCCTCGGGGGCGCGCCAGCGCCAGCCCGCGACGTGCGCGAGTGGGCGGCGGCCGGCCTGGCGGTGTGCCCGAGCTACGGCCTCAGCGAGACGTGCTCGCAGATCGCGACCGTGCCGCCGGGCGAGGCCGCGGCGATGGCGGGCACCGCGGGGATGGTGAACCCGTTCGCGTCGGTCGATGTGGGCGACGGCGAGATCGTGGTGCACGGGCCTGTCGTGTCACCTGGGTACGTCGACCCCGCGGCGGGAACGGGCTTCGTGGGCGCGCCGCCCGACCACCGCTTCCGCACCGGCGACCTCGGCACGTTCGACGAACGCGGCGCGCTCGTCGTCACAGGCAGGGTCGACCTCACGATCAACACGGGCGGCGAGAAGGTCGCGCCAGAAGAGGTCGAGGCCGTGCTCGCGGGGCATCGCGGGGTGGCCGACGCCGCCGTGCGCGGCGTGCCGGACGCGGTCTACGGCCAGCGCGTCGAGGCGTTGATCGTCGGCGATGCCGAGGTCGACGATCTCGCGGCGTGGTGCCGGGACCGACTGGCGCCGCACAAGGTGCCGAGACAATGGACGTTCGTCGACGCGCTCCCGCGCTCGGAGGACGGGAAGCTGCTGAGGCGCGAGCTCGGGATCAGCTGATCTCGGCGGCGACGCCAGGTGCGAGCGCGCCCTCGGGGACGAGGGTGGTCGTCACCCATTCGATGTAGGCCTCGGGCAGGCGCGCGAGCCGCGCCAGGTCGGGGTAGTCGTGCTCGATCTTCTCGAGCGACCTGCGGGCCTCGGCCGCGTAGTCGCGCGCCAGGTCGAGCGTGCGCTCGACGGCACCGCTCGACCGCACGGCCGCCATCGTGCGCTCGGCGACATCGTCGTCGGTCGCCGACGCACGGAGATCGTCTGCGAACGCCGCGTCGCCGATGGCGTCGCGCGCCAACAGCACCGGGACCGTGAAGACGCCGCATCGGATGTCGTTGCCGACCGGCTTGCCGAGCAACTCCTCGGTCGACACGAGGTCGAGCACGTCGTCGACGAGCTGGTACGCGAGCCCGAACGCGTGGCCGTAGGCCGACAGGCGATCCACGACCTCACCGTCCTCGACGACGCAATGGGCGCCGACGCGACACGCGGCCAAGATCAGATCGGCGGTCTTGCCCCCGACGCTCACGATCGCTCCTTCGAGCGTGCGCGTCGGGTTGCCCACGTCGGCCATCTCCAGCACCTGTCCGGTGCACAGCGCTTCGATCGACTTGGCCACGTCTTCGGCCACCAACCGGCTCACCGACGCCGCCATCGTCCCGGCCTTGGCGAGGATGTAGTCGCCCACGAGGATCGCCCGGTCGTAGCCCTCGAGCGCGTTGACCGTGGCCGTGCCCCTTCGCGACTCGGCGCCGTCGAGCAGGTCGTCGTGCACGAGCGAGCCCTGGTGGACGAGCTCGATCGACACCGCTCCCCGCACCGCGTGCTCGGGATGCGTACGCGATGGAGCAAGGGCTCGGCTCGCGGCCAGCACCAGCACGGCGCGCAGGCGCTTGCCGCCGCCGCGAGCCACGCGCCCTGCGGGCACGGCGAGGAGGTCGCTGCCCTCCGTGAGACAGCGGACGAGCGCGTCCTCGACCTCGTCCATCGTCGCTTCGAGCTCCGGGAAGCCGAGCAGCTCCGACAGCTCGGAGTAGCGCATGGGCGCAGATCGTAGATGGTCGGGCTGGCTAACCCCCAGGTCAGCGCCGCTCGGCGCGCGCCCCGTGCTCGTGCTCGTCGCCGTCGCGCTGGGCGAGCGCAGGCGAGGCCACCGCCCGGTGCGAACGCCACCCGCACGAACACGTCGCGCGCCACATGGCCGGACTCGACGAGACGCTGTCGCGCGCCACCGTCACATCGTGTTGCTCGTTCGGTGTCACCTGGGCTCCCCCACGGCCGTCGGTGGCGGCAGCTTACCGGTGCAAAGCGGCGCACCGAAGGGCTCATCCGATTGAGCCGTTTCCTCCGGTTTCGCGCTCGAGACGTCCATCGATGTAACGGATTCGATCGCTTGCGCGAACCATTGATGTGAACCCGGTCTCCCGCCGCCGCGACACCCGGATCGCCGTGCGACTCGCGAGCCCCACGGCCCGGCTGGCGGCCGAGCGGGTGATCGCCGACGCGTCGTACGTCGTCGTGCCCGACCTCGCCCACGCCGACGCCGTCGTGGTCGACGACGAGAGCGTCGCCACGAACGTGCCGATCCGCGTGCTCGTCGTCTCGGCGGTCCCCGCGTGGTGTGAACGCGCCAGGCGGGCGGTGCTCGCTGGCAGGTGCGCGGCGGCGATCACCGACGCCGACCTCACTCTGGTGCCTGCCGCGGTGACCGCGGGCCGCGCCGGCCTGGCGACGCTCGCCCGCCCGCTCCTTGCCCTGGCGGCGACCGTCCCGGTGCTCGCCGAACGTCAAGTCGGCGTGTTGTCGGCGCTTGCCGCCGGAGCGTCCCTCCCCGTCGTCGCGGCGCGGCTCGAGGTGTCGACCGCGACGGTCAAACGAGAGTTGGCGTCGCTCTACGAGGAGATCGGGGTGACGACGCGGGTCGAGCTCGTCCTCGCCGCGCGGCGGCTCGGGATCCTCGACGAGCAGGGCCAGGTGACGGAGGCCGGCGCCATGCCCTGACGGCTCGAGAAGCGCACCCGTCGCGTTCGTGGAACCCCGCGACCCCTCACACCTTGATCGATCACCACGGAAGGGAAGCCATGCACATCGCACACATCGCACTCGCACTTGCCCTTTTAACCACCCCGCTCGCGCTGGCCCCCCCGCCGGCGTCTGCGGCGCCCGCCCGTCACTGCGTCATCACGATCGTCGGGCAGCACCCGAACGGCGAGCTCATCACCACGCCACCGCGTTGCTACGCGACGCGGGAAGAGGTCGCCCGCACGCGGCAGACGCGTTCCGCCACCGCGTCGTTGGAACTGGTCGTCACGCTCGCCGTGCACTACGACGGCGCGTCGAAGACGCTCGGCAGCTTGACCGTCGACGGTGAGGGGTGCGTCGGCGGCTACATCAACCTGTCGTCGTATTCGTGGGTGGACAAGATCTCCTCGACCGACAACGTCTGGTGCTCGCGCACTCGGCACTGGACGGGCGCCACCATGTCAGGCACGTCCGAAGACGTGGTCGGCGATTGGGAGAACCTCGAGTCCATCAACAACCTCGCGGATTCGGTGCAGTACGTGAGTTAGGCGGCCCGAGCTCGATGGTCACGGACGTCGGCGAGACGGACTGCGCGCTGACGACACGGTCCTCCGGCCCGGACGTCCCCGTCCACTCCACGTCAACGCTTGCGGTCTTGGGGTCGCCGGCGAGGATGCGTTCGGCCTCGCCGCGCGACAACCCGAACAGGGGCAGGCACGCGAGTGGTTCGCCCTTGGCGAACGCATTCACCGAGCCTGCGTAGTGCTCGCCGGGGCGGGCCGCCCTCCCGAGGCTGAGCGTGACCGTGCCCGTCCACGCGGTTGGAAGGCGGACGCCGATGAAACCCGCGTCGTCGTTCGCGTAGACCTCCTCGAACGTCGGCGCCCGCCGGTTGATCGCGACAGCGACGAACCGACCCACTTGGGACGGTCCGGTTGGAGCCTGCTTGACGACGACGTCGAGCCCGGCCTCGCGTGCAGCTCGCTCGATCTCCTCGGGGTCGGCGTCGCCGCCGGTGAGTTGAAGGGTCACGTCGCCCGGCGTGCGGAACACGCGCACTCCGGTGTCCGCGCTCGGCGGCGACGCGACGGACAGCGACACGGCGACCGCGACTGCCGCGGCCGTTGCCACGATGGTCGCGCCCACGCCGGCCCACCGCGTGGTTCGACGGCGACGGCGGCGCTCCGTCGCCCGCACGAGCTCCCCCCGCAAGGCTTCGTGGTAGCTCGGGGTCGTCACGGCGCCGCCTCGGCGGGCTCGAGCACGTCGTGCAGCGCGGACAGGGCGCGCGACACGCGGACGCGGGCAGTCGCTACGGTGACGCCGAGACGCGCGGCGACCTCGGCGTACGGCAGGTCGAGGCCGACGCGGAGCAAGACCGCGTCGCGCAGCGGCGGCGAAAGCAGGTCGAGCGCATCGCGCATTGCTTCGCGTAACGGCCGCAGGTCGACGCTGGCCTCGATCTCTTCGATCGTGAGGTCGTCGACCTCGACACGCGCGATGCCGAGCCGGCGGCGGGCTCGGTCGTCGACGACGCCCCGACGCTGCCACCCGACGTGCAAGTGGGAGGCAATGCCGAAGAGCCAGGCGCGGGCCGTGCCCCGCGACGGGTCGAACGTCTTGGCGTTCGCGAGTGCCTTCGCGAACGTCTCCGCCGCGAGATCTGCCGCGAGGTGCGGGCACATCACTCGCCGGTAGAAGAACGCGAGCACGTCGCGCGCCGTCGCGTCGTAGAACGCGCCGAAGGCGGCGCCGTCGCCGGACGCGGCGAGGGCGATCGCACGCTCGAGGTCGCGTCCCGGCTCTCGCCCCCGATCACCCGCGTCGCGTCCGATCGCGCCAGTATGGCCGGGTCATGCGGTGGCTAAGACGGTCGATCGCCGTGCTCGCCGCGGCGGCTTGCGCATCGTCGCTGGCGGCGTGCGATCCGCCCGACGACGAGATGTCGGGCGGCGCGATCCCCGTCGACGAATTGACGCCGACGCCGACCCCGACGACGACACCAGGGAAGCCGGACGATTACGACAACATCCGCCACGACCGCGGGGTGACGATCCCGCCGCCGGCGCCGACGGACGACCCGAGCGTCTTCCGGTCGTTCCCGTACGCAGGTATTCCCCTCGCGGTACGTGAGGACAGCACCTTCGACGTCGCCCAGGTGGAGCGCACGGACTCGAACGTCGTGCTCGTGTTCGTGCGCAACCACACGATGGTGACGCGCGGGACCCTGCGCGTCACCGCCACCGCGGATCGCGGGGCCGGGAAGCGCGAGACGGGTCGTCAACTGAGGGTGGCGCCACCGGTGGTCAACCCCGGCGAGTGGGCGGTGTCGTTCGTGTTGTTCGAGACGCCCGTGCCCGAATCGACGCCGTTGACCACCGCGGTCTCTGCCGACCACGTCGCTCCGTCGACGGAGGACGACCTCCCCGTCGTGTCCGTGCGCACGGCCGTCATGACGGGGACCGGCAGGGCGACAGCCGTGCGAGGAGTCGTCGCGAACCAGCGCGAACGCACGATCGAAGACCTCGTCGTCGACCTCATCTGCTTCAGCGCGGAGGGAGACGTCACGTTCGCCACCGTGCCCGTCGTGGAGGAGCTGCCCGCCGGGCACTCCGCCGACTACGAGGCGCCGGTGAGCACGAACCCGTGCATCGAGTTCCTCGTCGTCGCTACCGGCCACTTCTGACGCGAGGGCACCCGCTGCTCTACCAGCCGAGCGCCTTCTTGATCTCGTCGCACAACGGGCAAACGGGATAGCGCTCCGGGTCGCGCGACGGCACCCAGACCTTGCCGCACAGGGCCGTCACCGGGTCGCCGGTGACCATGCTCCGGACGATCGCCTCGTTGCCGCCGATGACATAGTGCGCGAACCGGTCGTGATCGCCCTCGTCGAGGGTGGGCGACGGCATGCCGACTTCGGTCGTCGCTTCGGTCGATACCTCGGTGGAGGTGGCGGCTGCGCTCACCGCACCATGGTGCCATCGTGGGTACCTGTCACCGCCCGGCCTAAAGCATGGCCACCCGCGAACCGAAAAGGGGGGAGTGGAGGGCTCTGAGCGCGCCGCCGCGCTCCGCGACGTCGTGCGGGTGCGCGTGAGTGGGGTCGCTCGCGTCTGGTTGCTCGCCGTCGCGATGTTGGCGACAGCGCTGTCGCTCTACCTCACCGTGGTGCAGGACGCGCCCGGCCTCGAGGCGCCGTTCTCGCTGCCGTGGTGGGCGCTCGCCGTCCTGTTCTTCATCACCGAGAGCACGATCATCCGCGTCCGCTACCGCGGCCAGGGGCAAGCCCTCGCTCTCAACGAGATCCCGCTCGTACTCGGCCTGTTCTTCGCCTCGCCACCCGAGGTGTTGCTCGGGCTGCTGATCGGGTCCGCGGCCGCGCTCGTGCGCCGCCGGCGCCAGTCGCCCCTGCAGCTCGCGTTCAACACGAGCCATTTCTTCCTGGCCGGCGTGCTCGCGCTCCTCGCCTTCGACCAGGTCGTGCGGGCCGACCCGCTCGGCCCACTCGGCTGGTCGGGAGCGCTTCTCGCCGCGGTGATCGTCACCGTCGTCGGCCACGCCGCGATCACGCTCGCCACCATCCTCTCCGGGAGCCGTCCCGACACCGAGCGGCTCTCGCAGGTGCTCTCGCTCGGCGTCACCGCCGCCATCACGACGACGACGGTCGCGCTCATCACCGTCGGCATGCTCTGGCGCGATCAGCGCTCCGCGCTGTTGCTCACGGTTCCGGTCGCCATGGGCGCGCTCGCGTACCGCGGCTACATGGAGCAGCGGTCGAAGTCGGACACGCTCGACCTCATCTACGAGTCGACGCGCATGCTGCACCGATCGCCGGAGGTCGACTCGGCGTTGATCGGGTTGCTCACCCAAGCACGGACGATCTTCCGTGCGGAGCGCGCCGAGATCACCCTGCTGCCGTTGGAGGACGGAGCGCCGGCCGTTCGCACCACGTTGGGCCCGGGCGCCGCCGTCGAGGCCATGACGCGTGTCGAGCTCGCGCCAGGCGAGCTCGAGTGGGCGGAGATGCTCCCCGTCGGCGAGCCGTGCTTCTATCCCGACGCCGGGCGGCCCATCGTGTCGGTCCTGCGCGAGCGCGGCATCACCGAGGCGATGACCGTCGCCGTTCGTCGCCAAGACCGCGTCGTCGCGACCATCGTCGTCGCCAACCGGATCGGCGAGGCCAACCACTTCGACCACAGCGACCTCGAGCTGTTCGCCGCGCTCACCGAGAACGTCGCGGTCGTCCTCGAGAGCGGCACCCTCGAGCAGTCGCTCCAGCAACTCCGCGATCTCGAGGCGCAGCTCCGCCACCAGGCGTACCACGACC
>DASVEG010000106.1:0-8936 GCA_036380695.1 Acidimicrobiales bacterium
GCCGGAATACCGGCATGAGCGCGCCCAAAAACGCGTCGGCGTCCTGACGGCGGCGTCATGCGGGGTCGGCTAGCACTCACTTGCGCCGACTGCTAACGCGCGGCATGCTTTAGCAGTCAGAAGGTTCGAGTGCTAACACCCCTACGGAGGGATTCCGACCCATGCCCAAGCTGATTGCCTTCGAGGACACGGCCCGCCGGTCCCTCGAGGACGGCATGAACAAGTTGGCGGACGCGGTACGCGTCACGCTTGGCCCCAAGGGCCGCAACGTCGTCCTCGAGAAGAAGTGGGGCGCGCCCACGATCACCAAGGACGGCGTGTCCGTCGCGAAGGAGATCGACCTCGAGGACCCGTACGAGAAGATCGGGGCCGAGCTCGTCAAGGAGGTCGCGAAGAAGACCGACGACGTCGCCGGCGACGGCACCACCACGGCGACCGTGCTCGCGTGGGCGATGGTCCGCGAGGGCCTCCGCAACGTCGCGGCTGGCGCCAACCCGATGAGCCTCAAGCGGGGCATCGAGGCCGCCGTCGAGGCCGCCGTCGAGAGCATCCGCAACCAGGCCAAGGAGATCGACTCCAAGGAGCAGATCGCCTCGGTCGCGTCGATCTCGGCGAACAACGACGAGGAGATCGGCGGCCTCATCGCCGAGGCCATGGACAAGGTCGGCAAGGACGGCGTCATCACCGTCGAGGAGTCGAACACCTTCGGCATGCAGATCGAGCTGGTCGAGGGCATGCGGTTCGACAAGGGCTACATCTCGCCCTACTTCGTCACCGATCCCGAGCGCATGGAGGCCGTCCTCGAAGACGCGTACCTCCTCCTCGTGAGCTCGAAGGTCTCGGCGCTGCGCGACCTGCTCCCGCTGCTCGAGAAGGTGCTGCAGGCCGGTCGCCCCCTGGCGATCATCGCCGAGGACGTCGAGGGCGAGGCGCTCGCCACGCTCGTCGTCAACAAGATCCGCGGCGCCCTCAAGGTCGTCGCCGTCAAGGCCCCCGGCTTCGGCGAGCGCCGCAAGGCGATGCTGCAGGACATGGCCATCCTCACCGGCGGCCAGGTCATCAGCGAAGAGGTCGGCCTCAAGCTCGAGAACGCCACGCTCGACCTGCTCGGCACCGCCCGCAAGCTCGTCGTCACCAAGGACGAGACGACCGTGGTCGAGGGCGGCGGCGGCGAGGACGAGATCAAGGGTCGCATCAACCAGATCAAGACCGAGATCGACAACACCGACAGCGACTACGACCGCGAGAAGCTCCAGGAGCGCCTCGCCAAGCTGTCGGGCGGTGTCGCCGTCCTCAAGGTCGGCGCGGCCACCGAGGTCGAGCTCAAGGAGAAGAAGCACCGCATCGAGGACGCAGTCTCGACGGCGAAGGCTGCCGTCGAGGAGGGCGTCGTCCCCGGCGGCGGCGTGTGCCTGCTCCGTGCCCAGGCCGCGATCCTCGATCGCGTCCAGAAGCTCGAGGGCGACGAGGCGACCGGTGCCCGCATCGTCGCCAAGGCCGTCGAGGAGCCGCTGAAGCAGATCGCGGTGAACGCCGGCCTCGAGGGTGGCGTCATCGTCCAGCGGGTCAAGGATCTCGAGGGTGGCGTCGGCTACAACGCCGCCACCGGCGAGTACGAAGACCTGTCGGCGAAGGTGCCCGACGCGGCGAAGGTGACCCGTTCGGCGCTGCAGAACGCGGCGTCGATCGCGGCCCTGTTCCTCACGACCGAGGCCGTCATCGTCGACAAGCCGGAAGAGAAGAACGCCGGCGGCATGCCGGGTGGGGGGATGGAGGACTTCTGAGTCCCGGTCCCAGCCACAGGGATCACTGACGGAGGCCTCGGCGGAACGACGGTTCCGCCGGGGCCTTCGTCGCGTCAGCGGAGGAAGTGCTCGCCCGGCGTCGGGCGCGTCAGGCGCAGGACGACGGCGCTCATCGCCGCGACGAGCGCCCAGAACGCACCGACCGCGGCCATCTCGTCCGCGTGGCCGTCGGCGTCGGCGGCGACCGGTGATACGCGCGGCGTCGAGGCGCCCGTGGGGGAGGTGCGGGCGGGCACGATCCCGCCCCGCAGCTCCTCGTCGACCGCGGCAGCCGCGTCCTCCGGCAACGCCTGGATGAGCGCCTCCGCGTCCGGCGGCGGAGGGGGTGCAGCGTCGACCTGGTCGAGGCGGAGGGAGAAGAGCGTGGAGCGCAGCCCGAGCGCGGCGTCGAACGCGATGCCGGGCACCGGCTTGGGCCCGGCGGTGCCGTCGACGGTGACCTCGAGGACGCGGCCGGATGGTCCGGTGCGCGACGCGCTGACGCTCGTGATCTCGCCCGGGTAGGCGAGGCGCGCTGCGACGTCGCGGAGGGAGACGGTCACCGACCACGGGGCCTGGTCCTGTGTCGGGTACGGGGCCGGCCGCAGGTAGGGAAGGTCGTTGGCGACGACGCCGAAGCCCTCCTCGCGACTCGCGCTGTGGCCACCGCCGTTCGCCGAGTACACCGCGCTGGCGAGGTTGCGTCCGAAGACGATGACCTGGCCCGCGGTGGCGTCGACCGCCTTGTTCATGGCCGCGTACTCCGCTTGCGCGCCGAGGTACACCTGGCAACGCTGCGTGTCGCAGAGCTCGCCGCCGACCGACATCGCCCGCAGCGCGTAGGTGCGGGCTGCGATCGCCTGGGCGCGGAGGGCAGCAGCCGGCCAGCGAGGGTCGCGGACCTCGCCCATGCCCTTGAGGTAGGTCTCGACGTCGACTTGGTTGACCACGCGGAGCGTGCCCGTGGCAGCCGTTGCCTCGAGCGCCCCCCGGTACCGGCGTTGGCGAACGGGGAGCTCGACCGTCCCGTTGTTCGCCGGCACCGCCCAGATGGAGCGGGTCGTGGTCCTGGCCGGGCGGGCGGTCGTCGTCGTGGCATGCGGGTCGGGCGACGGCTCGCCGGATGGTGCAGGCGATGTGGTCGTCGTGCCCGAGCCATCGGGGGGTGCGGTCGTCGTGGTGGTCCCGGTCGGGTCCGGCGGGGCGGTCGTCGTCGTGGTGGTCGTCGACGCCGGTGACGGCGTCGTCGTCGTCGTGCTCGTGGGCGGCGGGTCGACGAGCTGGGCGCGGCGGGTGGCGGACGCGAGCCGCATCGGGCCGAGCGCGATCGTGGTGCCGGCGGGGCCGACCTCCTCGACGCGGTAGCGACCCGCGTCCCACACGACGCGCACCTGCCGGCCGGGCTCGACGCGGAGGGGGAAACCGGTCGACTGGTCGCCCGAGGGCGCGTCGCGCACTTCGCCGCCGTCGGGGAACGCGAGCACCACGCTGGTGGGCGAGGGGCCGACGTCGTGCACGACGGCGCGCACGGGGCCACGCCCCCGACCGATCGTCGTGCCCGGATAGAACTGGGCGAGGATCTGGTCGGTTCTGGCGCCGCCCGAGGCCATCCAGTACGCCCCGTCCTGGGCCATGCCGACGCCGTGCCCGAACCCCCGCCCGTCGACCACCAGCACCGGCACCGCCGCGGCCGCTGCGGCCGCTGCTGCCGCGCGTGCGGGTGCCTGCACCGGCGGCCCGACCGGCACCACCAGCGCGGCGACGACGGCTGCAGCCCCCCACACCCGTCGCACGCCGCCAGTCTTCCAGCGTTCCGGAGGCAATAGAGGCGGTAGAGCCGCCTCTATTGCCTCCGGAACGAATTGGTGTCGCACCCACGTGCTGATGTTGGGCATGACGTTGCTAGCGAACCCGAAGGTCCGGGCTCTGATGGTCGCTCAGGCGAACGTCGTCGCGCGGCGCCAGCTCGAAGAGGTAGGAGTCACCGACCACGAACGGCGATGGGCAGCTCAACACGGAGTGCTTCGGCGGGTGCATCCGGGGGTGTACGTCGCTGGGTCTGCGGTGCCGTCGTTCGAGCAGCGGTTGTGGGCGGCGAGGCTGGCGGCGTGGTCGTGGGCTGCCGTGTCGCACGAGGCCGCGGCGCGGAGGCACGGGTTCGCGACCTACCAGGAGTACGACGTGCCGACGCTGCTGGTGCCGCACGGGTCGCACCCACGAGTTGAGGGCGCTGTCCTGCACCAGACGAGGGATCACTGGCTGGTATCGGTGGAAGCGCACGATGCCCTGCTGGTGACCACGCCGGCGCGGACGATCTGCGATCTCGCAGCAACGACCAGGCGCGGACGCCTCGCGCACGTGCTCGACGACGCGAAGGTGGCGAAGAAGCTCACGTACGCCGATGTCGGCTCGGAGTTCCTCAGCCTCGCCCGTCGCGGCAAGCCGGGCTTCAAGATGCTGGGCGAGATCCTCGACGAGCGCGGCCCTGGTCACGTGCCTCCCCTGAGCCGGCTCGAGCGAGCCTTCATGGAGCTGTTCGACCGCTTCGGCGGCCCGCGGCCTCAGCTCGCGTGGCCGTACCCGACGCGCGAACAGGTCGCCGGCTGTGCGGACGCGGGCTACGCGGACGCACTCCTCGCGCTCGAGACCGACGGCCGCCGTTGGCACGACCGCATCGCCGACCGCAAGCGCGACAACGACCGCGATGCGAGCGCGGCGCGACACGGCGTGCAAGTCCTCCGCCTGCTGTACGAACACGTCGTCGGCGACCCGGAGGGCACGTGGCAATTGGTCATGGACACCCGCGCCACCCGCCTCCGCCAGCTCGGCCAGCGCTCGGCATGACCCGCCCACCCGCCGCCTCCCGCGCGCCCGTCCGCGCCCGCACCCGCGCCCGCACCCGCATTCCGGAGGCAATAGAGGCGGTAGAGCCGCCTCTATTGCCTCCACAACGGAGAAGTGCGGGAGACTCGGCGGCGTGAGTGTGAGCGATCGGATGGAGCCGCTGTCGCCGTCGACGGGGTGGGCGGTGCTGCACCTGTTCTGCAAGACGACCGCGGCGACCGACGGGCAGGCGGTGCGCACGGCGGTGAAGGACCTCACCGCGAGCCCCGACCACCAGGTCGTCCCCTTCACCGTCCTCGGTCACAAGGCCGACCTCGGCGTGCTCGCCCTCGGCCCCGACATGGTTCGCCTGCGTACCCTGCAGACCGCCCTCCAACAAGCGGGGCTCGACGTCGTCGACTCCTACGTCAGCCTCACCGAGGTCAGCGAGTACGCGAAGGGCATGCCCGAGGAGATGCTCAACGCGCGCCTCTACCCGCGGCTGCCACCGGAGGGGAAGCGGGCCATCTGCTTCTATCCGATGTCGAAGCGCAGGAACGTCGGCCAGAACTGGTTCGAGCTGCCGTACGAGGAGCGCAAAGACCTGATGTACGAGCACGGCGCGTCGGGGCGGAAGTTCAGCGGCCGCATCCTCCAGCTCATCACCGGCTCGACGGGCCTGGACGACTACGAGTGGGGCGTCACCTTGTTCGGCGTCCACCCCGACGACCTCAAGGCGACCGTCTACACGATGCGGTACGACCGGGCGTCGGCGATCTACGCGGAGTTCGGCGCCTTCTACACGGGCGTCCTCGGCGACGTCGACGAGGTGTTGGAACAGCTCGCCCTGTAGCGCCCGTACCCTGGTGCGGATGGCCGAGACGGCGAGCCTCGCAACCCTGCCGAGCACGCGCCGCCAGATCCTCGTCGGGTTGAAGAAGCGTGGCGAGGCGAGGGCGGAAGAGCTCGCACGCGACCTCGGCGTCACCGCGAGCGCGGTCCGCCAGCACCTCAGCGGCCTCGTGGCCAACGGGTTCGTCGTGCACCGTGAGGTCAAGGGCAGCCCCGGCCGGCCCAAGCACGTGTACCACCTCACCGACGTCGCCGAAGCCCTCTTCCCGAAGACCTACAGCGAGCTGACGAACGAGGTGTTGTCGATCGTCGAGACCGAGAGCCCCGAGCTCCTGCAGACGGTGTTCGACCGCAGACGCGACCGCCGCATCGACGACGCGCGCCAGCGCCTCGACACGGCCGGCGACGCGTTCGCCGACAAGATCGCGGAGCTGGCGGCGATCCTCGACGAGGACGGCTACCTCGCCGACTGGGAGGCCCTGCCCGACGGCACCTACCGCATCACCGAGCACAACTGCGCCGTCCTCGGCGTCGCCGCGGCGTACCGCCAGGCGTGCTCGAGCGAGATCGAGTTCCTCCGTGCGCTGCTCCCGGACGCCACGGTCGACCGCGTCGCCCACATGATGGCGGGCGAGCACCACTGCGCGTACGTCGTCACTCCGGCGACGGCGAAGGCGGAGGCGGCAACGGCGGCGGCGGCGGAGGCGGCGACGGCTGCTCCGACCCCGCCACGTCGCCGCCGAGGTACGCGGCCTTGACCGACTCGTCGTCGAGCAGGTCGCTCGCGTTCCCGCTCTTCACCACCCGGCCCGTCTCGAGCACGTAGGCGCGGTGGGCGCGCTGCAGCGCCTGCGCCGCGTTCTGCTCCACGAGCAGGATCGTCGTCCCTTGCTCGTTGATGGCCGCCACGATGGAGAAGATCTGGGCCACCAACCGCGGCGCCAGCCCCATCGACGGTTCGTCGAGGAGGAGGACCTTGGGCGCCGACATGAGCGCACGCCCGATCGCGAGCATCTGTTGCTCGCCGCCGGACAACGTGCCACCCGCCTGCTTCCGGCGCTCCGCGAGGCGCGGGAACAACGCGAACACGCGGTCGAAGTCCGCCGTCATCTGCTCGCGCTTGAGCTTGCGGGCGTACAGGCCCATCTCGAGGTTCTCGACGACCGACATCCCCGGGAAGATCCCGCGACCCTCCGGCGCCTGGCAGATGCCGAGCTGGACGAGGCGATGCGCGGGTTGGTTCGCGATCGACGCGCCCTCGAACAGGATGCGGCCGGAGCTCACCGGGCGTAGCCCGGAGATCGTCTTGAGCGTCGTCGTCTTCCCCGCGCCGTTCGCGCCGATGAGCGTGACGATCTCGCCCGGTTCGACCGTGAGCGAGACGCCCTTCAGCGCCTCGACCTTGCCGTAACTGACGTGGACGTCGTCGAGCTCAAGAAGCGGCATCGTCCACCACGCCGAGGTACGCGGCGATCACGCGCGGGTCGCGCTGGATCTCCGCGGGCGGACCCTCGGCAATCTTCTCGCCGAAGTCGAGCACGGCGATGCGATCGCACACCTGCATGACGAGACCCATGTCGTGCTCGATGAGCAGGATCGAGATGCCGGTCGCGCGGATCTCGCGGATCAACGCCATCAACGCCTGCTTCTCCGACGGGTTCATGCCGGCCGCGGGCTCGTCGAGCAGCAGCACGCCAGGGCCCGTCGCCATCGCCCGCGCGATCTCGAGGCGGCGCTGGTCGCCGTAGGGGAGGTTGCGCGCCACCTCGTTCGCCCGGTGGGAGATGCCGACGAACTCCAGCAGGCGCGCCGCGTTCTCCCGCGCGTCGCGCTCCTCGCGCCAGTGGCGGGGCACGCCGACGACGGCGCCCGGAACGCTCGTGCGGTGGCGCGCGTCGGTGCCGACGATCACGTTCTCCGCCGCGGTCATGTTCGGGAACAGGCGGATGTTCTGGAACGTCCTGGCGATGCCGGCCTTGGTGATGCGGTGCGGGCGCCAGCCCACGACGTTCGTCCCGCCCAGGCGGATGGCTCCGCCCGTGGGGTGGAAGACCCCCGTGATGCAGTTGAAGATCGTCGTCTTGCCCGCACCGTTCGGACCGATGACACCGAGGATCTCGCCCGACCGGAGCTCGAGCGACACGCCGTTGAGCGCGTTGACGCCGCCGAAGCGCATCGACACCTCGTAAAGCTCGAGCACCACGTCCGCATCGGCGAGCCCGCGCGCTTCCAGCACCTCGTGCATCGAGGCGCCGACGTCTGCGACCTGTTGCTCGGTGGGCTGCTCGAGCGTCGACGCCTCCATCGCGGGATCGGGTGCATCGGCGTCGGACCCGCCGGCATCCGCCAGCGCGGAAGCATGCGACTCGGTCACGCCGGCCACCTCGCCGGCGAGCCCTTGTGTCGGCGTCGCCTCCGTGAGCTCGGCGGCTCGCTGCCGGCTGGGCAGCAACCCTTGGGGCCGGAAGATCATCATCGCGACGAGCGCACCCCCGAAGAGGAAGACGCGGTACTCGGTGATGTTCGAGGCGTCGCCGCCGGTGATCGTGTTCAGCCAGCGCGCCAGGGTCTCGCCGGCCGCGGCCTCGCGGAGGTATTCGGGGAGGAACCCGATCGCGAACGCTCCTGCGAGCACGCCGGGGATCGAGCCCATCCCGCCCAGCACCACGGCCGCGAGGATGTAGATCGAGAGGAAGAGCGTGAAGTTGTCCGGGTTGATGAAGCCGACCCGGCTCGCGTACGCCCACCCGCCGAGGCCGCCGGTGAGCGCGCCCATTGCGAAGGCCCACAGCTTCATGTTGAACGTGGGAACGCCCATCGCCTCGGCCGCATCCTCGTCCTCACGGATCGCCGACCACGACCGGCCGACGCGCGATCGGCGCAGCCGCACGACCAGCAGCACCGTGAAGACGATGAGCGCGAGCGTCACGTAGTAGTAGGGCAGCGGGTCGCCGCCGAAGGTCGAGGCCGGCGTCGGGTGGGGGATGCCGGAGATGCCGCGGGTCGCACCCAACGACTCGGTGTTGTTGGCGACGATGCGGACGATCTCGCCGAACCCGAGCGTGACGATGGCCAGGTAGTCGCCGCGCAATCGGAGCGTCGGCGCGCCGAGAAGCACACCGGCGAGCATCGCGGCGAGCACCGCGACGGGGATCGTCGCCCACACGTTCCATTCGAACGTCGTCGTCAGCTTCGCCGCGGTGTACGCACCGACGGCATAGAACGCGACGTACCCGAGGTCGAGCAGTCCCGCTTGGCCGACCACGATGTTGAGCCCCAGCGCCAGCAAGATGTAGATGCCGACGGGCGAGAAAAGCACGCTCTGCCAGTACTTGGAGATCGTCTGCGGGTAGCCGATCGCGAAGGCGAGGGTGGCGAGGAAGACGAACGCCTTCACCGTCCACGGCTGCCGCGCCCACCACCTGGCCACTGGGTCGACGATCGAGACGCGACGCCGCAGTGTCGCGGCCTGCGCTC